>NZ_JBIASZ010000014.1:0-236693 GCF_042891345.1 Streptomyces sp. NPDC001903
GACCCTGTGGGAGAGTAGGACGCCGCCGAACAATCATTGTGGGAAAGCCCCGCACCAGCCCTTCACGGGTTCGGTGCGGGGCTTTTCTGCGTTTACGGGCACGTGGTCCTGTGATTGGATCCGGGGCATGGATCAGTTTGTGATGCGTGCAGTGCGTGCCGACGAATGGGAGAAGGTCAAGGAGCTGCGGATCGTCGCGCTCAGAGACCCGGCGGCGCCGGTGGCCTTCCTGGAGACGCTGGAGCAGGCCGAGGCCAGGGCGGACGAGTTCTGGCAGGACCGGGCGAGGGGCGCTTCGCACGGGCGTCATGCACGGCAGTTCGTGGCCGAGGCGCCGGACGGGGAGTGGGTCGGGTCCGTGACCGTGCTCGTCGAGGAGGGCGGGACCACCGATTTCTTCGAGCGCGCCGTCGAGCAGACGCAGGGGCACCTGGTGGGCGTGTTCGTACGTCCCGAGCAGCGGGGTACCGGGGTGACCGAGGGGCTTTTCGCGGCCGCGCTCGAGTGGGCCTGGTCGTTGGAGGGGCCGGCGCTGGAGCGCGTACGGCTCTTCGTGCACGAGGAGAATGCGCGGGCCGCGGCCTTTTACCGGCGCTTCGGGTTCCGGGCGACCGGGGAGGTACTGCCGGTGCCGGCGGACCCGGGGGCCAAGGAGTTCGAGTACGTGTTGCCGCGTCCCTAGGGGGTGTCCGCAAAGTAGCGCCGTGCGCCCGCAGGGCGCTCACGCGGCGTCCGGTGCGTGCTCTCGGTGTGCCGGGCGGAAGCCCGTGTACTGGACGTACTCGGGATTTCGCCCGGTGCGCCGAGAGCGCGTGCCGGGCGCCGCGGGGCAGGCGGGACTTTGCGGACACCCCCTAGCGCACCCCCTGGCGGACACCCCGGAGCGGACGCTCCCTAGTGCTGGAGGGCCGCCGCCTCCGGCCAGCGGTCGCGGGCCTGTTCGCGGCTGCGGCACAGGGCGAGCAGGGGGAGGGCGCCCTCCTGGAGGAGCTCCGGGAGCTGGGGGATCGGGGCCACGGCCGCGACGTCCTCCAGGACCAGGGTGAGTGGTGGGTCGAGCCGGCCGTGGGATGACCGTGCGGCCATGCGGCGGCCGTGCTCGACCACGCTCGCGGCGAGTGCGGTGAGCAGTGGCATCGCACCCGGGTGGGTACGGGGATCTTCCAGCGATTCGCCCACCAGGTAGAGGGTGCCCCCTTCGGCCACGAACGATGCCAGCGTCAGTGCATCTGTTCGGTTCGGGTTGCAGGCCTCGCGGATGTGGATCGACGTCAGGCAGGAGAGGGCACGGGCCGTCAGGTGCTGGGCCTGCTCGCGGCGTTCGGGGTGCGCGGTGAGGGCGCTCTCCAGCTCGCCGGCGGCGCCGGGGGCGGCTTGGGGGTGCGTACGGAGAATGCGGACCGGGTCCTGGGCGCTGTTGCCCTGGGCCCAGCGGTGCAGCTGCTTGAACGGGCGGTCGTCGAGGGCCGCGGCCTGCAGCCAGCTGCGCAGGAGCGTTTCCGCCGTGTCGGCGATGGCCGCGTCCATACGGGCCTGGGGGCGTACGGGGGCCAGGAGGGCGACGGCGCGGGCGGCGGCGGTGTCGCGGTCGGTGCAGGCGTCGGCGGGGTTCCAGTGCATGCGGGCCGGGGTGTCGCAGAGGTGCGAGGGGTCGTAGAGGAGGACCGGGCCGAGTTTGGCGCGGGCGTCCTTGGTCTCCGCCCAGAGGACGGGGGAGGAGGTCACGACCAGGGCCGCGCCCTCGGCTGCCGCCAGGGCCTGGAGGGCCAGGGGGTGGCGCTCGGCCGGGTGGCCGTAGGTCATGCGGGTGTTGCGGTCGCCATCGCCGTTGTCCGCGGCTCTGCCCCCGTGTCCCCGTGCCTCGAATGCCGGCGGGGCCGGATGGGGCACCGGGGCCGGTGCGGGCGGCGCGGGTACGTGGTGCGGCAGCGGCGGGGCGTGCTGCGGAGCGGTCGGGGTCGGGATCGTGGGGCCGGCGCCGATGGGGGCGCCGCCTCCGTGCCCCCGGGCCTCGAAGGCCGGAGGGGCCGGATGCGCCGCCGGGTGCGGATCGGCGGGGACGGGCGGCGGGCCCGGCTTGGCGCGGCGGGATCTGGTGCGGGCGATCACACCCATGACGAAGATCGTCAGCACGAGCAGGATCAGGAGCTGGCTGATGAACAGGCCCCAGAACAGGCCCCAGCCCGAGAGGGCCGACGGGGCCGTGTCGGGCCAGGCTCCCGGGATGTCGTGCGGTTGAGCTATCAGGGCGCGGACCGCGCCCGCGGTGCGGGTGAACGTGACCGTGGACGGCCAGGCGCCCTTCGAGAAGAGCGCGGCCAGGCCCGTCGACGTCCAGACCAGGGTCGCCAGGCCCAGGAGGAACGCCAGGAGGGCGATCAGGAGTCCGTCCGGGATGCCGCCCGGCTTGCCGTTCCGCTCGTCGTGCATTTACGCCACCGTCGTCGCCGAGCCCGGGCCGCCGTTGCGGTGGCGTTCCATGAGGAGGGCTCTTTCCTCCGCCTCCAGTTCGGCTGCCAGCAGGTCGTCGGGGAGCTGGGGCCCGGACGAGGACTCCGTCATGGCGCGGTCCGTGTAGACCAGGGGGCGTTCGGCCTCCGTGATGAGGTGTTTGACCACCTGGACGTTGCCGTTGACGTCCCAGACGGCGATGCCGGGGGTGAGGGTCGGGATGATCTCCACGGCCCAGCGGGGGAGGCCCAGGACGCGGCCCGTCGCCCGGGCCTCGTCCGCCTTCTGTGCGTAGATCGTACGGGTCGAGGCCATCTTGAGGATGGCCGCGGCCTCGCGGGCGGCCGCGCCGTCGACCACGTCGGACAGGTGGTGGACCACGGCGACGAAGGACAGGCCGAGGCGGCGGCCGAACTTCAGCAGGCGCTGGAACAGCTGGGCCACGAAGGGGCTGTTGATGATGTGCCAGGCTTCCTCGACCAGGAAGATGCGCTTCTTGCGGTCCGGGCGAATCCACGTGTGTTCCAGCCAGACGCCCACGATCGCCATCAGGATCGGCATTGCGATCGAGTTGCGGTCGATGTGGGAGAGGTCGAAGACGATCAGCGGGGCGTCGAGGTCGATGCCCACCGTCGTGGGGCCGTCGAACATGCCGCGCAGGTCGCCGTCGACCAGGCGGTCGAGGACGAGGGCCACGTCGAGGCCCCAGGCCCGTACGTCGTCTATGTCGACGTTCATGGCCTCCGCGGACTCGGCCTCCGGGTGGCGGAGCTGTTCCACGATGTCCGTGAGGACCGGCTGGCGGTCGCGGATCGTGTCGACGACGTACGCGTGCGCGACCTTGAGGGCGAAGCCGGAGCGTTCGTCGAGGCCGTGGCCCATGGCGACTTCGATGATGGTCCGGAGCAGCGCGAGCTGGCCGGTCGTGGTGATCGCCGGGTCGAGGGGGTTGAGGCGGATCCCGTCGTCGTTGGCGGCGATGGGGTCCAGGCGGATGGGGGTTATCCCCAGCTGCTGGGCGATGAGGTTCCACTCGCCGACACCGTCCTCGCCCTGGGCGTCGAGTACGACGACCTGGCGGTCCCGGAAGCGGAGCTGGCGCAGGACGTACGTCTTCTCCAGGGCGGACTTGCCGTTGCCGGACTCGCCGAGGACCAGCCAGTGCGGGGCCGGCAGCTGCTGGCCGTAGAGCTGGAAGGGGTCGTAGATGTAGCCCTTGCCGCTGTAGACCTCGCGTCCGATGATGACGCCGGAGTCGCCGAGTCCGGGGGCGGCGGTGGGCAGGTAGACGGCCTGCGCCTGCCCGGTGGAGGTGCGTACGGGCAGGCGCGTGGTCTCGACCTTGCCGAACAGGAAGCTGGTGAAGGCGTCCGTCAGAGCGGACATGGGATCTCGCATGGGCGGCACTTCCCTCCAGCTAGCGTCGGATGCCGGTGGCGAACGGCAAGGTGTTGACGAAGGCGCGGTGGTGCTCGCGGTCGCACCACTCCAGCTTCAGGTAGGACTTGCCCGCCGAGGCGCGGATGGTGCGCTTGTCGCGGGCGAGGGCCTCCGGGGATCGGGAGGACACCGTGATGTACCCGACCAGGTTGACTCCTGCCGCACCGCTGGCGAGATCTTCACCCCTCTGGTCGAGCCGGCCGTGGGCGGCGATGTCGCGGGGGTCGACGGTGCGGTTCATCTTGGCGGCGCGGCTGGCGTCGGCCTCGTCGTTGGTCTTCTCGGTGAGCATGCGCTCGATGGCCACCTCGGTGGGCTCCAGATCCATGGTGACGGCGACGGTGCGGATCACGTCGGGGGTGTGGACGAGGAGGGGGGCGAGGAAGTTGACGCCGACGGGGGTCATCGGCCACTCCTTCACCCAGGCCGTGGCGTGGCACCAGGGGGCGCGGGTGGAGGACTCGCGGGTCTTGGCCTGGAGGAAGGTGGGTTCCACCGCGTCGAGTTCGGCGGGCCAGGCGTTGCGCTTGGTCATGGCCTGGATGTGGTCGATGGGGTGGTCCGGGTCGTACATGGAGTGCACGAGGGAGGCGAGGCGGCCCTGGCCGAGGGGCTGGCGGACGCGGATGTCGGCCTCGGCGAGGCGGGCGCAGATGTCGGTGAGCTCGCGGGCCATGACGATGGCGAGGCCGGCGTCGCGGTCGAGCTTGCGGCCCTTGTGGGGGGTGCCGGCGCGGGCGATGGTGTGGGCCTCGGCGGCGAGTTCGCGCGTGTAGTGCATGCAGGCGACGAGGTACGCGCGGTGCTGCTCGGAGGAGGTGGAGACCATCGACTGGAGCTGGTCGTAGGAGTCGCGCAGCCAGACGGGGGCGCCCGCGTCGCCGCGCTGGGCGACGTCCTTGGCGTGGGCGTCCGGGTCGGCGGGGAGCGTACGGGCGAGCATCTGGAGGCGGGTGACGAAGCCGTCGCCGTTGGCCACGTGCTTGAGGAGGGTGCCGAAGCGGTCGACGAGGGCTTCCTGGTCTTCGCTGTCGCGCAGGCCGACGCCGGGGCCCTCGATCTCGATGGCGGCGGTGACGGTTCTGCGGTCGGCGTGGAGGAGGACGGCGATCTCGTCGGGGCCGAAGGGGGCGGCGAGCCAGTTGATCCGGCCGATGCCGGGGGGCGGGCCGACCTCGACCTCGCGGCCGTCGGCGGCGCGGACTCCGGCCTCCATGGCGGAGGAGCGGTACGTGGTGCCGCGGCGCAGGGTGCGCTTGTAGCTGCGGTTGATCTCGAACCACTTGTAGAAGGTGCGGCCCTTGTACGGGACGTACACGGCGGCGAGCGCGAGCATGGGGAAGCCGGCGAGGCTGACGATGCGCAGGGTGAGGTCGGGGACGAGCAGGCCGCTCATCATGCCGAGGAACGCGCCGACGATGATCAGGGCGATCTCGCCGCTCTCGCGGTTCTTGCCGACGATCGCGTTCGGCCGGGCCCGGCCGATGAGATACGTGCGGCGGGGCGCGATCGGGTGCAGCTGGTGTGACTGGGTCGTCAACGCCCGTCACCTCCTGTGTTCCTCGTACTCGATCCGGAGCGGGGCGCGGGTGCGGCGGAGGGTGCGGATCCGCCGCCGGAGGTGGGGCGGCTGCTGTGGGCGGCCACGCCTCCGGAGAGGGGGTTGGCGGGGCGGGGGGCGCTGGAGCCGCCGCCGTCTCCGCCGCCGCGGTGGGCGCCGCGGCTGCTGTGGGTCTTGATGCCCTGGGATACGAGGGAGGCCGGGGAGCTGATGACGGCGGCGGCCTGGGCGCCGTCGGTGGCCTTGCTGCGGTTGGAGCGGGCGGAGGCGATCTCGTCGCCGAAGCCGGGGACGAAGCGGTAGATCATCGCGGAGGCGAAGATCGCCAGGAGGATGATCGCGAGGCCGGAGACCACGGCGGAGAAGGCGTTGGGGCCCTTCTCGCCGGCGAGGGCTCCGGCGAGGCCGAGGACGATGACGATGACCGGCTTCACGAGGATGACGGCGATCATGATGCCGGCCCAGCGGCGGACGTGGCCCCAGAGGTTGCGGTCGACGAGGCCGGCGTAGACGACGACGCCGAGGAGGGCGCCGACGTAGAGGAGGGCGGCCCGGATGAAGAGCTCGAGGAAGAGGACGCCGGCGGCGAGGACGGTGACGAGGGAGACGACGATCAGCATGATCGGGCCGCCGCCGATGGAGTCGCCCTTCTTGAGGGCCTCGATGAAGGAGCCGAAGAAGACGTCGGTCTGGCCGCCGCTCGCCGAGGCGATGACTTCTGTGACGCCGTCGGTGGCGGAGACGACGGTGTAGAGGATCAGGGGGGTGAAGGCGGAGGCGAGGACGGTGAGCCAGAGGAAGCCGACGGCTTCGGAGATGGCGGTGGTGAGGGGGACGCCGCGGATGGCGCGCTTGGCGACGGCGAAGAGCCAGAGCACGAGGGTGAGGATGGTGGAGGCGGCGAAGACGACGGCGTACTGCTTGAGGAAGGCGCCGTTGGTGAAGTCGACGTTGGCCGTGCCGTTGACCGCTTTGCTGAGCTCGGTGACGATCCAGGCCGCGGCGTCGGCGCAGCCCTTGGCGAGGGAGGCGAGGGGGTTGAGGGCATCGGCCGGGTCGCTGGGCGCGAGGCCGGTGCGGGGGGCGCCTGCGGCGCCGTCGCCACGTTCGCAGTAGTCCTTTGCCGGGCCCCGGATGAGGTCGCAGGGGTCGTTGCTCGCCTGCGGGCTGGGTGTCGCGGACGGGTCGGGTGTGGGAGCGGCGACCGCGCGGGTGGCCAGGAGGACCGCTGTGGTCTGCAAGGCGGCTACGACGGCGGCGAAGGACAAGCTGCGACGGCTAGCGTGCATAGGTGAGCCCCCCGAACTGCGACACGGCGGCGGCCATCTCCTCGGCGGAGGCGGCCCTCTGGTCCCGGCCGACCGGGGCCGGGCCGTCCTTCTGCGTGAAGTCGGCGACGCGCCAGTCGCCGTTGTTCCAGCGGAGCTCGAAGGTGTTGGTGTACCAGCTCTCCGCGACCGGGTTCTTCGAACCCTCGCCCGCGAGACCGAACAGGGTCGAGTGCCAGACGGAGACGGTCGCGGCGTCGGTGGAGAACTTCTCCACCTTGGTCCCGACAGGACTCGTACGGGAGATGAACTGGAGGCCCTTCGGGGCCTTGCCGGCGGAGTCGAGGCCGATGCGTGCCAAGAACTGCCCGTCCGTGTAGACCCGGTCGAGGTCGCTCTGGCGCGCGGCGGCCACGTTCGGCACGTAGACGGCCTGGACGATGGCCTTTCTGCGGGCGCTGTCGAACATGCCGTCAGAGCCCAGTGCGACCGCGAAGTTGGCGGCGGCGGACTGGGCGCCCTGCTCGGTTTGGGCGAAACCGGAGGGGATTCCGCCGTTCTTGCCGTCCACCGGGCGGGTGCCTGTTGCCGCTGTGGAGGTGGCCGCCGGGGGGGATTGGTCGGCCGGGGTTTCGGGGGCGTCTCCGGATTGGTTGGCGAACGCGATCGCGGCGATCAGGAGGACCACCACGCCGACCACCGTGACCAGGCCGCGCGAGGCGCGCGGGGTGCGGCGGGGCGGGGCGCCGTACGGGTCGGAGGCGGAGTCGGGGAGGCGGGTGCGGGTCTGGCCCGTGCCGCCGATCTCGCCGTACCCGCTGCCGCCGGCGCCGCCGCCGTACTGGTCGTCGTTGCTCATTCCGTGTCCGCCCCCTCCGCCTCGTACGACGGTAGCGCTGGTTGTCTTCAGGTCCGGCAGCCGGTGGGCGGCCCGGCTAGACGGCCATTCCGTAGACGATGGTGAAGAGGGTGCCGAGGGAGCCGATGATGAACACGCCGGTGAGTCCGGCGACGATCAGGCCCTTGCCTTGCTCCGCGCTGAAGGTGTCGCGCAGCGCGGTCGCGCCGATGCGCTGCTTGGCCGCGCCCCAGATGGCGATGCCGAGGCAGAGGAGGATCGCGACGGCCATGACCACCTCGATCATGACCTTCGCTTCATTGCCGAGACTGCCGAACGGCCCCCAGTTCGGGGCGATTCCGCCGATGATGGTGGTGATGTCGCCCTTTTCGGCTGCCAGGATCATGTAACTCACCGCCCCTGTATGGGTAGTTCCGGTAGCCCGTGCCCGACGGCAGGGGTCACGCACTATCTTCGCTGATGAAACCGGCGTCGTACGTCGACTTGACGGCTCTCTTTACCCGATCTCCCGCCCTTCGACCCGTCCGTGCGCTCTGACCTGGGCACGGGCGGCGGGTACGCGAGAGAACATATGGTCACTCTGTGTATCACGGGGGGTGACCCCGGGCAATGATTGCCCTCTCGGCATGCGGGCGGCCGCTCGGGTGGCCGCCGTTCGGCGCAGTGTGCGGGCGTGTCGTTGGGCCGAGTCGCTGACGTTGGTCCGACATTCCGTCAGTCGTTCCATCCCTACGGGGGGTTGTGGGAGATGCTCCGGCCCGTTCGGTAGGACGACGCGAGGAGTGGACGGATGGGTTCCGCAGTGCATTTGGGTCGGCGTGCGTGGCTGGCCACTGGGTTTGCAGTTCCGCTGGCGATCGCGCTCGCGGGCACCTCGGTTCCGGCGATGGCCGCCGCCCAGGGGACGGGTGCGGCGATCGCGCCCGGCTGGAGCAGCGCCAAGTGTCCGGAGCCGGACGCGAGGACGTTGCCGGCCAAGGCGCCCGGCAAGGCTGCGAAGTCCGCGAAGTCGGCGAAGGCGGCCAAGGCGGCCAAGGCCAGGAAGGCGGCCAAGCCTGCGAACCCGTGCGGGCCGAAGGGGGATCGGGGGCCCCAGGGGCCCAAGGGCGACCGGGGTCCGAAGGGTGACCGGGGGCCCCAGGGGCCCAAGGGTGACCGGGGTCCGAAGGGCGACCGGGGCCCGAACGGGCCGCACGGGCCGTGCGAGGACATCGACACGACCCTGGGGCAGAGCGACACGGAGTTCAGCGCCGTGCTGCACCGGGGGCGGACCTCCTTGGGCGCACGGGAGACCTCCCCGGTCGGTTCGTACACCTGGAGGGACCTCACGACGCAGCTCAACCCGGGGCACCCGCGCAACGCGTGCGGGGTGTCGGTGAACACCGTGGGCTACACGGTCTACGTGAAGGTGCTGACGACCACGGGCGACGTGTTCGAGAACCAGTGCACGTACACGCCGGCGGCCGCGCTCACCTGTCCCTCGGGCTGGACGGCGATCATCAGGCCGTGACCGGCTGAGAGCGCGGGTGCCGGTGCCGGCAGCCGGCAGCCGGTGTCGGTGCCGGCAGCCGGCAGCCGGTGTCGGTGCCGCTGCCGGATCTACGCGGACCAGTGGGCGGGGCGGACCAAGGTCGACGGGATCTTGGTCGCCGCGTCGCCCCGGGCCGCGGCCAGCTGGGGCTGGGTCAGGAAGAGGGCGTCGCGCAGGTCCGCCCCGCGCAGGTCGGCGTCGCGGAAGTCGGCGCCGATGAGGTCCGCGAGGCGCAGGTCGGCGCCCTTGAGGTTCGCGGCGATCAGGTAGGCGCCGCGGAGGTTGGCCCCGCGCAGGTCCGCGCCCGCGAGGCGGGCGCCCATGAGGTCGGCCCCGCGGTGGTTCTTCTTGCGGGCCGGGGCCTTGGCGCGGGCCAGTTCGCTGGCGTGCAGGAGGAGCGTGTTGACGCGCCGGCGCAGCGCGTCGACGTCCAGGGCGGCGAGGGCGTCCGCGTCGGCCGCGGTCCAGCGAGCGGTCTCCGTCTGTGCGTCGCGCAGGTCCGCGTGGAGCGGGGCGGCCGCCGGGAGGGTGAGGGCCTCGGTGACGTAGAAGAGCAGCTCGTGCAGTTGCCGCAGGACCGGGAAGACCTCGTACATCGCGCGGGCCGTGCCGGGGTGGGTGCGCCAGTCACGGCCGCCGAAGGTGACCTGGGAGACCTGCTGGCCCGCGCCGAAGCAGTCGAAGACGGTGCAGCCCTGGAAGCCCTTGTCGCGCAGGCGGGTGTGGATGCCGCAGCGGAAGTCCTGCCGGAGGTTCTTGCAGGGGGTGCCGGCGGCCTTGTTCACGGCGAAGTCGTTGGACTTGGCGAAGGGCAGCGCGACGCAGCAGAGCGCGAAGCAGTTGGAGCAGTCCGCCTGCAGGACGGGCAGCTCGGGGAGGGCGGGCGTGGCGGGGTTGGAGGACACCCCTCCATTGTGACCGGTCGCGGGTGGGGGTCTGGCGGGGCGGGTTACCTGTGGGTAGCGTCTCGGTCATGGCGATCTCCGAGGCGTTCTTCGAGCGGGTCGATGCCGGGCGTTTCCTGGCCACCGAGTACACGCGCGGGCCGTGGGACCCGGGCTCGCAGCATGCCGGGCCGCCGGCCGCGCTGCTCGGGCGGGCCGTGGAGGAGCGGGAGGGCGCCCGTGCGGACATGCGGATCGCGAGGATCACGTACGACATCCTGCGGCCGGTGCCGATCGGTCCGCTGGAGGTCACCACCTCGGTGCTCCGGGCCGGGCGCGGTACCGAGGTGGTCGAGGCCGCCCTCGCCCCGGCCGGGGCCGCGCCGGTGATGCTCGCGCGGGCGCTGCGGATCCGGGTGGCCGGGGAGGCCGTACCGGGGGTGGCGCCGGGGCCGCAGCTGCCGCCGCCGGGGGAGGTGGGGCCGACGCCGTTCTTCCCGGTGCCGTGGGAGACGGGCTACCACTCGGCGATGGAGACCCGGTTCACCGAGGGCGCGTTCGTGGCGCTGGGGCCGGGCACCTGCTGGATGCGGATGAAGGTGGCGCTCATCGCCGGGGAGGAGACCAGGCCGCTGGACCGGGTGCTGGTCGCCGCCGATTCGGGCAACGGGATCAGTTCGGTGCTGGACTTCGGCCGGTACGTGTTCGTCAACGGAGACCTGACCGTGCACCTGCACCGCCACCCGGTGGGCGAGTGGGCCTGCGTGGAGGCCCGTACGAGCGTGGACGCGGCCGGGATCGGGCTCGCGGACGCCCGGCTGCACGACGAGAAGGGGCCCATCGGGCGGAGCGCGCAGAGCCTGTTCGTCGCACCGCGTTCCTGAGCTCGCGGTCCAGGTCAACCCGCCTGCGTGGTACGGGAGTCGGTGTGGCAGGCTCGTGCCGGTGGAGGCCCTGAGAGACGTCGATCCCGCCCGTATCGGGGCGCATGCGCTGCTGGCCCGGCTCGGTGCCGGAGGGATGGGGCAGGTGTACCTCGGGCGCTCGCCCGGCGGCCGCCTGGTGGCGGTGAAGGTGATCCGGGACGAGATCACCGGGCATCCGGAGGCCCTGGCCCGGTTCCGGCGCGAGGCCGAGACCGTACGGGCGGTGCGGTCGGCGTACACGGCGAACCTGATCGACGCCTCGCTGGCGGCGCCGCCGTTCTGGCTGGCGACGGAGTACGTGGCGGGGCCCACGCTCGGCCGTGCCGTGGCGGAGCGCGGGGGTTTGCCCGCGCAGACCTGCCGGCGGCTGTTCGCGGCCCTGGCGGAGGGGCTGGCGAGCGTCCACGCGTACGGGGTGACCCACCGGGACCTCAAGCCGCAGAACGTCATCCTGGGCGCGCAGGGGCCGCAGCTCATCGACTTCGGCATCGCGCGGGGGATCGGGGAGACCGCCCTCACCCAGGACGGGCAGGCGCCGGGGACACCGGGGTACACGGCGCCGGAGGTGCTGCTCGGCGCCGGGGCGGGGGCCGCGGCGGACGTCTTCGCGCTGGGCGCCACGCTCGCGTACGCGGCGACCGGGCGGCCGCCGTTCGGTACGGGCGCGGCGGCGACGGTGGGCTACCGGGCGGTGCACGAGCCGATCGACGTGGCCGGGGTGGAGCCGGGGCTGGCGGCGCTGATCGGGGCGTGCGTGGCGAAGGACCCGGCGGCGCGGCCGGCGCCGGCCGAGGTGATCGCCCGGTGCGGGGTGCGGGACGCGCTGATCGACGATCCGGTGTACCTGGGGCTGGGGGCGCTGGGCGAGGCCGTGCCGGTGCACGAGATGCGCACGCAGGGCCCGGGACTGCCGTCCGGCTACACGCCGACGCAGTACGCGGCCGCGGCCGCGGCGCCGGCGCCGGCGCCGCGCGCGGGGCGGCGTACGGCGTGGGCCGCCGCGGCGGTGGCGGTGGTCGCGGCGCTGTCCCTGGCCGCGTGGAAGCTGCTTCCGATCGACGGGAGCGGTGAGAAGGGGCAGGGCCAGGGCGGGGGCGCCGCCGCCACGCCCCCGGCATCGCAGGGCGTGGCCGCCAAGCCGCCCGCCGAGTACATCGAGGGCAACCAGATCTCGCGCTATGTGTGGCTGCCCTCCACCGATCCCGAACGCGCGGCGCACGGTACCGGCGCGTGCAACATCGGGGCGGAGCAGAAGCCGCCGGGCGCGGACCTGCAGACCGGCGCCGAGGTGTCGGGGAAGTCCGTGACCATCAGCATGCGCGTCAAGTACGCCGAGAACAGCAAGACCAAACCCGACCCGTACTACGTGTCGGTGGCGGTCAGGTCCCCGCACGACCTCGATCCGCAGACCGGGGAGCCCTTCCCCATGGACAACCGGGCGGTGGGCTTCACCAGCAAGCCGATCGACATCTACGGCAAATGGAACACGGGCGAGTTCCTGACGCTCACGTACCCGGACGATTTCGCGGAGCACGTCAACGGCAAGACGCGCCCCGGTGTGCCCCTGGCCAACGACCCTGGGGACTGGACGGTGGTCTTCTACCACGTCGAGGATGACCCTGCGAAGTACGCGAGCATCCACTGCACGGGCTTCCAAGCGGGCTAGTGGATCGGGCGACACGGGCGAATCGCACGTGAAAGCGACGGGGATGGGGGAGTGTTGACGGGTGCGCAGATTCTGGATGGCAGGCGGGATCGGGATCGGGCTGTGTCTGAGCTTCCTCGTGCTGATCGTGGTGGGGACGTACTCGGCCGCGGCCGGCCTCGCCGGGGCCGGGGCGGCCGGGGGCCGCGCGCTCGGGCTGGCCAAGGGGGCCGTGCCCGCCAAGTACCAGAACCTGGTGCAGAAGTGGGGCACCCTGTGCCCGGCCATGACCCCGGCGCTGCTGGCCGCCCAGCTGTACTCGGAGAGCGGCTGGAATCCGAACGCCGTCAGCCCGGCGGACGCCCGCGGCATCGCGCAGTTCATCCCGGGCACCTGGGCCGGGCACGGCATCGACGGGGACGGTGACGGCGACCGCGACATCTGGGACCCCAACGACGCCATCCCCTCGGCGGCTTCGTACGACTGCGAGCTGGCCAAGGACGTGGCGGGCGTGCCGGGGGACGCGACGAGCAACATGCTCGCGGCCTACAACGCGGGGGCGTACGCGGTCATCAAGTACGGCGGCGTGCCCCCGTACAACGAGACCCAGGGGTACGTGAAGGCCATCACGACCCTCGCCAAGAGCTTCGAGCGGCCCGTGGGGCGGGTGGCGCCTTCGCAGCAGGCGGCCGGGGCGATCTACTTCGCGCAGAAGCAGTTGGGGACCCCGTACCTGTGGGGTGGCAACGGGACGCCGGATCAGGACGGGCGCTTCGACTGCTCGGGGCTGACCAAGGCCTCGTACGAGTCGGTGGGGATCGAGCTGCCGCGGGTGGCCAACGACCAGTACAACGCCGGTCCGCATCCCTCCCGCGACGAACTGCTCCCCGGCGACCTGGTGTTCTTCTCCGATGATCTGACGAACTCCCGGGCGATCCATCACGTCGGGCTCTACGTCGGCGGCGGATACATGATCAACGCCCCGTACACCGGGGCCGTGATCCGGTTCGACAAGATCGACACCCCGGACTACTTCGGTGCGACGCGTGTCACCAAGGACGGGGCCGCGGCCCTGCCCGACCGGGCCGCCGACGCCAAGTCCTCGTAATCCCGCCACCATTGCCACGCTGCGTTAACCCGAGGCCCTGAGCTGCGACGATGAGTCTCTCTTGGATAACGTTGCCGTGATCATTCCGTGGAGAGTGGAACGTGGCGTTCAGAACGGGCGTTCCATGGACGCAGGCTTGATCAACGGGGGGGTTCAGGGGCGCACACCGCCGTGCGCCCGAGGGGAACCGCGCAAGGGCTAAGGGGCCGCATCGCCATGGCTGGACTCACAAACGGTGGGCCGAACGTGGACGTAAGCCTGCTGTACGACATCAACGGGCTGGCGCGGCACGCCCCGGCCTCGGTCGACCGGGCCGTCGGCCTCGTCGGCTCGTACGGGATCCCGCTGGCCCTGGTGCTCCTCTTCCTGTGGTGCTGGCACGGTACGCGCCGACAGGACGAGGCCGCGGCCGCCGAGTCGTTCGCCGCCCTCGTATGGGCCCCGCTCGCCGCCGCGCTCGTCCTCCTCGTCAACGTCCCGCTGCGCGCGTTCGTCGCCCGGCCCCGGCCGTTCGCCGCGCACGACGGCCTGGACGTGCTCGCCCCGTACTCCGGCCCCGGCGACTTCTCCTTCGTCAGCGGCCACGCGGGCCTCGCGATGGCCCTGGGCGTCGGCCTGTTCCTGGCCAACCGGAAGCTCGGGCTCATCGGGATCGGCCTGGCCCTCGCCGAGGGCCTGTGCCGGGTGTACCTCGGCGTCCACTACCCCACCGACGTCATCGGCGGCTTCGCGCTCGGCACCGCCGTCGTCCTGCTGCTCGCCCCGCTCGCGATGGCGCTGCTGACCCCGGTGGTGCGGGCGGTGGCCCGCTCGCCGCGCGTCGGCCGGCTGGTCCGCGCCAAGCGGCGCGCCCTGCCGCGTCCGGTGGACCTCGCGCAGCCGCAGGCCCCGCACGAGAGCGACCTCGCGGCGTAGGCCCGTCTCACGCTCGCCCGTAGGCGTCCCATACGGAGATCAGGACCGCCGCCAGCAGGCACAGGCCCGCTACGCCGAAGCGCAGGCGGACCGCCCTCGGGCGGGGGCGCGGGGTCACGGGTCGCCGCTCTCCGCGCCGTGGCCCTCCGAGTCCTCCTCGCGGCGGTACCGCGAGCGCAGCCACAGACCGGTGGCCACGGCGGCCGCGGTGGTCGCCCCGATGGCCAGGGCCACGTCGGCCGGGCCGTCCGCCGAACCCGTCGGGCGGGCCGAGGCCGCGGCGGCGGGCGTGAGCGTGATGAGCAGGGCCCAGAGGAGGGCGGCGACGCGGGGTGCGGGTCCTGGCATGCATCCAGGGCATCCGCTCCCGGGTGCCCCGGCCAGCCGGGCCGTCCGAACGGGCGACCCGCCGGGGCCCGCGCCGGCCCCGGGGACTCAGACCGCGGTGTGCCGGTCCGCGTCCCTGCGGGCCAGATCGCGGGAGCGGCGGGCCGGGCCTCTCCAGCCGCAAGTGCACGAGGCCAGGCAGAAAGCCCCCCGCTCGGCGGTGCTCGTGGTGTGGCCGGTGGGCCCGGTGGGTGGCCGCTCCACGGGTCGGGAGTGCGGCGCGACGTCAAGCGGAGGGACAAGCGACGCTTTGCTGTGCGAATCCACACCACCACGGTACCCGGGCGCGGAAGGGCCCGGGACGGCGGCGGCCCGTGACGGGAAACCCCGGACCTCGTTAACCGGAGCGGGTGGGGGCCTCGGGCAAGCAGCGGTCATGCGTTGGGGGTTGGCAGGCGATGGTGGTGCACCAGCACAGGCGGCGGCGCGGGCGTGCGGGTGAGGCGGTGCTCGCCCTCGGCATGGCCGCGACCGTGGCCGCGATGAGCGGGTGCCAGGGCGCGGACCGGGCCGACGGCCGGCCGCCCGCCGACGCGGCCGCGACCGTACGGGGAGCCGCCGACCGGCTGGCGCAGACCGGCAGCGCGCAGGCCCGTACCGCGATGGAGATGGCCACGGGCGGGACCCGGGTCACGATCCGCGGCGAGGGCGGGGTCGACTTCAAGAACCGGATGGGCCAGCTGCTGGTGATGCTCCCCGCGGACGCGGCCGGCAAGGACGAGCACCGGCCCATCACCGAGCTGCTCGTCCCCGGGGCCCTCTACATGAAGAACCGGGGCGCGGGCGTGCCCGACGACAAGTGGGTCCGGGTCGACACGACGGCCCTCGCCGACGGGAACCTGGTCACGGGCGGGGCCACCGATCCGCTGGCCGCGGCCGAGCTGCTGCGCGGCGTGCAGGAGGCGACGTACGTGGGCGAGACCGAGGTGGCGGGCACCAAGGTGCGCCACTACCGGGGGACCACCGACATCGGCCGGGCCGCGAAGAACGCCTCACCGGCGGTCAAGGGGGCGCTGGAGGCGGCGGCGAAAGGGTTCAGCAAGGACGCCGTCCCGTTCGACGCCTACCTCGACGAGGAGGGCCGGCTGCGGAAGGTCCGGCACCGCTTCAGCTACGTCAACAATGGCGTGATCGACGTCTCCTCGACCACGCTGCTCTACGGATTCGGGACGCCGGTGAAGGTCGTATTGCCCGCAAGCGGGGACATTTACGCCGGGAAGATCGCCGAGTAGCCGGCCGGACGGTGCCGGGGCGGGGCGATCGGGCCATGGGCCGGTATCCGGAAATGGTCCATCCGTGTCATGCGCACAGCGCCCCGCCCTCCCTACGCTGAGACGGCCCCTGACCGATGACGGCAGATCGAGGTGACACGCGTGACTCCCGCAGGCGCTACGACGGTGCAGGACCACGTGGCGCTCGCCGAGATCGAGCTGTGCGGCGAGCTGATCATCGCGGCGTCCGCGGCGGACGAGGAGCGGCTCAGCCAGGACCGGATCGACGAGGTCCTGATGGGGCTCGGGCTGTAGCCGCCGCCGTACCGGTCAGGTGCGCAGCAGGCGCGCGATCGCCTTCGTCGCCTCTTCGACCTTGGCGTCGATCTCGTCCCCGCCCTTGACGGCCGCGTCGGCGACGCAGTGCCGCAGGTGCTCCTCGAGCAGCTGGAGCGCGAAGGACTGGAGGGCCTTCGTGCTCGCGGAGACCTGGGTGAGTATGTCGATGCAGTAGACGTCCTCGTCGACCAGCCGCTGCAGACCGCGGATCTGGCCCTCGATCCGGCGCAGCCGCTTGAGGTGCTCGTCCTTCTGGTGGTGGTAGCCGTGCACCACGCCGGCGCCGGCGGCGGTGCCGCCTGCGGTGCCGGTGGCAGTGGCCGTACCGGCGGTCGTTCCGGTACCGGTGGTGACTTCGGCTCCGGAGCCCTCCGCCTCGATGGCAGTCATGCGTCCTCCCGTGGTCCGGATCGAGGGGGTGCATACCCCTCATGGGTATAGGGTACTGGGCCCCCGACGGCGCGTCGGGGGCCCGTGGTCCTCACTCTGCCTGATGGAGGACACTGGGGAACCGCCCGGAACCGCCGGTTAGCCCTGGCCGGGGGATGCGCCTAGCATCAGCCTGACCGAATCCAATGCACCCCGAGGACCTCACGTGCGATTTCGTCTGACCCCCAGGGAGACGAGCTTCTACGACATGTTCGCCGCATCCGCGGACAACATCGTCACGGGCTCGAAGCTCCTGATGGAACTGCTCGGAGCGGATTCCTCCGCCCGGGCCGAGATCGCGGAGCGGATGCGGGCAGCCGAGCACGCGGGGGACGACGCCACCCACGCGATCTTCCACCAGCTGAACTCCTCCTTCATCACGCCGTTCGACCGCGAGGACATCTACAACCTGGCCTCGTCGCTCGACGACATCATGGACTTCATGGAGGAGGCCGTCGACCTGGTCGTCCTTTACCAGGTGGAGGAGCTCCCGAAGGGTGTCGAGCAGCAGATCGAGGTACTGGCGCGCGCGGCCGAGCTGACCGCCGAGGCCATGCCGCACCTGCGGACGATGGACAACCTGACCGAGTACTGGATCGAGGTCAACCGCCTCGAGAACCAGGCCGACCAGATCCACCGCAAGCTGCTCGCACAGCTCTTCAACGGCAAGTACGACGCCATCGAGGTGCTGAAGCTCAAGCAGATCGTCGACGTGCTCGAAGAGGCGGCCGACGCGTTCGAGCACGTCGCGAACACGGTGGAGACCATCGCGGTCAAGGAGTCCTGAACCTCGTGGACACCTTCGCTCTGATCGTGACCATCGGTGTCGCGCTCGGTTTCACGTACACCAACGGTTTCCACGACTCGGCGAACGCGATCGCGACCTCCGTCTCGACCCGCGCGCTGACCCCGCGAGCCGCCCTCGCGATGGCCGCGGTGATGAACCTCGCCGGCGCCTTCCTGGGCAGCGGCGTCGCCAAGACGGTCAGCGAGGGCCTGATCGAGACGCCCCAGGGCAACCGGGGCATGTGGATCCTGTTCGCGGCCCTGGTCGGCGCGATCGTGTGGAACCTGATCACCTGGTACTTCGGGCTCCCCTCGTCCTCCTCGCACGCATTGTTCGGCGGCATGGTCGGCGCGGCGCTGGCCGGCGGCACCGAGGTCATCTGGTCGGGAGTCGTCGACAAGGTCGTCATCCCGATGTTCGTCTCGCCGATCGTCGGCCTGCTCGTCGGCTACCTGGTGATGGTCGCCATCCTGTGGATGTTCCGCCGGGCCAACCCGCACAAGGCCAAGCGCGGCTTCCGTATCGCGCAGACCGTCTCCGCGGCGGGCATGGCCCTCGGCCACGGCCTCCAGGACGCGCAGAAGACGATGGGCATCGTGATGATGGCCCTGACCATCGCGGAGCTGCAGACCGAGGGCTCCGAGATCCCGGTCTGGGTCAAGATCGTGTGTGCCGTGATGCTCTCGCTCGGTACGTACGCGGGCGGCTGGCGCATCATGCGGACCCTCGGCCGCAAGATCATCGAGCTGGACCCGCCGCAGGGCTTCGCCGCGGAGACCACCGGTGCCTCGATCATGTTCGGCTCGGCGTTCCTGTTCCACGCGCCGATCTCCACCACCCACGTGATCACCTCGGCGATCATGGGCGTGGGTGCGACCAAGCGGGTCAACGCGGTCCGCTGGGGTGTCGCCAAGAACATCGTGCTGGGCTGGTTCATCACGATGCCGGCCGCGGCCCTGGTCGCCGCCCTCAGCTTCTGGATCGTGGACCTGGCCTTCGTCGGCTAGAGCGCTTCGGCGGCCGGAACGCTTCGGCGGCCGGACGCAGGGATCGGGAACGAAAGCGGGCCGGCTCCCCCCACCCAGGGGGAGCCGGCCCTTTTCTTTCGCCTTGCGGTGGCACCGCCATGCAGCACCGCAGGACGTTCGGACCACGCGGCGGAGCCGCATGATGTCTCGTCGGAGGGCTTCGGCCTAGCCGAAGCGGCCCGAGATGTAGTCCTCGGTCGCCTGGACGGACGGGTTCGAGAAGATCCGGTCCGTGTCGTCGATCTCGATGAGCTTGCCGGGCCGGCCGACCGCCGAGAGGTTGAAGAACGCGGTGCGGTCGGAGACGCGGGCGGCCTGCTGCATGTTGTGCGTCACGATGACGATCGTGAAGCGCTCCTTGAGCTCGCCGATCAGGTCCTCGATCGCGAGGGTGGAGATCGGGTCCAGGGCCGAGCAGGGCTCGTCCATCAGCAGGACCTCCGGCTCGACCGCGATGGCGCGGGCGATGCACAGACGCTGCTGCTGGCCGCCGGAGAGGCCGGAGCCCGGCTTGTTCAGGCGGTCCTTGACCTCGTTCCAGAGGTTCGCGCCCTTCAGGGACCGCTCCACGATGTCCGTGAGCTCGGACTTCTTGAAGCTGCCGTTCAGCCGCAGGCCCGCCGCCACGTTGTCGAAGATCGACATGGTGGGGAAGGGGTTCGGACGCTGGAAGACCATGCCGACCGTGCGGCGGACCGCGACCGGGTCGACACCGGTGCCGTACAGGTTCTCGTCGTCCAGGAGCACCTTGCCCTCGACGCGGCCACCGGGGGTGACCTCGTGCATGCGGTTCAGGGTGCGCAGGAAGGTGGACTTGCCGCAGCCGGACGGGCCGATGAAGGCGGTCACCGAGCGCGGCTCCACGGTCATCGAGATGTCGTCGATGGCCTTGTGGGTGCCGTAGAAGGCGGACAGTCCGCTGACGTCGATTCGCTTAGCCATGAGGGGTCACTTCGCTTTCAAATAGTCGCGTCAGCGACCGGTCTTGGGGGCCTTCCAGCGGGCGATGCCGCGGGCCACCAGATTGAGGATCATGACGAAGGCGATCAGGACGAGCGCTGCGGCCCATGCCCGGTCGTAGGAGGCGTCACTGCCGACCTTGTACTGCTCCCAGATGTACAGCGGGAGCGAGGACTGAGCACCTTCGAAGGGGTTCGGGTTGATCAGCTGGGTACCGAAGACCAGCAGCATGATCGGCGCGGTCTCGCCGGCGATGCGGGCGACGGCCAGCATGAGGCCGGTCGCGATGCCGCCGATGGCGGTGGGGAGCACGACCTTGAGGATCACGCGCCACTTCGGGACACCGAGGGCGAGGGCGGCCTCGCGCAGCTCGTTCGGGACGAGCTTGAGCATCTCCTCGGTGGAGCGGACCACGACGGGCATCATCAGGATCGACAGCGCCATCGCGCCGGCGAAGCCGGACGGGCCGAAGCCGAGCGCCAGGTTCCAGGTCGTGAGGATGAACAGACCCGCGACGATGGAGGGGATGCCGGTCATGACGTCGACGAAGAAGGTCACGGCCTTGGCGAGCTTGCCGTTGCCGTACTCGACCAGGTAGACGGCGGTCAGCAGGCCGATGGGCGCGGCGATCGCGGCTGCCAGGGCGACCTGCTCGATGGTGCCGAGCAGCGCGTGGTAGACGCCGCCGCCCTGCTCGAAGCTGGTGACGCCGTTCATCGAGTGGCTGAGGAAGTCGCCGTCGAGGGCCTTGATGCCGCGGCTGACGGTGGTCCAGATCAGCGAGAGCAGCGGGATGACCGCGAGGACGAAGCAGACCCACACGAGGGAGGTCGCGACCCGGTCCTTGGCCTGGCGGCGGTTCTCGACGACCGCGCTGGCCGTGTAGGTGATCGCGATGAACAGGATCGAGGCGATCAGGCCCCACTGGATCTTGCTGTGCAGGTCGGCGACGACGCCGATGCCGCAGCCGAGGGCGATCGAGAGGACCGCGACGGCGGCCGGGGTCCAGCGGGGGAGGCCGCCCCGGGTGAGGCCGGCGGGAGCGGCGGACTTGGGGGCCCGGGCGGGCCGCTGGTCCTGGAGTGCGTGGCTCATCAGGCGTTCGCCCCCGAGAAGTCCTTGCGGCGAGCGATGATCAGGCGAGCTGCACCGTTGACCAGCAGGGTGAGCAGGAAGAGGACCAGGCCGGAGGCGATCAGCGCGTCACGGCCGAATTCGTTGGCCTCGTCGAACTTCGCGGCGATGTTCTGCGCGAAGGTGCCGCCGCCCGGGTCCAGGATGTGCCCGTTGATCAGGAAGCTCGGGGAGAGGACGGTCGCGACGGCCATGGTCTCGCCGAGGGCGCGGCCGAGGCCGAGCATCGAGGCGGAGATGACGCCGGAGCGGCCGAAGGGCAGCACCGACATGCGGATGACCTCCCAGCGGGTCGCGCCGAGGGCCAGGGCGGCCTCCTCGTTCATGCGCGGGACCTGCAGGAAGACCTCGCGGCTGACGCTGGTCACGATCGGCAGGATCATGATCGCGAGCAGGATGCCGACGGTGAAGAGCGAGCGGGCGACGCCGACCTGGGTCTTGTCGAAGACGTAGGTCCAGCCCATGTACTCGTCGAGCCAGAGGTTGAGGCCCCCGAGCTGCGGGACGAGGAAGAGGGCGCCCCAGATGCCGTAGATGATCGACGGTACGGCGGCCAGCAGGTCGACCACGTACGCGATGGGAGCGGCCAGCTTGCGCGGCGCGTAGTGCGAGATGAAGAGGGCGATGCCGACAGCGATCGGAACCGCGATGGCCATCGCGATGATCGAGCTGACGACGGTGCCGAAGAGCAGGACGGCGATGCCGAAGACGGGGGGGTTGGCCGACGCGTTCCAGTCGAAGGTGGTGAGGAAGTTGCCCTCGTTCTTCGACAGTGCGATCGAGGCACGGTAGGTGAGGAAGATGGCGATCGACGCCATGATCACCAGGAGCAGGATGCCGGATCCCTTGGAGAGACCGGCGAAGATCTTGTCACCGGCACGGCCGGTGGACCTTGCGCTCTTGGAGACAGGCGGAGCCTGGTCTATCTGGGTGGGTGTGGTGGAAGCCATGATCTTTCCGGTCTGGGTGGGGGGCCATGCCCCCTGGCGGCGGTGCACCGGATCCCCTGGGTGGAGGGGAGGGTCCTCGGGGCGGGGCCGATCGGACGGGATCGGCCCCACCCCCGAGGCTCAGTGATTAGGACAGCGAGTTGATGACTTCGCGGACCTTGGTGTTGATCTCGGCCGGGATGGGCGCGTAGCCGTTCTCGGAGAGGACCTTCTGGCCCGCGTCCGAGGCGGTGTAGTTCAGGAAGGACTTGACGGTGGCGAGCGTCTCGGGCTTGTTGCCCTTGTCGCAGACGACCTCGTACGTCACCAGGACGATCGGGTAGGCACCCTCGGCCTTGGTGGTGTAGTCGAGCTTCAGCGCCAGGTCGGAGCCGGTGCCGGCGATCTTGGCGGCGGCGATGGCCTTGGAGGCGGACTCGGAGGAGGCCTTGACCGGAGCGGCGGCGCCCGTGTTCACGTCGACCGTCTTGATGCTCTGCGAGGAGGCGTAGGACAGCTCGAAGTAGCCGATCGCGCCGTCGACGGCCTTCACCTGGGAGGCGACACCGGCGGAGCCGGTCGCGCCCTGGCCACCGGGGGCCGGCCACTTCTTGGCGGCCTCGTACGTCCAGGCCTCGGGAGCGGCGGCCTTGAGGTACTTGCCCAGGTTCTCGGTGGTGCCCGAGTCCTCGGAGCGGTGGAAGGCCTGGATGGCGGTGGGGGGAAGCGCGACGCCGGGGTTCAGCTTCTTGATCGCCTCGTCGTCCCACTTCTTGATCTTGTCGTTGAAGATGTTGGCGATCGTGGGGGCGTCCAGGTTCAGCTTGTCCACGCCGGCGACGTTGAAGCCGAGCGCGATCGGGCCGCCGACCATCGGCAGGTCGATGCCCTGACCGCCGGTGCAGATCTTCTTCGACTCCTCGACCGCCTCGGGCTTCAGCGCCGAGTCCGAGCCGGCGAAACCGACGGTGCCCTGGTTGAAGGCGACGATGCCCTCACCGGAGGAGGAGGACTTGTAGTTGACCTCGACGCCGGGGCAGGCGGCCATGTAGGCCTTGACCCACAGGTCCACGGCGTTCTTCTGGGCGGAGGAGCCGGAGGCAAGGAGCTTGCCCTTGGCGTCGCCGCACTTGATGTCGCCCGCGGCGGCGGCCGACGGCTGGCCGCTGGCGGCGCCGCCATCCTTCGTGTTGTTGTCCGAGCCGCACGCCGTGAGGACCAGGGCGCCGGACACGACAAGCGCCCCGAGGGCGGAGGCACGAAGCATGTTCTTGCGCTGAAGCTTCACTTTCGGGTGTTCCTTCCAGAAGCCGCCGGCCGCTTTCTGTGTCGGGGCGGCGTGCGAAGAGGACTACGTCGGATGCACGGCGTGTCATTCGATCTGGTGGACGACGCGCTCCGTGCACCACTGAAATTAGGCAGATCAGGTGAAGCGGCCGACCGGGGCAAGTGAACGGACGGTGAACCGTGGCGGACGGCCTGGTGTGGATGGCCGGGTTTGAGCCGGAGTGTCATCCGCCGTTGTCCCGTCGTTACCGTTATGTGACCCCCAAAGGGGTCGGTCCCCGGATCCGCCGCGGACCCGGGGGTGGCTGATTCTTTTCGGTCGCGGCCCGGTCAGGGGGCGGCGGCCGCCACCGGCTGCCACAGGCCCTGGAACGTGAACCGGGCCGCCTCCACCTCGTGCCGCTGGTCGGCGTGGAGCACGCCCAGGGCGTATGCCGTCGCGGGGGCGATCCGCGGGGTACGGGCCGCGGTGGCCGAGGCGGCCGCGGCCTCGGCGGCGTCGCGGTGGCGGTCCAGGGCCTCGCCGGCCGCCGCAAGCCGGGCCACGTCCTCGCCCAGGGCCTCCCGGGCGTAGCGGTGGACCCGCAGCAGCCGGCGCACCTCGTGCCAGGAGCCGTCGTGTTCGGCGTTGTACGGCTGGGACTCGGCGGCGTGCGGCAGCGCCGAGACGGCCGCCGCCAGCCGGGTGTGGGCGACCTCCGCCAGCGGGATCAGGACCTCCTCCACCCGCCCGCGGGCCGCGACCGGCTCCAGCGGCACCTCGGAGGCCAGTACGGCCACGGCGTCCGCGACCGCGTGGAACCGGGACGAGCCCAGCGCCTGCAGGGTCGCCGAGTGGGCGCGGGTCCGGGCCAGCGTGAGCTGCCGCTCCAGCAGGGCCCCGGCGCGCGCCGAGCCCACCGTCAGCGCGCCCGCGGCGGCCCGGGGCGCGGGCACCTCGGGGGAGCCCGACAGCCGGTGCAGCGCGTCCAGCAGCCGGGTCAGCCGGGCGGCGTACGCGTGCTCGTCCGCCAGGGTCGAGGACAGCCACACCAGCTCGGTGCGCAGCCCGTCGGCCCAGGAGGACTCGGTCACCACCCGGAAGGTGGACAGGGACCCGCTGATCCGGCGCGCAGCCCCCCGCAGGCTGCGCGCCGCATCGCTGCCCTCCGCGGCGTCGGCCCCGCTCTCCTCGTGGAGGCGGAGCCCGCGCAGGAAGGCGGTGGCCTGGGCCCGCAGGTACGTGCCGAGCACGTCACCCGCGGAGCCCTCTCCACGCGCTGTCAGGTCATGGTTTGGCAGAGCCACGCCGGCGCCTCCGGGCGTCTATGAGCATCTCCTGAACGTGCCGCAGCGGCTGGCCTTCGTGGTCCGTGCTGTGCCGGGTCCATTCGCCGTCCGGGCCCAGGTGCCAGGAGGAGGTGGCGTCGGACATGCCGGTCTCCAGCATCCGGTCCAGTGCCGCGCGGTGGGCCGGGTCGGCGACCCTGACCAGTGCCTCGATGCGGCGGTCGAGGTTGCGGTGCATCATGTCGGCGCTGCCGATCCACACCTCGGGCTCGCCGCCGTTGCCGAAGGCGAAGACCCGGGAGTGTTCCAGGAAGCGGCCGAGGATCGAGCGGACCCGGATGTTGTCCGAGAGCCCGGGGACCCCGGGTCGTACGGCGCAGATGCCGCGGACCCAGATGTCGACGGGCACTCCCGCCTGGGAGGCCCGGTAGAGCGAGTCGATGAGCGCCTCGTCGACGATCGAGTTCATCTTGAGGCGCACGTACGCGGGGCGGCCGGCCCGGTGGTGGGCGGCCTCCTTGTCGATCCGTGCGATCAGGCCGTCGCGCAGCGAGCGCGGGGCCACCAGCAGGCGGCGGTAGGTCTCGCGGCGCGAGTAGCCCGACAGCCGGTTGAAGAGGTCGGAGAGGTCCGCGCCGACCTGCGGGTCGGCGGTGAGCAGGCCGAGGTCCTCGTACAGGCGGGCGGTCTTGGGGTGGTAGTTGCCGGTGCCGACGTGGGAGTAGCGGCGCAGCGTGTCGCCCTCCTGGCGGACCACGAGCGACAGCTTGCAGTGGGTCTTGAGGCCCACCAGGCCGTACACGACGTGGCAGCCGGACTCCTCCAGCTTGCGGGCCCATTTGATGTTGGCCTGCTCGTCGAAGCGGGCCTTGATCTCGACGAGTACGAGGACCTGCTTGCCGGATTCGGCGGCGTCGATCAGGGCGTCCACGATCGGGGAGTCGCCGGAGGTCCGGTACAGCGTCTGCTTGATCGCGAGGACGTCCGGGTCGGCGGCGGCCTGCTCCAGGAAGGCCTGCACCGAGGTGGAGAAGGAGTCGTACGGGTGGTGCAGCAGCACGTCCCGCTCGCGCAGCGCGGCGAAGATGTCGGGCGCGGAGGCGGACTCGACCTCGGCGAGGTCGCGGTGGGTGCCGGCGACGAACTTGGGGTACTTCAGCTCGGGCCGGTCCAGGGAGGCGATGCCGAAGAGGCCGGTCAGGTCCAGCGGGCCGGGCAGCGGGTACACCTCGGCGGCGGAGACGTTCAGCTCCTGGACGAGGAGGTCCAGGACGGCGGGGTCGATGGACTCCTCGACCTCCAGGCGCACCGGCGGGCCGAAGCGGCGCCGCATGAGCTCCTTCTCCAGGGCCTGGAGCAGGTTCTCCGCGTCGTCCTCCTCGACCTCCAGGTCCTCGTTGCGGGTCACCCGGAACATGTGGTGGTCGAGGACCTCCATGCCGGGGAAGAGCTCCTCCAGGTGCGCGGCGATGACGTCCTCGAGGGGGACGTAGCGCTGCGGGGAGGCTTCCAGGAAGCGCGAGAGCAGCGGCGGGACCTTGACGCGCGCGAAGTGGCGGTGGCCGCTGACGGGGTTGCGGACGACGACCGCGAGGTTCAGCGAGAGCCCCGAGATGTACGGGAAGGGGTGCGCGGGGTCCACGGCCAGCGGGGTGAGCACCGGGAAGATCTGGTTCCGGAACAGCGTGAAGAGGCGGGCCTGCTCCTTCTCGGTGAGGTCCGGCCAGCGGATGAGGTGGATTCCCTCTTCGGCGAGCTGCGGGGAGATGTCCTGCTGGAAGCAGGCGGCGTGCCGGGCCATGAGCTCGCGCGAGCGGGTCCAGATCAGGTCCAGCACCTCGCGGGGCTGGAGGCCTGAGGCCGAACGGGTGGCGACGCCGGTCGCGATGCGCCGCTTGAGGCCGGCGACGCGGACCATGAAGAACTCGTCGAGGTTGCTCGCGAAGATCGCCAGGAAGTTGGCGCGCTCCAGGAGCGGGGTCGCCGGGTCCTCGGCCAGCTCCAGGACCCGCTCGTTGAAGGCCAGCCAGCTGCGCTCGCGGTCGAGGAAGCGCCCCGGGGGGAGCTCGTCGCCGTCCTTGTCGTCGTAGGCGTCCAGGTCGGCGTCGAGATCGGGCGCGAGGCCGGGCTGGATGCCGGAGTGCGGGCGGTGCGCGGCTATGGAGCCGATCCGCGCGGGCTTGGCCGCCGGGCCGGGGGCGGCCGCGGAGGCGTCGGCAGACGTGTGAGACGGGTGCTGGGCGGGGACCTCGGTGGGGCCTGCGCTGGGCTGGGGGCTCATGACTCCATTGTTCCGCGCAGGGGGCAGGACAGGCGCGTCGGACGGGTTCGCCGTCAGTCGGAGTCGGGGCTGCATGCGGGGAGAGTCGCAAGCGCGTATGAAGGTCCGGTGAATGCCGCATGGCTTCCAGGCTCCGGATGGTGCACGAGTACGTCTTTTACGTCGTTTCCGCGCCCGGAATGCACCAACGCATCCGCTGTGCGCGGGGGGAGCCGTGGTATCGCGGGTCGGGGGCCGCCCGCGGGGCGCCCCCGACCCTGCGTGCTGCCCGGCTAGCTCTCCGTGCGGTACATCAGGTCGACCTCGTGGGTGCTGAAGCCGAGGCCCTCGTACACGGCGAGGGCCGCCGGGTTGTCGGCGTCCACGTACAGCATCGCGGTGGGCAGGCCCGCCCCCGCGAGGTGGTTCAGGCCGATCGCGGTGAGGGCCTTGCCGAGGCCGCCGCCCTGGGCGCCGGGGCGGACGCCGAGCACGTAGACCTCTCCGAGCCGCTCCTCGGCGTGCACCTTCGTCCAGTGGAAGCCGATCAGCTCCCCGTCGCGCTCGGCGAGGAAGAAGCCCTTGGGGTCGAACCAGGGCTGCGCGATCCTGTCGTTCAGGTCCCGCTGCGTCAGTGAGCCCTGCTCGGGGTGGTGGGCGAAGGCGGCCGCGTTCACCGCGAGCCAGGCCGCGTCGTCCCGGCCGGGCACGAAGGTCCGTACGGTCACCCCGGCGGGCAGCGCCGCCTCGGGCAGCGCCGGCCCCTCCGGTCCCAGCGGGCGGCGCAGCTGGCGCAGCTCGCGGAACAGGGTCAGGCCGAGCACCTGTGCGAGGTGGCGGGCGGCTGACTTGCCGCCGTGCGCCCACACGCGGATCCGCTTGCCCGAGGCGGCCAGCAGGGCGGAGCCCAGCGCCCGCCCGTGCCCGCGCCCGCGCAGCGCGGGATGGACGACGAGCTCGGCGGCGGGGGCCTCCACCGGATCGGTGTCCTCCAGTTGTCCGTAGCCGGCGAGCCGGCCCTTCTCGGTGAGCAGGAAGTGCCGGATCCCCTCGCGGCGGCCGCCGCGCAGCTGGAGGCGGCCCTGCTCGGACACGGCGGTGGTGCCGTCCGTGCGCGCCGCGTCCTCGATGAGGGCGAGCACCGCGTCGGCCTGTTCCTCCGTCAGCTCGTCGAGGGTCTCAATCTGGCGTCCCGGCTCCAGGGCCGCTGCTGCGTCGTCAGTCATGCGTCGAGCCTACGACCGCGGGGGGCGGCCGCGGTGGTGTGCGTGCGGGGCAGCGACGGTGAGCCGTCTTCTACGTGTAACCAGTCCGACACCCGTACCCCCTGTCGTGCTACGCGCGTTGACCATAGGCTGCCGCCGACCTCCCGAGTTTTACCGCTGTCCAAAAGGGGACTAAATGTCAGCGACGCCACAACGGCACCGCCGAACCCGCCGGTTGACCTTCGCCGCCATCGCCGTCACGGCCGGTGCCGGAGCGATGGTCGCGGCCGCACTGCCGGCCGGTGCCGCGAGTGGTGGCGGTGCGGCCAAGAGCCGCACCGTCGACGTGCAGATGCTGTCGTTCAACGACTTCCACGGCACCCTGGAGCCCCCGCAGGGCTCTTCCGGCACCGTGACCGAGCGTCAGCCGGACGGCACCACCAAGGCGATACCCGCCGGTGGTGTCGAGTACCTGGCGACCAGCCTGCGCGAGGCCCGCAAGGGTCACGAGTACTCCGTCACGGCCGCGGCCGGCGACATGATCGGCGGCAGCCCGATGCTGTCCGGTCTCTTCCACGACGAGCCCACCGTCGAGGCCCTGAACAAGCTGAAGCTGGACGTCAGCAGCGTCGGCAACCACGAGTTCGACGAGGGCAAGGCCGAGCTGCGCCGCATGTCCTACGGCGGCTGCCACCCGGTCGACGGCTGCTTCGAGGAGGGCAAGGAGTTCACGGGCGCCGAGTTCAAGTACCTCGCGGCGAACGTCACGGACGAGAAGACCAAGCGTCCGATGCTGAACCCGACCTTCATCTGGCAGAAGGGGGACGTGAAGATCGGCTTCATCGGCGTCACCCTGGAGGGCACGCCGGACGTCGTCACCGCCGACGGGGTCAAGGGCCTGAAGTTCGGCGACGAGGTCGAGACGATCAACAAGTACGCCGCCGAGCTGAACAAGCAGGGCGTCAAGTCGATCGTCGCGCTCATCCACGAGGGCGGCCTGCCCGCCAACGGCGCCTACAACTACGACTGCGACGTCCCGGGCGCCGGCGCCGGCATCTCGGGCGCGATCGTGGACATCGCCAAGAACGTGGACCCGAAGGTCGACGCGCTGGTGACCGGCCACACGCACCAGGCGTACGCCTGCAACATCCCGGACCCGGCGGGCAACCCGCGCATGGTGACCTCGGCCGCCTCGTACGGCCGCCTGTTCACGGACACCACGCTCACCTACGACCGCCAGACCAAGGACATCGTCCGCACGGCGGCCCTCGCCCCGAAGCCGGTCAACAAGGTCGTCACCCGGACCCAGCCCAAGGCCCCGGACATGACCGAGCTGATCACCCGCTGGAACGCGCTGGCCGCCCCGGTCGCGAGCCGTCCCATGGGCTACATCTCGGCGGACATCGCGGGCCGCGGCTCCGAGGCCCCCGAGAAGCCGCTCGGCGACATGATCGCCGACGCGCAGCTGGAGGCCACGGCCCCGGCCGCCAAGGGCGGCGCGCAGCTGGCCATCATGAACCCGGGCGGCATCCGTGCCGACCTGGCCTACAAGGCCGCGGGTGGCGAGGGCGACGGCGTCGTGACGTACGGCGAGTCCTACACGGTCCAGCCGTTCAACAACCTGATGAACGTGGTGGACCTGACGGGCGCGCAGCTGATCACCGCCCTCCAGCAGCAGGTCAGCGGCACGGTCAACGGCCCGAACCCGAAGATCCTGCAGGTCTCGAAGGGCTTCACGTACACCCTGGACATGACGAAGACGGGCGCGGACCGCATCGTCGTGGACTCGGTGAAGCTGAACGGCGCGGCGATCGACCCCGCCAAGACCTACCGGGTCGCGATGAACGAGTTCCTCGCGGGTGGCGGTGACGGCTTCACCGTCCTGAAGGACCACAAGAACAAGCTGGTCGGCGTGCCCGACCTGGAGGCCTTCAACGCCTACCTGGGGAAGTCGACGGAGGCGGCCCCGCTCGCCCCGCCGGCGGCGGACCGCATCACGGTCGTCAAGTAACACCTGCCCGGTCTTCCACCGGCACCTGGTACGCCCGAAGGGGCGGTGGGCCTTCCCGGCCCGCCGCCCCTTCGGCGTGTCCGCCCCGGACCCCCGTACCGGAGCGGGGCGGTCACAGGCCCGCGAGGAACTTGCGGACGGCCTCGTGGAACTCCTCGGGGTGGGTGAACGGCAGGAAGTGCTCCGCGTCCACAGGCGTGTACGAGGTCCCGGGCCGGCGCGCGACCATCGCGTCGGCCGTCTCCCGCCCGAGCGTCTGGCTGCGCGTGCCGTGGACCAGCAGCGCCGGGCAGTGGCTCCCGAGCCAGGTGTCCCAGTGGTCGCCGCGGCAGGCCTCGGCGGAGTCGATCATGTCCTGCGGGTGGAAGGGCAGCCGCCAGCCGCCGTCGGGGAGCGGGCGCAGCGCCTGCGCGACGAACTGAGAGCCCACCGGCCCGGCCGCGGCGAGGAGTTCCTCGCGGGTGGGGGCGGTGTACCGCATGTCGCGCAGGAAGCCGAAGAGCGCTCCCGCCGTGTCGGGTTCGATCTGCACGGTGGCGTCCACGTTGACGAGGGCCGCGATCCGGTCGGGGTGGGCGGCGGCCAGGTGGTAGGCGTTGAACCCGCCGAGGGAGTAGCCGAGGACGGCGACGGGTGCGTCCAGGCCGAGGTGGTCGAGGAGCGCGACGGCGTCCGAGAGGTAGCCCTCGCGGGAGTAGTCGGCGGCCCGGTCGGAGTCGCCGTGGCCGCGCTGGTCGGGGGCGACGACCCGCCAGTCCTCGCCCAGGGCGTCGGCGAGGCCGGCGAAGGCGAGGCCTTCGGACATGCCGCCGTGCAGGGCGAGCAGCGGGCGGCCCGGGCCGCCGAAGTCCAGGTACGACAGTGTGCGGCCGTCGATCGTCAGCGTGTGGCGCATGGCGTGGCTCTCCCCTGTGGGTCATGCGTGACGGTGCGGTACGCGGATGAGCCTGCCAGGATTTGGGCAAGCGCGCAATACGTCTGTCTTGCGCGCTCGCCCAAAATCCGTCGCGGATACGATCCCGGCATGGGAAATCGCGAGGACCTGCTGGCCGGAGCGCGCCGCTGCCTGGAGGAGAAGGGCTATCTGCGCACGACGGTGCGGGACATCGCCGCGGCGTCGAAGGTGTCCATGGCCGCGATCGGCTACCACTTCGGCTCGCGCGAGGCCCTGCTCAACCTCGCCCTCTTCGCCGCCATGGACGAGTGGGCCGCCGGCTCCGGCCGGCTCGCCGGCCAGGGCGCGACCACCGCGGAGCGGTACGCCGACACCTGGGACCGCAAGATCCGCGACTTCGGTGACATGCGCTGGCTCTGGACCGCCTCCGTCGAGGCCTTCGTCCACGCCCAGTCCTCGCCGGAGCTGCTCGCCACCCTCGCCGACAACCAGCGCCAGGCCCGCCGCATGGTGGCCGCGCAGCTGCGCGGGGTCCCCGTCGACGCGGTCGCCGAGGAGGACGTACGGGCCCTCGGGTCGGTGCACATCGCGCTGCTGAGCGGGGTGATGGTGCAGGCGCTGACCGACCCGGAGCAGGCGCCGACGGGCCGGGAACTCGCCCAAGGCCTGCGCGCCATGGCCGAGTTGCTCGAAAGCTAGGGGCTACCGAAGGGTAGTAATGGCGCGTCCCGCACGCCAGAATCCCGGGGGCACCACCCCAGCGGAGGCTGGGAGTCCATCACCGGGTCGGCAAAGGGGCGGGCATGGCACTGGATCGTCGGGCATTTCTGGTCGGGGCGGTGGCGGCGGGCGCGGCCGCGGCCGCCGGACTCGGAGCGGCGGGGCCGGCCTCGGCCCGTACGCTCGGCACGCAGGACTGGATGGCCGGGCTCGGGGACGCGACCGCCCTCCAGCGGATGACGATCCCCGGCACCCACGACTCGGGCGCCACCAAGGGCGGGCTCTACGTCGCCTGCCAGAACACCTCGATCGCCCAGCAGCTCGACTCGGGGATCCGCTTCCTGGACGTCCGCTGCCGCGTCACCGGCGGCTCCTTCGCCATCCACCACGCGGCGTTCTTCCAGGACCTGATGTTCGGGGACGTCCTCGTCGCCTGCTGGAACTTCCTGGCCGCGCACCCCTCCGAGACCGTGCTGATGCGCCTCAAGCAGGAGTACTCGCAAGACAGCGACGCCACCTTCCGGGCCGTGTTCGACGACTACCTGAACAACCGCGGCTGGCGGCCCCTGTTCCACATCGCCGACACCCTGCCCACCCTCGGCCAGGCCCGCGGCAAGGTGGTCCTGCTCGCCGACAACGGCGGCCTGCCGGGCCTGCGCTACGGCGACGGCAACGTCTTCGACATCCAGGACGACTACAACACCGAGCCGTTCGCCAAGCGCGGCCGGATCGAGAACCAGTTCCGCAAGGCCGTCCAGCAGCCCGGGAAGCTGTTCGTGAACTACGTCAGCACCGCCGCCTACATGCCGCCGCGCTGGAACTCCGACCGGCTCAACCCGCAGGTGCACTCGTTCGTCGACGGGGGCGAGCTCGCCGGCCGGACGGGGCTCGGGATCGTCCCGATGGACTTCCCGAACACCCGGTCCGGACTGGTCGACTCACTCATACGGCACAACTGACGGCTGCCGCGGCTGCTCCGGCGGCGGCGCCGGGGCGCCCGGGATGCGGAGCACCGCCTCCGTGCCCGGGCCGCCGCCCGGGGCCGCCCGCAGCTCGACGCTGCCGCCCGCGCGCCGCACCGTACGGTCCACGATCGACAGGCCCAGCCCGCTGCCGGGCAGGGCGCGGGCCGAGGAGGAGCGCCAGAACCGCTCGAACACGTGCGGCAGGTCCTCCGCCGGAATACCGGGACCGTGGTCGCGCACGGTCAGCTCGCCCGCCCGCAGCGAGACCTCGACCGCGCCGCCCGGCGGGCTGAACTTCACCGCGTTGTCCAGGACGTTGACCACCGCCCGCTCCAGCGCCGCCGCCTCGCCCCGTACGTACCAGGGCTCGATCTCGTCCGTGAAGTGCAGCTCGGGGCCGCGCAGCCGGGCGCGGGACAGCGCGCTGTGCGCGATCTCGTGCAGGGCCACCACCTCCAGCTTGGCGGGCGGGGCCGCGTCCGGGCGGGACAGCTCCTGCAGGTCCCCGATCAGCGCGGCCAGCTCCGTCATCTGCGCCTTGACCGAGGCCAGCAGCTCCTTGCGGTCCTCGGGCGGGATGGCCCGGCCGGTCTCCTCGCTGCGCGCGAGCAGCTCGATGTTGGTGCGCAGCGAGGTCAGCGGGGTGCGCAGCTCGTGCCCGGCGTCCGCGATCAGCTGGGCCTGCCGCTCCTGGGAGGAGGCGAGCGCCGCCGTCATGGAGTTGAAGGACCGCGACAGGCGGGCGATCTCGTCGTCGCCCTCGTCGGGGATCCGTACGGTCAGGTCCTCGGTCCGGGCGATGTGCTCGACGGCGCCCGTCAGCTCGTCGACCGGCCGCAGCCCCGTACGGGCCACCCACAGGCCGGCGACGCCCGCGCCGGCCACCCCGATCCCGGAGACCAGGATCAGCACCCAGGCCAGGGTGGACAGCGGCTTGTCGATGTCGGCCAGCGGCCGGGCCACCGAGACGGCGAAGACCGGGGCGCCGGGCTCGGTCCGGGCCGCGAAGGTGTAGACGCGCATCCCGACGCCGTCGTCGGTCGTCGCGTCGTGCAGCGCCTTGGCCTTGAGGCCCGCCGCGACCCTCTTGTCCGTGTCCGTCACCGGCAGGTCGGTCTGGCCGCTCACCCAGCAGTGGCCGCCGTCCGCGGTGACGATCTGGACCGTGGCGTTCAGGTTCTCGGCGATGTCCCGCTGGGCCTGGGTCGGCGGGCGGGCCGGGCAGCCCTGGCGCAGCCGCTCCAGCACCTGCGCGGTCGGGTTGGTGGACATCAGGGACTGGTTCAGCTGGTTGCCCAGCTGGGCCTGCACCATCACCCACGACACCGCGGACACGGTGGCGACGGCCAGGGCCACGGCCGTGGCCACCAGCAGGGCGATGCGGGAGCGCAGCGGGAGCGCGCGGAATCTGGCCGCGGGGCTCACTCGGGACCTCCGGAGTCGCCGGCCCCGGCGGTGCGCAGGACGTAGCCCACCCCGCGCACGGTGTGCACCAGGCGGGGCTCGCCCCCGGCCTCGGTCTTGCGGCGCAGGTACATGACGTACACGTCCAGGGAATTGGAGCTGGGTTCGAAGTCGAAGCCCCAGACGGTCTTGAGGATCTGCTCGCGGGTCAGCACCTGGCGCGGGTGCGCCAGGAACATCTCCAGCAGCGTGAACTCGGTGCGGGTCAGTTCCACCTGGCGCCCGGAGCGGGTGACCTCGCGGGTGGCGAGGTCCATGCGCAGGTCGCCGAAGGCGAGGGTGTCCGTCTCCTCGTGGCCGTCGGCGCCCGGCCGCGGGGCGGCGTACGAGCTGCGGCGCAGCAGGGCGCGGACGCGGGCGAAGAGCTCGTCGAGCTCGAAGGGCTTGACGAGGTAGTCGTCGGCGCCCGCGTCGAGGCCGGTGACGCGGTCGCCGACGGTGTCGCGGGCGGTGAGCATCAGGATCGGGGTGGTGCTGCCGGAGGCGCGCAGCCGGCGGGCCGCCGTGAGGCCGTCCATCCGGGGCATCTGGATGTCGAGGACGATCAGGCCGGGGTCGTAGGAGGCCGCCTTCTCCAGCGCGTCGAGCCCGTCGACGGCGGTCTGCACGGCGTACCCCTCGAAGGCGAGGCTGCGGCGCAGGGCCTCCCGCACGGCCGGCTCGTCGTCGACGACGAGGATGCGGTGCGGGTCGCCTTCGGCCGGATTCATCTTCGGTCCCCCAGGGGTGGTCGTGATCGGTCGTACCAGGCTCGCACGGGTCGCCTAGTACGAGGTCCCGAAGCCGTCGGCACCGCCGTTGCCGCTGTCGCCGCCGCTGTTGTTGCCGCCGGCTCCTCCCGGGCCGCCCTTGCGGAGGGAGTCGAGGTCGGCCTTGATCGTGTTCACGGGGATGGCGAAGCCGAGGCCGACGCTGCCGGCGCCGGAGCTGTCGCTGGAGGGGGAGTAGATCGCGGAGGGCATGCCCACGATCTCGCCGTTCATGTTGACGAGGGCGCCGCCGGAGTTGCCCGGGTTGAGGGAGGCGTCCGTCTGGATGGCCTTGTACGAGGTGGTGTTCGACCCGGTGTTCCCGTTGAACTGCCGGCCGTCGTACGAGAACGGCCAGCTGCCGCCGCGCTGGCGCTGGGGCGACTGCTGCTCGGACTTGGGCACGTTCACCTCGCGGTTCAGGGCGGAGACGATGCCGCTGGTGACCGTGCCGGTGAGGCGGTCGGGGGAGCCGATGGCGACGACCTGGTCGCCGACCTTGAGGTTGTCGGAGTTGCCGAGCTTGGCCGGCTTGAGTCCTCTCGCGCCCTGGAGCTTGATCAGGGCGAGGTCCTTGGCGGGGTCGGTGCCGACGGTCTTGGCGGTGTACTTCTTGCCGTCGCTCATCGTCACCTGGATCTCGGTGGCGCCGTCGACGACGTGGTTGTTGGTGACGATCTCGCCGTCGGCGGTGACCACGACCCCGGAGCCGGTGCCCTGGCCGGAGCCGGTGCGGGTGTCGATCCGCACGACGGAGGGGCTGACCTGCTCGGCGACGCCGGAGACGGTGCCGGTGCTGGACTGCGAGACGTTGGTGCCGTTGATGCCGCCGCCGGTGCGGTCCTGGGCGGCGAGCAGCTGCTGGACGCCGGCGGCGGTGCCGCCCCCGATGACGGCGGCGGCCAGCGCCACGGCCGCGAGCAGCGCGACGGGCCGCTTGGCCCGGGCCGCGTGCGCGGGTCCTTCGGGGGCCGCCGGCGCCGGAGGCGGCTGGTGCGCTTCGTGCCATCCGGGCGCGGCCTGCGCCGCCGGCGGCGGGTAGGCGGGCGGCGGCGGGTAGTCCCCGAAGCCGGCGCTCTGGGTCGGGCGGTTCTCCTGCGGGTACTCGCCGTCGCGGCGGAAGCTCTCGGTCATGGTGATGACTCTGTCCCCGGATCATGAGAGCTTCCTGAGTCCCCGCTGAGAAGCCCGACAGAACCGCGTATGCCCGAAATAAGCCCGCACGGGGCCACCAGGGCCGAGCGGTGCGAGGGCTGCGTGGAGAATCAGCGGCAGCCGCAGGAGCGGCGGATCACCAGGGCCGACGGGAACTGCTTCAGGCGTTCGCGGCGGGAGCCGGCCACCCGCAGGGCGTCGTCCAGGACGAGGTCCACCGCGGCGCGGGCCATCGCCGGGCGGTCCGAGGCGATCGTCGTCAGCGGCGGGTCCGTCAGGGCCGCCTCCTTGACGTCGTCGAAGCCGGCCACGGCCAGCTCCCCCGGCACGTCGATCCGCAGCTCCCGCGCCGCCCGCAGCACGCCGATGGCCTGGTCGTCCGTGGCACAGAAGATGGCCGGCGGCCGGTCCGGGCCGGAGAGGACCTCCAGCGCCACCCGGTAGGCGTCGTAGCGGTTGTACGGGGCCTCGAAGAGGCGGCCTTCCGTCGAGCGGCCCGACTCCTGCATCGCCCGGCGCCAGCCCTCCACGTGGTCGGCGACCGGGTCGCCGACCGACGGGGTGTTCTCCACCCCGCCGATGCAGGCGACGTACTCGTGCCCGTGCTCCAGCAGGTGCCGGGTGGCGAGCTGCGCGCCCCCGATGTCGTCCGTGACGACCGCGACGTCGTCGATGGCCTCCGGACGCTCGTGGAGCAGGACGACGCGCGCGTCCCACGCCTCGATCTCCGAAGCCGCCCGCTCGCTCATGCCCTGGCTGACCAGGATCAGGCCCGAGACCCGCATCCCGAGGAAGGCCCGCAGGTAGTGCACCTCGCGCTCGTCCCGGTAGTCGGAGTTCCCGACCAGGACCATCTTTCCGCGCTCGGCGGCGGCCTGCTCGACCGCGTGGGCCATCTCCGCGAAGAACGGCTGCCGCGCATCGGGGACGATCATGCCTATGAGGTCGGTGCGCCGCGACGCCATCGCCTGCGCGACCCGGTCCGGGCGGTAGCCCAGCTCCTTGATCGCGGCGAGTACACGCTCGCGCGTGGCCGGGGCGACCGGCCGGGGTCCGTTGTTGATGACGTAGCTCACGACGGCGGTAGACGTACCCGCAAGTCGTGCAACGTCATCCCGCGTCACCTTGGCCACGCTCGGGAGTCTACGCGGGGTGACCTACCTCTGGGCAGGCCGTCCTGCCGACTGGACGATCACAGGAGGTTCCTCCATACGGGGGACGCCGGCCGCGGACTGGGCCGCCGTCTGCGCCGCTGCCTTGGCGGCCGCCTGGGCCGCCGCCTCCGCGGCCGCCCGCTCGACCTTCTCCGGCGTGACGAAGCGGTAGCCGACGTTGCGGACCGTACCGATCAGCGACTCGTGCTCGGGGCCGAGCTTCGCGCGCAGCCGCCGTACGTGTACGTCCACCGTCCGGGTGCCGCCGAAGTAGTCGTAGCCCCACACCTCCTGGAGCAGCTGGGCGCGCGTGAAGACCCGGCCCGGGTGCTGGGCGAGGTACTTGAGCAGCTCGAACTCCTTGAAGGTGAGGTCGAGGACGCGCCCCTTCAGCTTCGCCGAGTACGTCGCCTCGTCGACCGACAGGTCGCCGTTGCGGATCTCCATCGGGGAGTCGTCGGAACCGAGCTGCTGGCGGCCGGTGGCGAGGCGCAGCCGCGCCTCGACCTCGGCCGGGCCCGCGGTGTCGAGGAGGACGTCGTCGATGCCCCAGTCGGCGGTGACGGCCGCGAGGCCGCCCTCCGTCACGACGAGGATGAGCGGACAGCCGGGTCCGGTGGAGCGGAGCAGCTGGCAGAGCGAGCGCACCTGCGGCAGGTCGCGGCGGCCGTCGACGAGGATGACGTCCGCGCCGGGGGTGTCCACGAGGGCCGGGCCCTCGGCGGGGGCCACCCGCACGCTGTGCAGCAGCAGGCCGAGGGCGGGCAGCACCTCGGTGGACGGCTGGAGGGCATTGGTCAGCAGCAGGAGGGAGCTCATGCCCGACCACCTGCCCCTGCCCAGGTCGGGCGTTCGTACACGGTTCGCTGGTCCATCACGTCGGTTCCTCCTCGGTCCCGTCGAGGACGTTCGCGGTACTGCTTCGTACGTGGTGCGGTGTGGTGCTCCGCCGGGCCCCGCGCCCTGAGGTCCGGACGGCCACACTGTTCTCGGTCCGTTCAACGTGCTGAAAGCACAAAAGGACCCGGGGGCAACGTTGCCCGGATCCTCTCGCCAGCAGAATAGCCCACCCGCCGCTGCGTGGCCGAGGCTCCGCCCCCTCCGCTTCTGTGGTTCCTGCCACCCTTACGACCAGCTTATGCCCCGGTTTCACCGGATCGATGGACGTACGGGTGGCCGCCCGGGCGCACGCGGGGCGCGTGGAGGCACACCGGACCCGGCGGCCGGAGGGTTCATCATGGAGGCCGACGGTAGAGAGCCGACGATAGGAGCTGCAGTGGCAACCGGAACCATCCGCTACTGGGCGGCGGCCAAGGCCGCGGCCAAGACGGCGGAGGAGCCGTACTCGGCGCGGACCCTGGCCGAGGCGCTCGACGCCGTGCGGGAACGCCACCCCGGTGAGCTGACCCGGGTCCTGCAGCGCTGCTCCTTCCTCGTGAACGAAGAGCCCGTGGGCAAGCGCCCGCACGATGCCGTACCGCTGACCGAGGGGGGCACCGTCGAGGTGCTCCCGCCGTTCGCGGGCGGGTGAGCGGAAACCGATGAGCACTCCCGAGGAACAGCGGCAGCAGCAGCGCCAGGAGCCGGACCCGTACGGGACCCAGACCTGGCAGTCGGACACCTGGGAAACCGGCTACCAGCCGGTCCAGCAGCCGCCGGGCGCGCAGCCGGGCCCGCAGGCGGCGCCCGAAGGGTGGTTCCGCGACGAGGCTCCGGCCGCGGCGCAGGGGCCGGACCCGCAGGCGCAGGGCTGGTCCCAGGCGCCCCAGGTACCGCAGGCGCCCCAGGTACCGCAGGCCCCCGCGCCGTGGCCGGAGCCCTCCGGCGCGGAGCAGCCCGCCTACCAGCAGCCGGTCGCGCCCGAGGGCTGGTTCCGCGACGAGGCGCCCGCCGCCCCCGGCGCCCCGGCGACCGGCTGGGCGCCGGGCCCCGAGGCCCCGGCCGCCCCCGCGTCCGGCTGGCAGCCGGCCGGTGAGGCGCCCGTCGCCGGCTGGGCGCCGGGCGGCGGGTCCTGGGCCGAGGGTTCCGCCGCGGAACAGACGGCGTACCTCCCGCCCCAGCCGGCCGCCGCGGAACAGACGGCGTACCTGCCGCCCCAGCCGGCCGCCGCGGAGCAGACGGCGTACCTGCCGCCGTACCCGGGCCCCGGCGCGGCCGAGCCGCAGCCGCAGCCGCAGCCCGTGGCTCCCGAGGGGTGGTTCCGGGACGAGGTGCCCGCCGCGCAGGCTCCGGCCGCGCAGGCGCCCGCCGCGGGCGGCGACTGGGCGCTCGGCGGCACCGGCGCGGCCTGGGCCGACGGGTCCGCCGCCGAGCAGACCGCCTACCTCCCGCCGCAGGCCGCCGCCCCGGCGGGCGGCGCCGCCGAGGAGACCGCCTTCCTGCCGCCCTACCCGGGACCGGCCGCGGACGACCTCCGGCCGGCCGCCGGCGGGGCGCGGACCCCGGAGCCGACGGGACAGCCCGGCCCCGAGGAGCCGGCCGCCGGCCTCCGGGCCGAGGCCGCTTCCGCGGCTCCCGTACCCGCCGAGGGCGAGGATCCCGCGTACTCCCCGCCGACCCTCGGGGGGAACACGCTGCGCGCCGTCGATCCCGCCCAGGCGCGCGCCGAGGGGCGCTCGCCGATCATCGACCCCGGGCCGCAGCCGGCCATACTGACCGCCGCTCTCGGGCTGCTGCTGGCGGGTGCGGCCGCCGTCGGGGACTTCGCCCTCCTCGCGCCGCTGATCGTCCTCCAGGGGCTCACCGCGGCCGGCTGGTTCCGGCTCAACGGCATGTGGCCCGCCCGCCAGGGCATCGCCCTCGCCTTCCTCGGCGCCCTCGTCGCCGACGCGGCCGTGCTCGCCGTGGACGACACGTACGGCCCCGGCGCGATCATCGGCACCCTCGGCGCCTGGGTGCTGCTCACGCTGGTCCTCCAGCTGCGCAGCCACGCCGACCCCGACGAGCGGATGTACGGGCTGATGGCCTCCGTGGCCTCCGCCGCGCTCGCCATCGTCTGCGCCGGCTACCTGGCCGCCGGTTCCGCCGCCGTCAGCGTCGGGGCCGCGGCCGTCGCGGTCGCCGTGTTCACCCGCGCGCTGCCGCTGCCGACCCCGGCCTCCGTCGGCGTCTCGCTGGCCGCCGCCACCGGAGCCGGCATCGCCGTCGGCGGGCTGACCTCCGTCGGTGTCGGCGGGGCGCTGCTCGGCCTGGCCGCCGGGGTGTGCGCGCTGATCGGGCTGCGGGTGGCCGCCTACGACTACCCGTCCAAGTTCGTCCACATGACGGCCGGTGTCGCGCTGCCGCTGGCGGCCGCCGCTCCCGCCGTCTACCTGATCGGGAGGGTGGTCGGCTGACGCGGGGCGCGGGGCGGGCCCGGCCCCGGACCTGACGGCCCCCGTACGGCCGTCCATGGTCCACTAGAACGCACGTACCGGTCTACAGGGGGAGGGCACGTGCGGTTCCTGCGCGTCGTTGTGATCATCGGAGTGGTGCTGGGGGCGCTGTTCGCCGGCGTCGACCGCTGGGCGGTGAACTACGCCGAGAACCGGCTGGCCGAGCGCATACAGGCCCGCCAGGGGCTGGCCGGGTCCACGGAGGTGGACATCCACGGGTTCCCGTTCCTGACCCAGGCGCTCAGCCACGACCTCGACCGCGTCGACGTGAGGCTCAAGGGCGTCGAGGCGGTGTCGGACGGCCGCAAGACGCGGCTCTCGGAGCTCGACGCCGGCTTCCACGGCGTGAAGCTGAACGGGGACTACAGCGGGGGCACCGCGAAGCGGGCCGAGGGCACGGCCCTCGTCACGTACCGGGACCTGACCGAGGCCTCGCAGACCGGTGTGACGGTCACGTACGGCGGGGCGCCCGGCAAGGTGAAGGTGACGGCGGCCGTGGAGGTCCTCGGCCGGAAGCTCACCCCCGGCGTGGTGTCGACGGTCACGCTCGTGGACGCCCCCGGCGGCGGCAAGATGGTCCGCGTCCGGGCCGACGAGGTGCCGGGCGAGGGCCTGCCGGGGATCGAGAGCGCGGTCCGCAAGAAGACCGACTTCGACCGCCGGCTCGACAGCGGCCTGCCGTCCGGGCTGGGGCTCACCGCGCTGACCTCGGACGAGACCGGCGTACACCTCACGCTGAGCGGTACGAACGTGGTGCTGGCCGGATCGTGAGACGGCGCCGTCCGATCCGTAGAAGGGCGGGCGCCGCCAAGGCCCCCGGAGGCGGTGCGGCGGCCGCCCGGGCGCATATGCATCCCAGTATCCGGACGATCCTGTCTCGGAATATGACACACCGGTGACAGGGCGGCCGATTCGTCCCTACGATCCATGGCTATGAAGCATCAGCAGGCGGACCTCACGAAGCGACGGGCAGTAGACCTGTGTCGCGTCGCCGCCATGCTCTGTCGATCCATGTGACCTGTGAGCGCTTCCGCTCCATCAGCCGGACGACCGTCCTTCCCGCGTGACCGCACCGCAGCCGCCCCCTCCTGCCCGCTGACGCCTCCCCGCGCAGGGCCCGAGGAAGCCGCCCGCAGCGGTACGCACCAGGAGTACCCGCAGATCCCGCCGCACACTGCCCCGGAGGAGAACACCATGAGCCGCAGCGACGTCCTCGTAGACGCCGACTGGGTCGAGGCCCACCTGAACGACGCCGACGTCGTCATCGTCGAGGTGGACGAGGACACGTCCGCGTACGACAAGAACCACATCACCAACGCCGTCCGGATCGACTGGAAGCAGGACCTCCAGGACCCGGTCCGCCGCGACTTCGTGGACCAGGAGGGCTTCGAGAAGCTCCTCTCCGCCAAGGGCATCTCCAACGAGGACACGGTCGTCCTCTACGGCGGCAACAACAACTGGTTCGCCTCCTACGCCTACTGGTACTTCAAGCTGTACGGCCACCAGGACGTCCGCCTCCTCGACGGCGGCCGCAAGAAGTGGGAGCTCGACTCCCGCGACCTCGTCGACGGCACCGAGGTCCCCAACCGCCCGGCGACCCAGTACAAGGCCCAGCCGCAGGACGCCTCGATCCGCGCCTTCCGCGACGACGTCGTGGCTGCGATCGGCGTCCAGAACCTGGTCGACGTCCGCTCGCCCGACGAGTTCTCCGGCAAGCTGCTCGCCCCGGCGCACCTCCCGCAGGAGCAGTCGCAGCGTCCCGGCCACGTGCCGAGCGCCCGCAACATCCCGTGGTCGAAGAACGCCAACGACGACGGCACGTTCAAGTCCGACGAGGAGCTGACGGCCCTCTACCAGGCCGAGCAGGTCGACCTGGCGAAGGACACCATCGCGTACTGCCGCATCGGTGAGCGCTCCGCGCTCACGTGGTTCGTGCTGCACGAGCTCCTGGGCCAGGAGAACGTCAAGAACTACGACGGCTCCTGGACCGAGTACGGCTCGCTGGTCGGCGTGCCGATCGAGCTCGGCGCCAACAAGTAGTTCCGCCGGGTACGCGACGCCCGCCCCCGTAGACCGTACGACTCTCCAGGACAGGACAGAGAAACATGTGTGGAGCACAGATCGGCGGGCCCGACCTCGCCACGCTCAAGCCCGGTGAGACCGCCATCCAGGGCCAGGTGACCAAGAACGGCGAGCCCGTCAGCGGGTACGTGCGCCTGCTCGACTCGACCGGCGAGTTCACGGCCGAGGTCCCGACCTCGGCGACCGGCCAGTTCCGCTTCTACGCGGCGACCGGCTCGTGGACCTTGCGCGCGCTGGTTCCCGGCGCCCAGGCGGACCGCGCCGTGGTCGTGGCCGAGGCCGGCGGCGTGACGGACGTGGCGATCGCGGTCTGAGCACCGCACGCCTGAATGACCGGCCGAAGGGCCGCACCCCCGGGGGTTGGACGCCACTGGAACGGGGTGCGGCCCTTCGTGCCGTCGCGGCCCTTCGCGCCGTGCGCGCCGTGCGCCGGCGGCCCTACCCTGGAGGCATGTACGCCCGGCGGCGTCGCGCCTACTTCGTCCTCATGGGCGGATGCGTCTTCCTCTTCGTGTCCGCCTGGTCCTTCGTGCGGCTGTTCTCGGTCGAGGCGGCCGTGGCCCTGTGCGTGGTCGCCATGGTCATCCCGCCGGTCGCCGCGATGATCGCGAACCGGCGCGGCCCGGAAGACCGCTGGTGGGACGACCCCTCGGGCGACCCCAAGTCCGACGAGTGGTGGGACGAACTGGACGGAAAGCGTCGCAACGAGGACCGTCGCGAGGACTGAGGTGCGCGCGGGCGCGGCCGGGTTAAGGCCGAGATAAGAATGTGATCGGAGCATCTACAACCACCCCCGTTCTGTACAGGTCATCGGTGTGCACGGGTACTCACCCGGTGCCTCATGTCCTGTGGGGGACTTCCTTGGAACACGAACAGACCCTTCCCGAGCAGCCGGAAGGGGAGGAGACCGCAGTCCGCCGTCCGCGCGCCGGCCGCCGTACGGTCCTCCTGATCGCCGGCGCCGCCGTGCTCGGCGTGCTCGCGGGCACGGTCACCGGCTACGCGATCCAGTACGACCGCGAGCCCACGCCCCTGCCGCCGCTGGCGCAGCAGAAGATCGACCAGCCGAAGCCGCAGGCTCCGAACGAGTCGACCAGCACGCGCTCCATCAACGCCAACCGCTGGCACAAGACGGACGACGACCTGACGAAGCTCCTGATCGAGGCCCCCTCCGGGGCGAAGGTCACCTCCTCGGGCTACGAGTCTCCGGACGAGTTCTCCGCGGACTACTACAAGCAGCCCAACCAGGGCCTCGGCTTCCTGCTCCGCAAGGACATCCGGCGGATCGCCAGCCGCCGGTGGTCCGAGGACGACCGGAACTACATCTCGGTGCAGCTGTTCCAGTTCGCCGACCGCGCGGGGGCCGACGCCTACCAGAACGACAAGGACTACCTGGAGAAGAAGGAGTACGCGGGCAACAGGGGCAAGGACCTGCCGGGCGTGCCCGCGGCCTACGGACATCTCTGGATCGACTCCGAAGCCCATGAGAAGCCCGGCTACTACCCGGTCCGTTCGTCCCGGGTCATCGCCCGCCGCGGCGACGTCGTGATGGAGATCGAGTACACGAACAACCGCGGCGCCATCGACGAGAACACGGTCGTCGAGCTGGCCAAGCGGCAGTGGGAGCGCCTGTGAACGACCAGCAGAACGAGGACCCGACCGCCCCGGCGACGGACGGGACCCCGGCCCCGGTGGCGCCGCCGCGCGCGGCGAAGCGCAGGACCGTGGCGCTGGCCGCCGGCGCCGCCGCACTGACCGTGCTCGCGGCGGGCGCCCTCTGGGCGTCCGCTGCGGTCGCCGACGCCGACCGCAGCGCGCCGACCCGGTACTGGCTCGCCGCGGGCCCCACGCCCAGCGCCTCGCCGGAGCCGGTCCCGGCCGTGCCGTCGAACGGGCTCACCGGCAAGCTGATGCCGCTGCCGGTCAACTACAGCCTCGGCCCCGACATGGGCGCGGACGGCAACGACTTCTACGTGTCGGGCGAGCGGGCGATCGAGGCCTTCAAGGACGCGCGCTCCGGGCTCTCCGGCGCGCAGCGGGAGCAGCGGGACAAGGCGCTGGCCGACCTGAAGCTGAAGGGCATGGCCGGACGCAGCTACGGCAAGGACCACCTCGGGCTGGTGGCGGAGGTCCGCCTCACCCAGGCCGATCCGTCGGCGCTCGCCAAGTTCTCGGACGTCACCAAGAAGATCCTCGAACTGGTCGGCGACGACCGCCAGGCGCCGAAGGCGGACGGCTTCCCCGACGCCAAGTGCGCGCTGCAGAAGGTGGGCGACCCGGACGGGAAGGAGAAGGAGGAGATCGACACCATGTACTGCGTGGCGGTCCAGGGCGACGTCCTCGTGGACTTCCGGGCGTACGGGATCCCGCCGTTCTCCGCCACCGAGGTCGTGGAGCTGTTCAAGCAGCAGATGAACCACCTGAAGTCTCCCGGGGAGTCCGTGTGACCGAGCAGAACACCGCCGAGACCGCCCCGGTGGCCCAGACCTCCCCGGTGGCGGACACCGTTCCGGTGGCCGACACCGTGGCCGAGGCCGTCCCGGTGGCCGAGGCCGCCGTACCCGCCGCCGCGCCCAAGGACCGCCGCAAGCTGTTCGCGGCGCTGCGCTGGACGGCCGCCGTCCTCGTCTTCGCCGCCGTCGGCACGGGGGTCACGTACGGGATCGCCCGGCCGGAGCGCACCGACATCCCCGGCCTGTCCACCCGGGACGACGGCCGCTGGACGTACCCGACCCTGGCCAAGCCCGCCCTGCCCGCCGGCGCCCCGCTGGCCAAGGGCCCCGACAACAAGGCCGGGACGCACTACGCGCCGCTCACCGGCCTGCTGCTGCCCGCCCCCGAGGGTGCCAGGCCGGACGAGGGGGTCAAGACGGACAAGGACGGGGCCGTGTCCGTCGACGCCTTCCTGGAGGAGTACGCGCCGGACGGCCGGGCGAAGCTCAAGGAGGGCCTGGAGCACGAGGGGCTGCGCCAGATCGTCGGCCGGGGCTGGACCATGCCCGACGGCACGCGCACGCACGTCTACCTGCTGCGCTTCCACGCCGAGGGCTTCGTGGACGCCTTCCGCGGCTGCACCGTCAACATGCAGCTGGCCGGCGCGCCGGTCCTGGAGATGGACCTGTCCTGGAAGGACGTCAAGGGCAAGCAGCCCAGCCCGGAGCGGCCGATCGCCGGGTACGCCGGCGGCCTCGACGCCCGCCAGGTCAACCTGTACCAGGAGCCCCGGCCGGCGGGCGGCGACGAGCAGACCAGGCTCGGGTGCCTCCAGGCGGGTGACGTCCAGGGCGTGATCATCCAGACGCGGAAGTCCGGCGCGGCCACCGTTCCCTTCCACCAGACGGTGATCCTGCAGAGCCAGCTGCTGGGCTGACACCTGACGGGAAAAGCCGTGCGGCCTACCTCACGGAGTGCGCCGGTCCCCGGGCCAGTAGGCTTGGGGACCGGCCCCGTACACGCCCACATCACTTCGAGGAGCACCCCGTGCTTGAGGCATTCTTCACCTCCCTGCTGGTCCTGGTCTGCGTCGGCGTGCTCGCCTTCACCGGCCTCGCAGTGAAGAAGCTGTACCAGGGCCAGCGCTGATCCTCGGATCGGCCGCCGTCCCGGACCCGGAACCCCTCCCACAGATCGCCTGAGCAGCCACACATGATCCAGATCCCGTCCGACCTGAACCCGGGCCTCGTCCCCCTCGCCTTCCTCCTCGGTACCTGGGAGGGCGCGGGCGTCTTCGACTTCCCCGGTGAAGAGAAGTGCAACTTCGGCCAGGAAGTCGTCTTCAGCCACGACGGCCGGGACTTCCTGGAGTACACCTCCCACAGCTGGGCCCTCGACGCCGAGGGCAACAAGGTGCGGCCGCTGGAGTCCGAGTCCGGCTACTGGCGCATCGACAAGGACCGCAAGGTTGAGGTCGTCATGGTCCGCGACCAGGGCGTCGTCGAGGTCTGGTACGGCGAGCTCGCCGACCAGAAGCCCCAGATCGACCTGGTCACGGACGCCGTCGCCCGGACCGCCGCCTCCGGCCCGTACAGCGGTGGCAAGCGGCTCTACGGCTACGTGAAGAGCGACCTGATGTGGGTCGGCGAGAAGGCCACCCCGGACGTCGAGCTGCGCCCGTACATGTCGGCCCAGCTCAAGAAGGTCGTCACCCCGGAGGAGGTTGCCGAGATGGCGCGCAACCTCCCGGACATGCCGGACGACGGCATCGCCTTCTTCCGCTGAGGCCCGAGCCGGAGCCGAAGCCGGCAGACGGTGCGGGAAAAGGGGATCGCGGGCTCGGCCCGCGGTCCCCTTCGCGCGCTTACACTGGCCGGGTGGGGAGCATCGGAGACACCGAGAGTGCCGACTGGAAGAGCGACCTGCGGCAGCGCGGATACCGGCTGACCCCGCAGCGCCAGCTCGTGCTGGAAGCGGTCGACAGCCTGGAGCACGCGACGCCGGACGAGATCCTCGCCCAGGTACGCAAGACCGCCTCCGGGGTCAACATCTCCACCGTCTACCGCACGCTGGAGCTCCTGGAGGAGCTGAAGCTGGTCTCGCACGCCCACCTCGGGCACGGGGCCCCCACCTACCACCTCGCCGACCGGCACCACCACATCCACCTGGTCTGCCGCGAGTGCACCGACGTGATCGAGGCGGACGTGGACATCGCCGCCGAGTTCACCGCGAAGCTCCGCGCCACCTTCGGTTTCGAGACCGACATGAAGCACTTCGCGATCTTCGGGCTCTGCAAGAAGTGCGCCGCCAAGCACCAGGACGCCCCGTCGTAGGCTTGGTGGCATGACCAGCAGCCCCTTGCTCCATCTCCCCGGCGCCGTACCGGCCGAAGGCCGCGACGAGGGCGTCGCAGCCCACTACGGAGAGCTGTACGGCGAACAGCGCGCGCTCGCCGACGGCCGCGGTTTCGTCGACCTCTCGCACCGCGGAGTCGTCACCGTCACCGGACCGGAACGGCTGAGCTGGCTGCACCTGCTGCTCACCCAGCACCTGACGGAACTCCCGCCCGGGCAGGCCACCGAGGCGCTGATCCTCTCCGCCAACGGCCACATCGAGCACGCGCTCTACCTCGTCGACGACGGCGAGACCGTGTGGGCGCACGTGGAGCCCGGCACCCAGGAGGCGCTCGTCGCCTACCTGGAGTCGATGAAGTTCTTCTACCGCGTCGAAGTCGCCGACCGCACCGCCGACTTCGCCGTCGTCCACCTGCCGGCCGGCTCCATCGCCGAGCTCGCCAAGGAGCACCCCGTACGGGAGACCCCGTACGGCCGCGACGTCTTCCTGCCCCGCGCCGAGCTGGAGGCCTTCGCCGCCGCGCACGGCCCGGCCGCAGGCCTCCTCGCGTACGAGGCCCTGCGCGTCGAGGCGCACCGGCCGCGGCTCGGCCTGGAGACCGACCACCGCACCATCCCGCACGAGCTGGGCTGGATCGGCAGCGCCGTACACCTCCAGAAGGGCTGCTACCGCGGCCAGGAGACGGTGGCGCGCGTCCACAACCTGGGGAAGCCCCCGCGCCGCCTGGTCTTCCTGCACTTGGACGGCTCCGAGGTGCTGCTCCCGGCGCACGGCACGCCGATCCGGCTCGCCGCCGACGGGGAGGAAGGCCGCCAGCTGGGCTTCGTGACCACCGCGGTCCGCCACCACGAGCTCGGCCCGATCGCGCTCGCGCTGGTCAAGCGGAACGTGCCGGTCGACGCCCCGCTGCTGGCCGGCAACACGGCCGCCGCGCAGGAGGTCGTCGTAGCGCCGTGACGGCGGCGCCACGGCACCCCTAGATGTCGATGACGATGGTGAACGGGCCGTGGTTGGTCAGCGAGACGCGCATGTCCGCGCCGAACCGGCCCGTCTCCACCGTCGCCCCCAGCGCGCGCAACTGCGCGACGATCTCGTCGACCAGCGGCTCGGCGACCTCGCCCGGCGCCGCCGCGTTCCAGGTGGGGCGCCGGCCCTTGCGGGCGTCCCCGTAGAGCGTGAACTGCGAGATCACCAGCAGCGGGGCGTTCACGTCGCTGCAGGACTTCTCCGCCTCCAGGATCCGTACGGACCACAGCTTGCGCGCCAGCTGCGCCGCCTTCTCCGGGGTGTCGTCGTGGGTCACCCCCACCAGCACGCACAGCCCCTCGCCGACGATCTCGCCGACGGTCTCGCCGGCCACGACGACGCTCGCGCCGTCCACCCTCTGCACCACTGCTCGCATACCACCTGTGTATCAGGCGTGCACCCATCAGGGGCCGATCGGGTGGAGTGGGACTGCACCTGCACCACGGAGAGTGGCACGATGCACGCAGGCGGTGCTTCCCCCCGGTCCCACGGGCCGGGGGAGACCCCATGCACCGGTCGAGGGGACGGACACGTTCACATGAATACTTCTGGTACCTCCGTACCTGCAACACCCGTACCGGCATCATCCGCGGCCACCGCGACGGGCAGCGCGGTCCGACCACCCGCGCAGCGCACGGGCGGTGAGCAGGCGCCGACCACGCCCGCGACCGCGTCCGCCGCCGGCCCCGCCACCGCGCTCGGGCTGCCGGAGCTGCGTACGCTGCGCCGCGACGCGCAGCGGGACGAGGCCGATCTGAGCTACGTGCGCAGACTCCTCCAGGGCCGCATCGACATCCTGCGGGCCGAACTGGCCCGGCGCAGCGACCCGGAGGCCCCGGTGACCCCGGAGCCGCCGGTGGTGGACCGGCTCTCGGAGATCCTCGCCGACGCGCCCTCCAGCCGCAGCGCCTCCGCCCGGCACGTGACGCTCTGCACCCCGCACAGCGAGGAGTTCCGGCTGCTGGCCGCGGAGATGCTGTCGGACGTGGAGCTGTCGGACCTGGCGGCCCGCACCGACGGCGAACTGCACGACGCGATGGGCCGGTTGGTGGGGTACGAGCAGCAGGTCTCGCGGCGCCGGCAGCAGCTGCAGCGCACGGCGGACGACTGCAGTGCGGAGATCACCCGGCGCTACCGGGAGGGCGAGGCGCAGGTGGACGACCTGTTGGTGTAGCCCGCGGGGGTTGCCCGTCCGGCGTGGTCCGGCGCGGGTAATTCGCGCGACGAGGACCGGAGCGGCGGTTAGCGTGGCCGGTTATGAGTGCTGCCGTCCGGCCCATCGCCGAATCCGAATTCCCCGAATGGCTGCGAGCCGTGAACAGCGGCTTCCTGCGCCCTGAACCCGCCACCGCATCCGAGATCGCCCAGCGGGCCAAGCACACCGACTTCGCCCGCACGCTCGGCGCCTTCGACGAATCCACCGGCCGCTGCGTGGCCACCCTCCGCTCCTTCGCCCAGGAGCTGACCGTCCCGGGCGGGGCGAGCGTGGCCGCGAGCGCCGTCACCAACGTCGCCGTGCTGCCCACGCACCGCCGGCGCGGTCTGCTGACCCGGATGATGGCCGGCGAGCTGGCGGCCGCGCGGGCACGCGGCGACGTCGTGTCCACGCTGATCGCCGCCGAGTACCCGATCTACGGGCGCTACGGGTACGGGCCCGCCGCATCGATCGCCGAGTGGGAGATCGACGTGAGCCGCACCGGGCTCGACCCGCGCTGGTCGGGGCCCGCGGACGGCGGCCGCATCGAGCTGGTGGACGCGGCCGGGGCGCGCGCGATCGGCCCCGGGCTGCACGAGCGGCTGCGGGCGGTCTCGCCCGGCACGGTCGGCCGGAACGCGCGCTGGTGGAACCTGGCCACCGGAGTGGAGGAGATGGCCACCCGCCCCTACAAGGACAAGTTCCACGCCGTGTACCGGACGGCGGAGGGCGAAGCGGCCGGCCTCGCCGTGTACGGGGCGGACGACCACTGGACGGACGGGAAGGTCCCGCTCAACACCGTGCAGGTCAAGGACCTGATCGCGGTCACCCCGGAAGCGCAGCGCGCGCTGTGGCACTTCCTGTGCTCGATCGACTGGGTGCTGAAGGTCCGTACGGGCTACCGCGCCCCCGACGACCTCGTCGCCCGGCTGCTGCCCGACCCGCGCGCGGCCGCGATCGTGACGGCCTCGGACTTCCTGTGGGTGCGCGTGCTGGACGTCGTACGGGCGCTGGGCGCGCGGACGTACGCGGTGCCCGGGGTGCTCGTACTGGAGGTCGCGGACCCGGCCGGTCCGGCCGCCGGGCGCTACCGTCTGGACGCGGGCACGGGGGAGTGCGCGGCCACCGAGGAGCCGGCGGACCTGCGGCTCGACGCGTCGGCGCTGGGCTCCCTGTACCTCGGCGACGAGTCGGCGGTGCGGCTCGGCGCGCTCGGGCGGATCGTGGAGGAGCGGCCGGGGGCGCTGGCGCTCGCGGACGCGGTGTTCCGCACGGCGCGCCGCCCGTGGTGCCCGGACATCTTCTGAGAGAGACGGAATCAGTGACTTCGATTGTGGAAACCCTGCGGGCGGCGGGCTGCGTCTTCGCGGAGGAGGAGGCGGAGCTGCTGACGGCCGCCGCCGAGGACGACGGGCGGCACCTGGCGGACCTGGTGGCCCGCCGGGCCGGCGGTGAACCGCTGGAACACGTCGTGGGCTGGGCCGAGTTCTGCGGGCTGCGCATGCGGGTGGGCGAGGGGGCGTTCGTCCCGCGCCGGCGCACCGAGTTCCTGGTGCAGGAGGCCGTGGCCCTGGGCCGGCCGGACGCCGTCGTCCTGGACCTGTGCTGCGGGGTCGGCGCGCTGGGCGCGGCGGTGGCGGCGCAGCTGGGCCGCCGGGTGGAGCTGCACGCGGCGGACATCGACCCGGCGGCGCTGGCGTACGCGCGGCTGAACGTGGCCCCGTACGGCGGGCGGGTCCACGAGGGCGACCTGTACGCGGCGCTGCCGGACTCGCTGCGCGGGCGGGTGGACCTGCTGCTGGTCAACGCCCCGTACGTGCCGACGGAGGAGATCGGGCTGCTCCCGGCGGAGGCCCGTGACCACGAGCCGCTGACCTCGCTGGACGGCGGCCCGGACGGCCTGGACATCCACCGCCGGGTCGCGGCGGGGGCGCTGCCCTGGCTGGCCCCGGGCGGTCGCCTGCTGATCGAGACGAGTGCCCGCCAGTCCCCCCGTACGGCCTCGGCCCTCGCGGCGGCGGGCCTGGCGGTCCGCGCCGCGACCTCGGAGGAGCTGTACGCGACGCTGGCGATCGGGACGCGCGGGGTCTAGGCGGTGGGGCCGGCCGGTCCGGCGGGCCCGCTCCGGACAACGCGGCGGCGGGGCAAGCGAGTTGGCGGCGGGCTCCCGGCCGGCCGGGGGCACGGGCTCCCGCCGGCGCCGCGCCCGCCTTACGCTGGCAGGGTGACGCTCGATGACCTCAGACGGCTGCGCCGGGCCCGGGACATGATGGACCGCGAGTACGCGCGGCCCCTGGACGTGGCCGAGCTGGCGCGGGTCGCCCTGATGTCGCCGGGGCACTTCTCCCGCAGCTTCCGGGCCGCCTTCGGCGAGACCCCGTACAGCTACCTGATGACCCGCCGCGTCGAGCGGGCGAAGGCGCTGCTGCGGCGGGGGGACCTGAGCGTGACGGAGGTCTGCTTCGAGGTCGGCTGCACCTCGCTGGGCTCGTTCAGCTCCCGCTTCACCGAGCTGGTCGGCGAGAGCCCGAGCGCGTACCGGGCCCGCGGGCACGAGCCGGGCGCGGCCATCCCGGCGTGCGTCGCCAAGATCCTCACGCGGCCGGTCAGGAACGGCCCCGCCACGAGCGGGCCGGCGGAGAGCGGGCCGGTCGAGAGCGGGCCGGCCGAGAGCGGAGGGGCGCGGAGCGGCCCGGAAGCGGAATCCGCCGCCCGCGCTTAGCGTCGTTCGCATGGAAATCAAGCTGTCCCAGTGCTTCATCGCGGTCGACGACCACGACAAGGCGCTGGCCTTCTACCGCGACGCCCTCGGCCTCGAGGTGCGCAACGACGTGGCGTTCGAGGGGATGCGCTGGGTGACCGTCGGCTCGCCGGCGCAGCCGGACGTCGAGATCGTCCTCGAACCGCCGGCCGCGAATCCGAACGCCGCGCCCGCCGACCGGCAGGCGATGGCCGAACTGCTCGCCAAGGGCATGCTGCGCGGCGTGATCTTCTCCACCGACGACGTGGACGCCGCCTTCGAACGCATCCGGGCGGCGGGCGGCGAGGTCCTCCAGGAGCCGGCCGACCAGCCGTACGGCGTCCGCGACTGCGCCTTCCGCGACCCGGCCGGCAACATGCTCCGCTTCAACCAGCCCCGCCCGCGTGGGTGATTTTGCAAGCAGCTGCTTGCAATAGTTAGCAAGGTGCGGCAGGATCGGGGCATGGCATCGCTCAACGTCGGAAATCTCGGCGAATACCTCCGCGAGCAGCGGCGGCAGGCCCAGCTCTCGCTGCGGCAGCTGGCCGACGCGGCGGGGGTGTCGAATCCGTACCTGAGCCAGATCGAGCGCGGGCTGCGCAAGCCGAGCGCGGACATCCTGCAGCAGCTCGCCAAGGCGCTGCGGATCTCCGCGGAGACGCTGTACGTGCAGGCCGGGATCCTCGACGAGCGCGATCGCGACGAGGTCGAGACGCGGGCCGTCATACTCGGCGACCCGTCCATCAACGAGCGGCAGAAGCAGGTGCTGCTCCAGATCTACGACTCGTTCCGCAAGGAGAACGCGGCCGAGGCCGACCCGGCCGATCCGTCCGACCCGCCCGGCGGGGACGACGCGATGCACCCTACGAACTGAACTGTGATCCGGGAGGACCAGCCACCATGGCCATCGCCGATGACCTGAAGAAGACCCTCACCGACCCGACGCCGCTCTACTTCGCCGCCGGCACCGCCGACCTCGCGGTGCAGCAGGCCAAGAAGGTGCCCGGGCTCATCGAGCAGCTGCGCGCCGAGGCCCCCGCGCGCATCGAGGCCGTGAAGAACACCGACCCGAAGATCGTGCAGGAGAAGGCGCGCGAGGCGCAGGAGGCCGTCGCCGCCAAGTTCGCCGACGTGCTGACCGCGATCGACCCGAAGAAGCTCGGGGAGACCGCGCAGGACCTGGCGCTGCGCGGGGTCGGCGTGGCCGCCGAGTACGCGGTGCGCGCCAAGGAGACGTACGACAAGGTCGCCGAGCACGGCGAGCAGGCCGTGCGGACCTGGCGCGGCGAGGTCTCCGAGGAGATCGTCGACATCGCGGTCGCCGTCGAGCCGAAGCAGGAGCAGGTGCCGGCGCAGGAGCAGCCGGAAGAGCCCGCGGCCGCCGACGCCTCGGCCGAGGAGAAGCCCGCCGCCCGGCGCAACGCGGCCCGCAAGAACAACGTGAAGAAGGCCGCCGTCGTCTCCGGCGACGAGGGCTGAATCCCGGACGGGAATCGAATGGCGTGACGGCGGGCCGGGCACCAGTGGGGTGTCCGGCCCGTTGTTGTTCGGGAGGACCGCTCTGCCGGTAGCGTGGAGGCAGGCGGCATCAGGCGTGCGAGCGTGAGAAGGCGGTCAGGCGATGTTGATGAACGGGTTCGATAACGGAGTGCTTCCGTTGCTCGGGTTCGCCATGCTGGCACTCGCCGTCGTGGCCTTCGTCCTCGCGCTGCTGGCCCGCGAGGACGCGTACCGTGCCGCCGACAAGCAGACCAAGACGTTCTGGCTGGTCATCCTCGGGGTCACCGTGCTGGTGGACTTCTTCCTGGGGATGCTGTTCCTGGAGATCGCCGGTCTCGTGGCCACCATCGTGTTCTTCGTCGACGTGCGCCCGGCCCTCAAGCAGGTCTCGGGCGGCGGGCGGGGCGGCCGGCGCAGCGGCGGGAGCAGCAGCGACGGTCCGTACGGCCCGTACAACGGCGGGCGCTGAGCCTCCGGGCCCCCTGGGGGGCGTCGTCAAAGTCCCTTCTGGCCGGCGGGGCTACTTTGACGACACCCCCTAGGACTCGTTGCGCGAGAGCAGCACCACGGCCACGTCGTCGGTGAGCTCGCCGCCGTTGAGGCGGCGGGCCTCGGTGACGGAGGCCTCCAGCAGGCCCTCACCGCTCAGGCCGCGGTCGAGGTGCCGGTTGATCATCTCGACCATCCCGTCCTGCCCCAGCCGCTCCTTGCCCTCGCCGATGCGGCCCTCGATCAGCCCGTCGGTGTAGAGCATCAGGCTCCAGGTGCCGCCCAGCTCCACCTGGCGGCGCGGCCAGCGGGCCTTGGGCAGCAGGCCGAGCGCCGGGCCGCTGTTCTCGTACGGGAGGAGCTGCGCGCGGCGGCCCGGCCGGGATATCAGCGGGGCCGGATGGCCGGCCAGGCACAGGCCGGCGCGGCGGCCGTCGGGGGAGATGTCCACCGTGCACAGGGTCGCGAAGATCTCGTCGCCGGGGCGCTCCACCTCCAGGACCTCCTGGAGGGTCGACAGCAGGTCGTCGCCGCACAGGCCGGCCAGGGTCAGGGCGCGCCAGGCGATCCGGAGTTCGACGCCGAGGGCCGCCTCGTCGGGGCCGTGGCCGCAGACGTCGCCGATCATGGCGTGGACGGTGCCGTCGGGGGTGCGGACGGTGTCGTAGAAGTCCCCGCCGAGGAGGGCGCGGCTGCGGCCGGGGCGGTAGCGGGCGGCGAACCGGAGGTCGGAGCCTTCGAGGAGGGGGTTGGGGAGCAGGCCCCGCTCCAGGCGGGCGTTCTCCTGGGCCCGCAGTTTCGATTCTGCGAGCTTGTACTGGGCGATGTCCGCCCGTTTTCTCTCCACCGCGTAGCGGATCGCCCGGCTGAGCAGCCGGCCGTCGAGCTCGTCGCGGAAGAGGAAGTCCTGTGCGCCGACCCGTACGGCCTCGGCGGCGCGCTCGGCGTCGGCCTCGGCGGTGAGGACGAGCACGGCGTGGCGGGGCGCGATCCGGAGCACCTCGCGCAGGGTGTCCAGCTGGTCGACGACGGCGGTGCGCGAGCCGCCCGCCGTCGTGGATCCGGCGGCGGGGAGGGAGAGGTCGAGCAGGATGCAGTGCACGTCGGGGGTGAGCAGGCGTGCGGCCTCGGTGAGGTTGCGGGCGGTGCGGAGCCGGATGCGGTGCCGGTCGGCGTCGAGGATCTCGGGCACGGTCAGCCCGCCCGCGGGGTCGTCCTCGATCACCAGCAGGGTGAGGGACGCCTGGGGTGCGGTGGCGTGCGCGGCGGTGGCGTGTGCGGCCGTCGGCGGGGTTGCCTGAGCGCTCTCGGTGGCGGGGGTGTCCCTCTGCCGCGGTACGGGTACGGCCATCGTCTCCGGTTCCTTCCCTCCCCCCGAGGGTGCGTCCGGCAGACCCTAGCGGGCGGTGGCCTGGGAGCGGAATGGCGTTCTGCGCCAGGGCCGCAGGCATATGCCGTTATCGCGGGGGAAAGTCCGCCTCACTGAGTACCCACTGAATGAGAAACGTCACGGCGACGGCGATCGCCGTCCCGCCCACCGAGACGTCGTCCGGCCCTGCGGGGTTCCCTCACCTCGGGGCCGCGGTCACGCGTCGGGGCGGACCACTGCCTTGATCGGCATCGAGCCGGCGCCGGCCAGGGTGACGTTGCGGCCCGGGCGGGGGGCGTGGATCATCGCGCCGTCGCCCACGTACATGCCGACGTGGCTCGCGTCGTCGAAGTAGATGATCAGGTCGCCCGGCCGCATGTCCTTGATCGCGACCTTCGGCAGCAGCCGCAGCTGCTCCTGCGACGTGCGCGGGATGCCCTTGCCGGCCGCCCGCCAGGCCTGCGAGGTGAGGCCGGAGCAGTCGAACGAGGACGGGCCCTCGGCGCCCCACTCGTACGGCTTGCCCATCTGCGCCGTGGCGTACTGGACCGCCTTCTTCCCGGACTCCGACGCCGAGCTGTTGATCTCCTTCAGCACGCCGGTCGACAGCCAGGCGGTCTGCGCCTTGTACTGCGCTTCCTGCTCCAGCTGGATCAGCCGGGCCTTCTCCTCGGCCTGCAGCTTGCTCTCCAGCGACTCCGCCGACTTGATCTTCTCCTCGATCTGCTTCTTCGAGGTCTCCTGCTTGATCCGGTTGGCTTCGAGCTTCTCCCACTGCGCGCTCGCGTCCCGCGCGTACTGCTGCAAGTCGCTCTGCGTGCGGTTCATTTCGGAGAGCAGGTCCGTGGTCGCCTTCTCGCCCTGGCGGATGCGGTCCGCCCCGTCGAGGAACTGGCTGGGGCTGTTGCTCAGGGCCAGTTGCGCGCCGGCCGGCATCCCGCCCGAGCGGTACTGGGCGCGCGCGGCGGCCCCCGCGCGGTTCTTCAGGGCCGTGATCCGGTCCTGGCCGGCCACCACCTGCTTGGCGATCTCGACGATCTTGGCGGACTGCGCCTTGGTCTCGCTCTCCGCGAGGTTGTACGCGTCCGTCGCCGTGCCCGCCTGGCGGTACAGCTCGTCGATCTCCTTGCGCACCTGCTCAAGGGACTTGGCGCCGGGCTCGGGCATCGGCGTCGCCTGGGCCGTGCCCGTCATGGCCGACACCGCCAGCAGCGCCGTCGCACACAGCAGGGTGAGAGCGGACGCACCCCTCCATCGCCTGCGCTCCACGGTCCCCATGGTCCCCCCAAGGTGCCCCGAGTCGGATCCGGTATCAGATCTGACTATTCATCAGTAACTTTGCCCTGCCTTCGGGATGGTGCCACGAGTGGGTGAATTCCAACACCCTCACGGATGTCATCCCGATCTTGGCTCCGGTCGTGGATCCGGCCCCGCCCAGTCCCCCACACCCATCCCCGACGACTCAACGGGCCACCCCGGCGACCGGTTCCCCGCCGCGCCACATTCACCCCGCCGGGCGCAACGCCTCCCAGCGCACGGTCAGTTCCCCCTGCCGCCACCGCACCGGCCCGTCCGCCAGCGGCCAGTCCGCGGCCAGCGCCCGCGCCGTCCGGATCCAGCGCTGCCGTGCCCCGTACGAGGCGTACGGGGCGGCCGCCGCCCACGCCCGGTCGAAGTCGCGCAGGAACGCGTGCACCGGTTCCCCCGGAACGTTGCGGTGGATGAGTGCCTTCGGCAGCCGCTCCGCCAGGTCCGAGGGGCGCTCCAGAGAGCCCAGCCGGGTCGCGAACGTCACCGTGCGCGCCCCCTCGGGCCCGAGCGCCACCCACACGTGGCGCCGCCCGATCTCGTCGCAGGTCCCCTCGACGAGCAGCCCGTCCGGGGCCAGCCGCGCGCACAGCCGCTCCCACACCGCCGCCACCTGCTCCTCGTCGTACTGGCGCAGTACGTTCGCCGCACGGATTAGCGTCGGCCGGGCCCCGCCCTCCAGCGGAACCTCGAACCCGCCGTGCCGGAAGCTCAGCCCCTCCCGCTCGTACGGCTTCGCCCCCGCGACCCGCGCCGGCTCGATCTCGATGCCGACCACCCGCACCCGCGGCGCCGCCTCCCGCAGCCGGGCCAGCAGCTCCACCGCCGTCCACGGCGCGGCCCCGTACCCGAGGTCCACCGCGACGGGGGCCTCGGAGCGCCGCAGCACCGGCCCGTGCGTGGCCGCGATCCAGCGGTCCATCCGGCGCAGCCGGTTCGGATTCGTCGTCCCGCGCGTCACCGTGCCCACGGGGCGGCGCGGGGGCGGGGCGGCGGAGCGGGAGGACATGCGCCGAGCGTATGCGGAGCGCGCCCACCTGACGGAATCCGCCCCCCGGACGGGCCCCGGGCGCAAACGCCGGGGAAAAATGCTCGCTCCCCCGGAATGCGGGACGCGGCCATCCGGGTTGCACTCCTTGAAGGGCGCCCCGCGCGCTCCTTCCGTCATGCCCTGTCCGTGTCCGTCCGCGCCCCGCCGGTGGTCCCGTCCCTCCCACCGCGCGCCGTCCGAGTGTCGTCCGAGCGAGAGGAACTGCTCCCTTGAGCCAGTACGTGTCCCGCCTCGGCGGCAGCCTCGGCGGCCGCATCGCCGCCGCCCGCGGCACCCGCCACGATCCGCCGCGGCTGCGCCTGCCGGCCGTCGGCCACCACCGCAAGCCGCGCCGCGTGGCCATGCTCAGCGTGCACACCTCACCGCTGCACCAGCCCGGCACCGGCGACGCCGGCGGCATGAACGTGTACATCGTGGAGCTGGCCAAGCGCCTCGCCGCGATCAACATCGAGGTCGAGATCTTCACCCGCGCCACCGAGGGCGGCCTGCCGTCCGCGGTCGAGCTGGCCCCCGGGGTCCTCGTACGGCACGTGGACGCGGGCCCGTACGAGGGCCTCGCCAAGGAGGAGCTCCCGGCCCAGCTGTGCGCCTTCACCCACGGCGTCATGCAGGCCTGGGCCGGCCACCGGCCCGGCTACTACGACCTCGTCCACTCCCACTACTGGCTCTCCGGCCACGTGGGCTGGCTCGCCGCCGAACGCTGGGGCGTCCCCCTCGTGCACGCCATGCACACCATGGCCAAGGTCAAGAACGCCGCGCTCGCCGAGGGCGACACGCCCGAGCCCGCCGCCCGCGTCATCGGCGAGACCCAGATCGTGGCCGCCGCCGACCGGCTCATCGCGAACACCACGGAAGAGGCCGACGAGCTCGTCCGCCACTACGAGGCCGACCCCGGCAAGGTGGCCGTCGTCCACCCCGGCGTGAACCTCGACCGGTTCACCGTCGGCGACGGCCGGGCCGCCGCCCGCGCCCGCCTCGGCCTGCCGCAGGACGCCGTCATCCCGCTCTTCGCGGGCCGCATCCAGCCGCTCAAGGCCCCCGACATCCTGCTGCGCGCCGTCGCCGAGCTCGTCGACCGCGACCCGACGCTGCGCCGGCGCCTCTTCGTCCCCGTCGTCGGGGGGCCCAGCGGCAGCGGGCTGGCCAAGCCGGAGGGGCTCCAGAAGCTGGCCGCGAAGCTCGGCATCGCCGACATCGTCCACTTCCACCCGCCGGTCCGCCAGGACGCCCTCGCCGACTGGTTCCGGGCGGCGTCGGTGCTGGTCATGCCCTCGTACAGCGAGTCCTTCGGGCTCGTCGCGATCGAGGCGCAGGCCACCGGCACCCCGGTGCTGGCCGCCGCGGTCGGCGGGCTGCCCGTCGCCGTCAACGACGGGGTGACGGGGATCCTCGTACCCGGGCACGACCCGGTGGACTACGCGCGCGAGCTGCGTCGCTTCGTGGACGAGCCGGGGCTCGCGGACCGGATGGGCGCCGAGGCCGCCCGGCACGCCCAGTTCTTCGGCTGGGACACGGCGGCGAGCGGCACGGCGGACGTCTACACCGCGGCGATGCATGATCACCGCCGTCGCGTACGCTCCCACCATGGCTGACACCGCCGCGATCATCGAGAGCACGCTGACCGAGGCCGGACTGGGCTGGGAGAGCCCCGAGCCCGGCTCGTACGTCGTCCAGCTCCCCGGCACGCGCAAGCTGTCCACCACCTGCTCGCTCCGGGTCGGCCGGCACTCGCTGTCCGTCAACGCGTTCGTGATCCGCCACCCGGACGAGAACGAGGCGGGCGTCCACCGCTGGCTGCTGGAGCGCAACCTCAAGCTGTACGGGATGGCCTACGCGGTCGACGCGCTCGGCGACGTCTACCTGACGGCCCGGCTCCCGCTCTCCGTCGTCACCCCGGAGGACCTGGACCGGCTGCTCGGCACGGTCCTGGAGGCGGCGGACGGTGCGTTCAACACGCTGCTGGAACTGGGCTTCGCGAGCGCGATCCGGCGCGAGTACGAGTGGCGGGTCTCGCGCGGCGAGCCGACGCGCAACCTGGACGCCTTCAAGCACCTGACGCGGCCGGCGTCCTGAGCGAGGCCCGGGCCCGGGCCCAGGCCTAGGCCTCGGCGGCGGCCGGGGTCGGGACCAGGGCCGGGGCGGCCGGAGCCGACGCCGAGACCACCGGCGCGGGCTCGCTCTCGGCCAGTCTCCGCATCAGCAGCCAGTACCCCAGCGCCGCCACCGTGCCCAGCACGGCCACGGACGCCCAGAGCCAGCCCGCCCCCCACCGGTCGATCATGAAGCCGGCCATCAGCGGCGCCACCAGCGCCGCCACCGCCCAGGACATCGTGTACATGCCCTGGTAGCGGCCGCGCCCGTGCAGCGGGGAGAGCCGGGCGACCAGGCCCATCTGGGTCGGGGAGTTGACGATCTCGGCCAGCGTCCACACGCACACCGTCAGCCCCATGCTCCACACCGACCCGGCGAAGGCCGTCAGTCCGAACCCGTACCCGGCCAGCAGCGCCGAGACCACCAGCAGCTTCTGCGGGTCGCCCTTCTCGATGAAGCGGGTGACCGGGAGCTGCAGCAGCACGATCAGCACCCCGTTGACCGCGATGACCAGCCCGTAGTCCCCGGCGGAGAACCCGCCCGCGCCCATGGCCAGCGGCAGTCCGAACGAGCCCTGCGTGAAGATCAGCGAGATCAGGAACGACAGCCCGACCACGCCCATGAAGCGTCCGTCCCGCAGCACCGTCCCGAGCCCGATCTCCGGCTCGGCGGCCGCCTCCTCGGCGGCGGTCCGCTCCGGCCGCGACTCGGGCAGCTTCACGTACACGAGCACCGCGCAGACCAGCGTCAGCGCCGCCTCGCCGAGGAACCCGGCCAGGTAGCTGTACTCGGCGACGAAGCCCGCCGCCGTCGCCGAGACGGCGAAGCCGAGGTTGATCGCCCAGTAGTTCAGCGCGAAGGCCCGGACCCGGTCCTCCGGCCGGACGATGTCCGCCATCATCGCCTGCACCGCCGGGCGCGAGGCGTTCGAGGTCATGCCGACCAGCAGCGCCACCGCCGCGATCGCCGCCGGGTGCTCCATGAAGCCGAGCAGCGCCACCGAGAACGCCGTCGAGGCCTGGGCCGCCAGCAGCGTGGGGCGCCGGCCGAGGCGGTCGGTCATCACGCCCGCGCCGAGCGAGGAGACGACCCCGCCGAGCCCGTGCAAGGCCACCACGAGTCCCGCGAAGGAGGCCGAATAGCCGCGGTCCACGGTCAGGTACAAGGTCATGAAGGTGGCGACGAAGGCCCCGAGCCTGTTCACCAGGGTGCTGGTCCACAGCCACCAGAACTCGCGGGGGAGGCCGGCCACGCTCTCGCGTGCCGCACGTCTGAGACTGTCAGCGGACATGACGGATTCCCCCCGGTAATGTAAGTGGCTCTCCTGCTCATCGCACCCTACGGGTGGGGGGTGGGCGGAGGCCATCGGATTGACGCACACCGTCAATCCGCGGCCGGTCCGCGGCCGTGGACCACGCGCGCGAGCGCTCCCGCTCGTCCATTAGGCTCGTACGCATGGCCGACGCACCGTACAAGCTGATCCTCCTCCGCCACGGCGAGAGCGAGTGGAACGCGAAGAACCTGTTCACCGGCTGGGTGGACGTCAATCTCAACGAGAAGGGCGAGAAGGAGGCGGTCCGCGGCGGTGAGCTGCTCAAGGACGCCGGCCTGCTCCCCGACGTCGTGCACACCTCGCTCCAGAAGCGCGCGATCCGCACCGCGCAGCTGGCGCTCGAGGCCGCCGACCGCCACTGGATCCCGGTCCACCGCTCCTGGCGCCTGAACGAGCGGCACTACGGTGCGCTCCAGGGCAAGGACAAGGCCCAGACCCTCGCCGAGTTCGGCGAGGAGCAGTTCATGCTGTGGCGCCGCTCGTACGACACCCCGCCGCCGGCCCTCGAGGACGGCACGGAGTTCTCGCAGTCCGAGGACCCGCGCTACGCGACCATCCCGCCGGAGCTGCGCCCCAAGACGGAGTGCCTGAAGGACGTCGTCGTCCGCATGCTGCCGTACTGGTACGACGGCATCGTCCCGGACCTCCTCGCGGGCCGCACGGTCCTGGTCGCCGCGCACGGCAACAGCCTGCGCGCGCTGGTCAAGCACCTGGACGGAATCTCCGACGCCGACATCGCGGGCCTGAACATCCCGACCGGCATCCCGCTCGCCTACGAGCTCGACGCCGAGTTCAAGCCCCTCAAGCCGGGCGGCACCTACCTCGACCCGGCCGCCGCGGCCGCCGCCATCGAGGCCGTCAAGAACCAGGGCAAGAAGTAGTCCTGACGCACGAACGAGCCCCCTACCTGCTGGTTCTCGGCAGGTAGGGGGCTTCTCGCTGCCCCGGGCCGGGCTCGGCCACTGGTTGTCGTAGCAGCCGAAGACTTGGTCGCCCGGGTGGATCAAACGGTCACCTGCGCGGGTCAAGGAGCGGGTCGCCGGGGTGCGGGGTGCGGGGGGTGAGGGTCCGATGGGCACGCGGGCCGACCGGTCCCGCATTCCCTCGTCCTCCGCACGAGCCCCGGCTCACCGCGGGGAAGGAACTCGCTCCGTGAACCAGAAGCCCGTTTCCCAGCGCTCCCGCGCCCCCCGCCGGGTGCTCCTCGCCTCCGCCCTGGCGGCCGTGGCCCTCTCCGGCCAACTGCTCACCATGGCACCCGGGGCACTCGCGTACGACGGCCCCCACGGTGGGGGTGACAGGCCGGGCTCGGGCTCCGGCTCGGGCTCCGACGGCCCCCACGGCGGTGGTGACAGGCCGGGCTCGGGCTCCAAGGACAAGGAGCCGCAGGCGCCCACCGTCATCCACGGCCTGCGGGACTTCACCGCGGACGGGTTCTTCACCGCGCCCGAGGGCGTCACCTCGGTGCACGTCCAGGCCTGGGGCGGCGGAGGCGGCGGAGGCGGCGGCGGTGGCGGCGCGAGCGCGGAGCTGACGGGCAACGGCGGCCAGGGCGGCGGCGGCGGAGCCGGCGGGTTCACCTGGTGCGTCATCAAGGTGAAGCCCGGCCAGAGCTACACCGTGGACGTGGGCGGCGGCGGCGGAGCCGGGGCCGTCGGTCCCGGCGCGCCCGCGGGCGGCAACAACGGACAGCCCGGCGGCACCGGCGGGACCGGCAGCCCGACCACGCTGACCTCCTCGGCCGGCATCCAGCTCAGCGCCACGGGCGGCACCGGCGGTGGCGGCGGTGGCGGCGGCACCGCTACGACCGGCACCCCGGGTACGGGCGGCGCCGGCGGCAACGGCACCTGCAACAGCCTCGACGTGACGAACCGCACCGGGGCGAGCGGCCAGAGCGGCGCCCAGGGCGGCGTGGGCGGGGCCGCCGTCGACGGCATCGTGCAGCTGCCCGCGACGAACACGGGCGCGGGCGGCAACGGCGGTGGCGGCGGGGCCGGCGGCGGCACCACCGGCGCCGCGGGCAGCCCCGGCGGCGTGGGCGGCAACGGCTACCTCGTCGTGTTCTGGTAGGTCAGGCCGCAGAAAGGCCCCCTGCCTGCGGATCTCCGCGGGCAGGGGGCCTTCCCGTGCTGCCGGTGCCGTGACGGCCGGACCGCCGAACCGATTCGGCGGGGTCAGCCCCCGCACTGGCAGGGCGCGCCGGACTGGCAGCCGCAGCCGCAGCCGGAGCCGCAGCCGCAGGCCGCGAGCAGCGGGAGCCGCAGCGGTTCGGGCCGCGGCTGCTGCTCGTGCTCCGGGGTGATGGGGACGGGGGAATCGGGCATGGATCCTCCTCGCGGGCGGCGTGCGTGGCGTCTTACCGGTACGTCTCGTACGCAAGGCCTCTTACTGCCTTCGCCCTCATTCATGCCCAGCCGCACCGGCGCGTCAACGGCGCATTGGAGCAGAGCGCCTCAGACGCCCTCGACCACCGTCGGGGCCTGCAGCTCGTCCGCGTGCTCGCCCGTCACCAGGTAGACCACGCGCTTGGCCACCGACACCGCGTGGTCCGCGAAGCGCTCGTAGTAGCGGCCCAGCAGGGTCACGTCCACCGCGGTCTCGATGCCGTGCTTCCAGCGGTCGTCCATCAGGTGCTGGAAGAGCGTGCGGTGCAGCTGGTCCATCTCGTCGTCGTCCTGCTCCAGCTGGAGGGCCAGGTCGACGTCCTTCGTGATGATGACCTCGGCCGCCTTCGCCATCAGGCGCTGCGCCAGCTGCCCCATCTCCAGGATGGTCGCGTGCAGGTCGCGCGGGACGGCGGTGTCCGGGAAGCGCAGCCGGGCCAGCTTCGCCACGTGCTGGGCCAGGTCGCCCGAGCGCTCCAGGTCGGCCGACATGCGCAGCGAGGTCACCACGATGCGCAGATCGGTGGCGACCGGCTGCTGGCGGGCCAGCAGCGCGATGGCGCGGGCCTCCAGGTCGTGCTGGAGGTCGTCCACCTTCTGGTCGGCGGCGATGACGCTCTCGGCGAGCTTCAGGTCGGCGTCGAGCATGGACGTGGTGGCCCGCCCGATCGCGGAACCGACGAGCCGGGCCATCTCGACCAGGCCTTCCCCGATCGAGTCCAGTTCCTCGTGGTACGCGTCACGCATGGCTTGTCCCTCTCTTGCCTACTGCCTCTGCTGCCCGTGTGGGACGGGCCGGGGCGGCCTCGTGCCCCCACGTTGACACGTTGGGGCGCAAACGCGTCCGACTCCGGCATCACAAGTGAATCAACCCCGTCGCCACGGTGAACTCTGGGCGACGACTGTTCGAGGTGCCACCCGAACGGCTGTGGAAGTGCCATCGGGCCTGCTTAACCTTGAGGCATGGACGTGAACGCGGCGGTCGCCGCAGCTGCAGCGATCGCCGGTCTTTGCACCGGTGTGATCGCGATGCTGGCGTTCCGCTGGAGCGAGCGCGACCAGGCCCGCCCCACCCGGAGCTCCATGCGCCCCGACATCAACGCGGTGCTCCCGCCCGGCGTGGACACCGTCCTCTCCGTGCTCCGCTCCTCCGCCGTCGTGCTCGACGAGGGCGACGCGGTGGTCAAGGCCAGCTCGGCGGCGTACGCCCTCGGACTGGTACGCGGCGGCAAACTGGCCGTCGAGCCCATGCTCCACATGGCCCGCGACACCCGCCGCGACGGGGAAATACGCCAGGTCGAGCTCGACCTGCCCCGGCGCGGCACCGGCCGCGGCGAGGCGCTCGCCGTCTCGGCGCGCGTCGCCCCGCTCGGCTCCCGGCTGGTCCTGCTCCTGGTCGAGGACCTCACCGAGGCCCGCCGCATCGAGGCCGTACGGCGCGACTTCGTCGCGAACGTGTCGCACGAGCTGAAGACGCCGGTCGGAGCCATCTCGCTGCTGTCCGAGGCCGTCATGGACGCCTCCGACGACCCCGAGGCGGTCAGCCGCTTCGCCGGCCGCATGCAGATCGAGGCCGCCCGCCTGATCAACCTCGTACAGGAGCTCATCGACCTCTCCCGGGTGCAGAACGACGACCCGCTCGAGGACGCGGAGCCCGTACGAGTGGACACGCTGGTGGCCGAGGCCATCGACCGCTGCCGCCACACGGCCTCCTCCAAGCAGATCACCATGGCCGCGGGCGGCACCGCCGACCTGCGCGTCTGGGGCAACCGCGGCCAGCTCGCGGCGGCCCTCGGGAACCTGGTGGAGAACGCCGTCAACTACAGCCCCGCCCGCACCCGCGTCGGCATAGCCGGACGCAGGGTCGCGGCACCTGGGGGAGACTTGATCGAGATCGCCGTGACCGACCAGGGCATCGGCATCCCGGAAAAGGACCGCGAGCGCATCTTCGAGCGCTTCTACCGCGTGGACCCGGCCCGCTCCCGTGCCACGGGAGGAACCGGCCTCGGCCTTGCGATCGTGAAGCACGTGGCGGCCTCGCACGGCGGGGAGGTGTCCGTCTGGAGCTCGGAGGGTCAGGGCTCCACGTTCACCCTGCGCCTGCCGGAAGCAGCTGCTCCGGCACCCGCACCCGCGGCCGCCCCGGCCGCGGAGCCGGCCCCCGCACCAAGCCACCCCACCCCTGCCTGAACAAGAACCAGCCATTCCTGCCCCGGAGGTCCTTCCGTGACCCGAGTGCTCGTCGTCGAGGATGAGGAATCCTTCAGCGACGCCCTGTCCTACATGCTCCGCAAGGAGGGCTTCGAGGTCGCCATCGCCGCGACCGGGCCCGACGGGCTCGACGAGTTCGAGCGCAACGGCGCCGACCTCGTCCTCCTCGACCTGATGCTCCCCGGCCTGCCCGGCACGGAGGTCTGCCGGCAGCTGCGCGGCCGCTCCAACGTGCCCGTCATCATGGTGACGGCCAAGGACAGCGAGATCGACAAGGTCGTCGGGCTGGAGATAGGAGCCGACGACTACGTCACCAAGCCCTTCTCCTCGCGGGAGCTGGTCGCCCGCATCCGCGCGGTCCTGCGCCGCCGCGGCGAGCCGGAGGAGGTCACCCCGGCCGCGCTGGAGGCCGGCCCCGTACGGATGGACGTCGACCGCCACGTGGTCACGGTCGCCGGGGCCAAGGTGGACCTCCCGCTGAAGGAGTTCGACCTGCTGGAGATGCTGCTGCGCAACGCGGGCCGCGTCCTCACCCGCATGCAGCTGATCGACCGGGTCTGGGGCGCCGACTACGTCGGCGACACCAAGACGCTGGACGTCCACGTCAAGCGCCTGCGCGCCAAGATCGAGCCGGACCCGGGCGCGCCGCGCTACCTGGTCACGGTCCGCGGCCTGGGCTACAAGTTCGAGCCGTAAGCCCGCGGCGGCAGTGAGCACGCGCATACGAAAGGGCCCCGTCCGCTTCTGCGGACGGGGCCCTTCCGTACGTGGTGCCGCGGGCTCAGTGGCCGGCGCTGTGCGAGGGGGAACCCGACGGGGTGCCCGAGGCCGCACCGGCCGGGGTGCCGGAGGCGGCGCCCGAGGGGGTGGTGGCCGGGGAGCCGGAGGGGCTGCCGGACGGCGTGCCCGAGGCCGCGCCCGACGGCGTGGCGCCGGGGGCGGCGACCGGGGCCTCGGTCGGGCCGAAGCCCGCGTACATGCCGGCGTCCGGGACGACGAAGGCGGCGATCGGCACGTCACCCGCGGTGCTCAGCTGGAAGACGAGCTCCTGCGCGTTGCCCCGCTGCACGGTCTCGGCGCCCTCGATCACGGCGGAGGGGTTCCCCTTGCCGCCCAGGACGATCGAGCCGCCGGCCGGCACGGTGACCTTGGAGGCGCCCTCCGCGGGCTTCAGCACGACCTTGGCCTTGCCACCCGCGAGGGTGATGGCGTCAAGCGTCTGCGGCCGGACGCCGCTGTTGAAGACCGTCGCGGAGACGGCGGCCGGGCCCTTCTTGTCCTTCTCGCCCTGGGTGATCACCAGCGCGTTCTGGATCTTGATGTCGCCCTTGGTGACGGCGGCGTTGTCCGGCTTGATCTGGAGCGTCTCCGCGTTGTTGCCTGCACCGCAAGCGGCCAGCGAGGCGATCGAGAACACGATGGCAGTGGCGGCGAGGGCGCCGCGTCGAAGGCTGCGGCTCACGGCGGCGGCAACTCCTTGGACGTACGGAACGGAAGGGTGGGCAGTCTCGGAGCGGCCGAGGTAAAGCCGCCCTAAGGGTGTGTCAGCGCGCTTAGGTTACCGAGCCGCCGCCCCGCCCCCGCACCCGACCCTCCGCAGCGCACGGGCCGCCCTGCACCGGCTCCGCGATCTTCCATTCCCCCCGCGGTTCACCCGGCTCTTCCGGCTGCCGTTCCCCCGTCCTTCCGCCGTCCTTGCGTCCGGCACTTCCCGCGCCGTTCATCCGCCGATCATGTGCCGCCCGCATATCGTCCGCCGGCCCTCCGGTGATCAATTCCGGGATTCCTTCGAACGGCCCTCGGTGATCAATTCCGGATTGGGCCGGAACCGCTCCGTACGGGTGGTCGCCAGTCGAACGGAGTAGTTCGGTTTCCCGGCTTCGAAACCGGCAAAACGGGACGTACATCACACTGACGGGATCCGCGCCCGGGTGTAGCGTGGCCGTTTCGCCCGGTCCGCACAGCGCCTCCGACCTGCGAATACCCCCCTCCGGAAGCCCTTCGCAGCACGTTCGTGTCGCTGTTGTCAAGCCCCGAGATGTGCCCTGACCTGCGAAAACGCCATTCATAACAGTCAGTTCTCGTGTTACCCTGGATAGCCACGGAAGGGGTACCTGTCACATGACGTTCAAGGTTGGCGACACCGTGGTCTATCCCCATCACGGGGCCGCGCTGATCGAGGCCATCGAAACTCGCCAGATCAAAGGCGTGGACAAGACCTACTTGGTGCTCAAGGTCGCCCAGGGCGACCTGACGGTTCGTGTGCCTGCGGACAATGCGGAGTTCGTCGGCGTTCGCGACGTAGTCGGCCAGGACGGGCTGGACCGGGTCTTCGAGGTGCTTCGTGCACCGTATGCCGAAGAGCCGACGAACTGGTCCCGGCGCTACAAGGCAAATCTGGAGAAGCTCGCTTCTGGCGATGTCATCAAGGTCGCCGAAGTGGTGCGTGACCTGTGGCGTCGTGAGCGTGAGCGCGGGCTTTCCGCGGGCGAGAAGCGCATGCTCGCGAAGGCGCGCCAGATCCTGGTGAGCGAGCTCGCGCTCGCGGAGAACACCAACGAGGACAAGGCCGAGGCCCTCCTCGACGAGGTTCTCGCGTCCTGACGCGAGAAAACCTTCACACAGTTGTGCCGCGGTGCCCGATGACAAGCCCTCTCCTCCACGAGAGGGCTGTTGCCGGGCGCTGCGGCATGTCTGTACCCACACCTTTGCTGCACTTTTTCCACCGGCGTGCCGGGTCCTGACAGCCTGCTCGACCGGTCGTCACGGAAGGGGCGAGGGCGTCGCACCCGGCACCCTTCAGGCCATACCCATGTCGGCCGAAGTCACAAACCTGGCTCGGAGCTACTGATGTCTGACGAATCGCGCCCCCACCGCACCGCCGCGGTGATCCCGGCCGCCGGCCGCGGGGTACGCCTCGGTCCCGGCGCCCCCAAGGCCCTGCGGGCCATCGGCGGCACCCCCATGCTCATCCACGCCGTCCGCGCGATGGCCCGCTCCCGGGCCGTGTCCCTCGTGGTGGTCGTGGCCCCGTCCGACGGCGCCGCCGAGGTGCGCCGACTCGTCGACGAGCACGCGCTGCCCGAGCGGACCGAGATCCTGGTCGTCCCCGGCGGCGAGACCCGTCAGGAATCCGTACGCGCCGGCCTCGCCGCGCTCCCCGCGGACGTCACCTCCGTCCTCATCCACGACGCGGCCCGCCCGCTCGTCCCCGTGGACACCGTCGACTCCGTCGTCGAGGCCGTGCGCGAGGGTTCGCCCGCCGTCGTACCGGCCCTGCCGCTGGCCGACACCGTCAAGGAGGTCGAGCCCGGCGGGCCCGGCGAGCCCGAGCCGGTCGTCGCCACCCCCGAGCGGGCCCGGCTGCGCGCCGTGCAGACCCCGCAGGGCTTCGACCTCGCGACCCTCGTACGGGCGCACGAGGCCATCGCCGTCAACGGCGAGGGCGCCACCGACGACGCCGGAATGGTGGAACGGCTCGGCATCACCGTCATGGTGGTCCCCGGCCACGAAGAGGCCTTCAAAGTCACCCGCCCGCTCGACCTGGTCCTCGCCGAGGCCGTACTCGCCCGCAGGAGGGCCACCGATGCCTACTAGCCCCGCAGGTTCCGAGACGCCCGCCGGGGCGGCCGCCGGGCCCGTCATCCCGCTCGTGGGGATCGGCACCGACGTGCACGCCTTCGAGGCCGGGCGCGAGCTGTGGTGCGCCGGACTGCTCTGGGAGGGCGAGGACGGCCTCGCCGGGCACTCCGACGGCGACGTCGCCGCCCACGCCGCGTGCGACGCCCTCTTCTCCGCCGCCGGCGTCGGCGACCTCGGCGCGCACTTCGGGACCTCCCGCCCCGAGTGGTCCGGCGCCGCCGGCGTCACCCTCCTGGCGGAAGCCGCCCGCATCGTCCGCGCCGAGGGCTTCGAGATCGGCAACATCGCCATCCAGGTGATCGGCGTCCGCCCGAAGATCGGCAAGCGGCGCGAAGAGGCCCAGAAGGCGCTGGCGGCGGCCGCCGGGGCCCCCGTCTCCGTCTCCGGCACCACCACCGACGGCCTCGGCCTCACCGGCCGCGCCGAAGGCCTCGCCGCCATCGCCACCGCACTGGTGTACCGGACGAATTCCTAGCCGGACCGCACCCGGAGCACACCTCTTCCGCAACAAAGCACCCCCGCGCCCCGAAAGGGTCGCGGGGCACTGCTACGGGCCCACTACCCTGGATGCCGTGACTATTCGCCTGTACGACACCAGCGCCCGGCAGATCCGCGACTTCACCCCGCTCGTTCCGGGCTGCGTCTCGATCTACCTCTGTGGCGCCACCGTGCAGGCGGCCCCGCACATCGGGCACGTGCGCTCGTACCTGAACTTCGACATCATGCGCCGCTGGTTCACCTACCGCGGCCTCGACGTCACCTTCATCCGCAACGTCACCGACATCGACGACAAGATCATCGCGAAGGCCGAGCTCCAGGGCCGCCCCTGGTGGTCCATCGGCTACGACAACGAGCGGGCCTTCAACGACGGCTACGACGCGCTGGGCTGCCTCCCGCCCACGTACGAGCCGCGCGCCACCGGCCACGTGCCCGAGATGATCGAGATGATGCGCGCCCTCATCGAGCGCGGCCACGCCTACGAGGCCGACGGCAGCGTCTACTTCGACGTGCGCTCGTTCCCGGGCTACCTGGAGCTGTCCAACCAGGACATCGACGATCTGCGCCAGCCCAACGAGAGCGGCATCACCGGCAAGCGCGACCCCCGCGACTTCGCCATGTGGAAGGCCACCAAGCCCGGCGAACCCGACTGGGAGACCCCGTGGGGCCGCGGCCGTCCCGGCTGGCACCTCGAATGCTCCGCGATGGCGCACAAGTACCTCGGCAGCGCCTTCGACATCCACGGCGGCGGGCTCGACCTGATCTTCCCGCACCACGAGAACGAGATCGCCCAGGCCAAGGCCTTCGGCGACGAGTTCGCGCAGTACTGGGTCCACAACGCCTGGGTCACCATGTCCGGCGAGAAGATGTCGAAGTCGCTGGGCAACTCGGTGCTCGTCTCCGAGATGGTCAAGGCCTGGCGCCCCATCGTCCTGCGCTACTACCTCGGCACCCCGCACTACCGCTCGATGATCGAGTACAGCGAGGAGTCGCTGCGCGAGGCCGAGTCCGCGTTCGCGCGCATCGAGGGCTTCTACCAGCGCGTCATCGAGAAGGCCGGCAAGGCGGTCGACCCGGCCGCCGAGGTCCCGCCCGCCTTCGCCGAGGCGATGGACGACGACCTGGGCGTCCCGCAGGCGCTGGCCATCGTCCACACCACGGTCCGCCAGGGCAACAGCGCCCTCGCCGCCGACGACAAGGACGCCGCCATCGCCCGGCTGTCCGAGGTGCGGGCCATGCTCGGCGTCCTCGGCCTGGACCCCCTCGACCCGCACTGGGCCGGGGAGTCCGACCGCGGCGAGGACCTGCACGGCGCCGTCGACACCCTCGTACGCCTCGTCCTGGAGCAGCGCGAGTCCGCCCGGGCCCGCAAGGACTGGGCGACCGCAGACGCCATCCGCGACCAGCTCCAGCAGTCGGGCCTGGTCATCGAGGACAGCCCCACGGGACCGCGCTGGTCGCTCGGCCCGCGCTGAGCCCCCGGCACCCGGAGCAGTCCGACTGTGCCGCCCGGCGCTCCGGGCGGCACACTCTTCATACGTACATATCGCAGCATCAACGAAAACAGGTAGAGGTCATGGCCGGGAACAGCCAGCGCAGGAACCGCCGCACGTCCAACAAGAAGGGCGCCACGGTCGGCAGCGGTGGCCAGCGGCGCAAGGGCCTCGAAGGCAAGGGCCCCACGCCCAAGGCCGAGGACCGCAAGAAGCACAAGGCCAACCGCATCGCCAATGCCATGGCCCGGCAGGCCGCCAAGCGCCGCCCCGCCCCGCGCCGCGGCGGCCCCAAGGGCACCAGCGAGATGGTCGTCGGCCGCAACCCGGTCTTCGAGGCGCTGCGCGACGGCGTCCCCGCCACCACCCTCTACGTGCAGCAGTTCATCGACAACGACGAGCGCGTCCGCGAGGCCCTCCAGCTCGCCGGCGAGCGCGGCAACATCAACCTGATGGAAGCCCCGCGCCCCGAGCTCGACCGCATGACCAACGGGCTCAACCACCAGGGCCTGGTCCTGCAGGTCCCGCCGTACGAGTACGCGCACCCGGAGGACCTCACCTCCGCCGCCTACGACGAGGGCGACGACCCGCTCATCGTCGCCCTCGACGGGGTCACCGACCCCCGCAACCTCGGCGCGATCGTACGCTCCGTCTCCGCCTTCGGCGGTCACGGCGTGGTCATCCCCGAGCGCCGCGCCGCCGGTATGACCGCCGGTGCCTGGAAGAGCTCGGCCGGCACCGCGGCCCGCACGCCGGTCTCCCGCGTCACCAACCTGACCCGCGCCCTGCAGGACTTCAAGAAGGCCGGCATCGCCATCGTCGGCCTCGCCGCCGAGGGCACGCACGAGGTGCAGGACCTGGAGGCGCTCGGCGGCCCGGTCGTCATCGTGGTCGGCTCCGAGGGCAAGGGCCTCGGCCGCCTCGTGGGCGAGAACTGCGACTACCTCGTGCGCATCCCGATGCCGGGCGGCGCCGAGTCGCTCAACGCCGGTGTCGCCGCGGGCGTCGTGCTCTACGAGGCGGCCCGCCGCCGGGCCACCCGCGGCCGCGTCTGACCCCCGGGCGGCCCCGCCGCCTTGATCCACTTGGCTCATGGAACGTGACCCGTGAGCATGCCACCCCGCCCGATTCGGGCGGGGTGGCTTGATCTTGACGGGTCTCGGACACATCCCTGCTGTCAAGGCAGTGTCCTAAACACTGATCACTCGGTTAGATGAGTGTGGACACCAGAACGTCAGGGTTCGACGACCAGCCCGCGCTGAGCATGGTCAAGGTGCCGTGCGACCCCGCACAGGTCATCGTCAACCACGCCAGCTTCCGCGTGCGGCTCGCACCGAGCCCGAGCGCGCGTTCCAAGCCCGCGAACGCCCCCGGCCGCGTGCCCGTCCTCGGCGGCGCCGTGGTCGCCGCCGCTGCTGGCGCGGGCCGCCGCCGGGCCCCCGTCGTCTGGAGCGGCAAGTCCGCCCCCGGCGACACCGCCGCCATGGGCGGACTTCTCCAGGCCGTACGCGAACACGGGCGCGGCCACGAGGAGTTCGACGGCGGCGCCACCCAGACCATCCCCCGTGTCGACCTCGCCCACGACCTCGCCGAGGACACGCTGGCCACGCCGACCGTCATCGGCCAGCGCACGTACGGAGACCCGGACGAGACCCGTCCGCTGGCGCCCGTGCGCGACCTCCCGTACGACCCCCGGTACGGCGGCGCCGGACCGTACGACGGCCCCGGCGGCGGGCCCGCCGCCGACTCCCGCCGCGCCCCCTCCGACACCCGCGGGCAGGCCTCGTACTACCCCGGCCGCCGGATGAACCTCGGCGTCGTGCTGCTCCCGCTGCGCGTCTTCCTCGGCTTCATCTGCATCTACGCCGGCATGGGCAAGCTGTGCGACCCCGTCTACTTCGACGGCGGCGAACGCGGCTCCATGGTCACGTGGCTGCGCACCCTCCACCCGTGGGCGCTCGCCGAACCCCTGCGCGACTTCGCCCTCGCCCACCCCGTCGGGGCCGGGCTCAGCGTGGCCTTCCTCCAGGTCGTCGTCGGCGTGCTGACCGTCCTGGGCCTGTGGCAGCGGTTCGCCGCCTGCATCGGCGCCCTGCTGTCGGCCGCACTGCTGATGACGGTGAGCTGGAAGACCGTCCCCGCGTACGACGCCCCCGACATCATCTACCTCGCCGCCTGGAGCCCGCTGATCATCGCCGGCGCCCCCGTCTACTCCCTCGACGGCCGCCTCGCCGGCGAGGCCTGGCGCACCCTCGGGCCGCGCTCGGAGATCTGGCGGCTGCGGCGGCGGGTCCTGCGCCGCGGAACCATCATGGCCACCGTCGTCTGCGGACTCACCCTCCTGATCGGCTCCCTCCTCGGCGGCGCCGTCCGCTCCACCACCGTGGTCACCGTCCCCGGGCCCGGCCAGGCCCCCAGCAACTACCTGCCCGGCTCCCCGCTGCCGCAGGCCCCCGCCGACAAGCAGCCGCGGCAACAGCAGCAGCCCGCCACCCAGCAGCCCTCCAAGGCCGCCGAGCCCAGCGCCAGCGCCTCGGCGCCGGCCGCCAAGTCCGGGCGCGGCTCCACCGGTTCCACCGCCAAGGCGACCGCCGGCACCGGCTCGCAGTCGCCGACCGCGACCCGCGGCTCCGGCAGCGGCCAGAACTCGGGCAGCTCGCCCAAGCAGTCCACCCCGAAGCCGCCGTCCTCCAGCTCCGGCAGCGGAGGCGGCAGCGGCGGCGGGGACCCGGCCCCGAAGAAGCCCGGCCTGGTCGGCGGCCTCCTCGGCTGACGAGGCAACACACAGGGGCCCGGCGCGCACACGGCGCGCCGGGCCCCTTTCCGTGTTCCGCGGCGCCGATACCGCCGCACGGCCTCAGGAGCCGCTCTGCGCGGCCAACTCCCTTGCCGCCTCGGTCAGGTCCTTCGCCGTGTCGATGGCCCGCCAGTAGGCCCCCTGCGGCAGCGGGAAGCCCGCCAGCCGCCGCTCCCGGGCCAGCCGCGGGAACGTCGTACGCTCGTGGTCGCCCAAGTCCGGCAGCAGCGCCGCGAATTCCGGGCCGAAGACGTACACGCCCGCGTTGATCAGATAGGGCGAGGGCGGGGACTCGATGAAGTCCAGCACCTGCCCGAACTCGTTGGTCTCCACCGCCCCCCACGGGATCCGCGGCCGGGCCAGCGCCAGCGTCGCCGTCGCGCCCCGCTCGGCATGGAACTCCGCCATCTCGCGCAGCGAGAACCGGGTCCAGATGTCCCCGTTCGTCGCGTACCAGGGCCGGTTCGGGTACGGCAGGTGGCGGGCCGCGTACTTCAGCCCGCCGCCGCGCCCCAGCGGCTCCTCCTCCACCACCGTGGTCACCCGCAGCGGCAGGTCCGCCTTCGCGAGCCACTCCTGGAGCACCTCCGCGAGGTGCCCGCACGACACCACGGCGTCCGTCACCCCCTCGGCCGCCAGCCAGGCCAGCTGGTGCCCGATGATCGGCACCCCCGTCCCCGGGATCTCCACCATCGGCTTCGGCCGGTCGTCCGTATACGGACGCAGCCGCGAACCCTGGCCGCCCGCCAGGACGACCGCCTGAACAGGCGCCTGGGCGAGGGAGGCCGGGTACGCGGCCGCGGAAACGGAGGAGCGGGACACGGGGGGTACGTCGGTCATGGCCGCCACAGTAGAGGCCCCGACGCGGGGGAGAACGGCGACGCCCGTCAGCCGTCAGCCCATCGAGGCGACGCCGGTCGCGTACGCGGTGTCGCAGACGGGGCGCGCGAAGGACTGCGCCTTCGTCGGGCCGTACACGTCGACGGCGGCCCGGCCCAGCGCCCGCGCGATCCCCACGCAGTGCTCGGCCAGCGACGGGCGCCGGTCGACCTCCTGCTGGAGGTGCGTCAGGACGTCACCCGGCGCCTCGCCCTGCTGGAGCTCGCCCAGCAGCTTGTCGCGCAGCACGTCCTGCGCGGCGCGCGGCTTCGCGGGGACGGAGACGTCCTCGGCGGACGCGGTCAGGATCTGGGAAGGCGTGTTGTCCGCCCAGGGGACCATGGTGACCGCGAGGGTCCCGGACAGGACCAGGACGACGGGCAGGACCAGGGCGAGGGAACGGCCGATACGGCGGGCAGTGTGGGTCACGAGGGCGAGAGTAGCGCTCGGTGAAGATTTGGCGACATTTAGTCACCCGGTCGGGGGATGGTTCGACGTGGCTTTTCGAATTAAGGGTTGACGGGAGGGGCTGAATGGCCCGGTCTGCCCCGGATGGCGGACGGGGACGCCCCCCGAAAGGAGCGCCCCCGTCCTCGCACGCTCACGGGTCAGCCGGAGAGCCGCTCGCCCGAGGAGGTCGAGAAGACGTGGATCTCGCCGGCCCGCGGCACCACGTGCAGCGTCGAGCCCTTCTCCGGAACCTGGCGGCCGCCCACGCGCACGACGATGTCCTGCGCGCCCTCGGCCTCCGTGGTGCGGCCGTAGACGTAGCCGTCGGCGCCGAGCTCCTCGACGACGTTGACGGTGATCGTCAGGCCGCCCTCGGTGCCGATGTCGAAGTGCTCGGGGCGCACGCCGACCGTGACGGTGCGGTCGCCCGCGTCCGCGGCGGCGGACAGCGCCTCGCGCGACACCGGGACGACGCTGTCGCCGAACTTCACGCCGCCGTCGGCGATCGGGACCTCGACCAGGTTCATGGCCGGGGAGCCGATGAAGCCGGCGACGAAGAGGTTGGCCGGGCGGTCGTACATGTTGCGCGGGGTGTCGACCTGCTGGAGCAGACCGTCCTTGAGGACCGCGACGCGGTCGCCCATCGTCATGGCCTCGACCTGGTCGTGGGTGACGTAGACGGTGGTGATGCCGAGGTCGCGCTGGAGCGCGGCGATCTGGGTGCGGGTGGACACGCGGAGCTTGGCGTCGAGGTTCGACAGCGGCTCGTCCATGAGGAACACCTGCGGCTTGCGGACGATGGCGCGGCCCATCGCGACGCGCTGGCGCTGGCCGCCGGAGAGCGCCTTCGGCTTGCGGTCGAGGTACTGGGTGAGGTCGAGCATCTTCGCCGCGTCCTCGACCTTCCTGCGGATGGTCGCCTTGTCCTCGCCGGCGATCTTGAGCGCGAAGCCCATGTTGTCGGCCACGGTCATGTGCGGGTAGAGCGCGTAGTTCTGGAACACCATCGCGATGTCCCGGTCCTTGGGCGGCAGGTGGGTGACGTCGCGGTCGCCGATGCGGATGGCGCCGCCGTTGACGTCCTCCAGGCCGGCCAGCATGCGCAGCGAGGTGGACTTGCCGCAGCCGGAGGGCCCGACGAGGACGAGGAACTCGCCGTCCTCGATGTGCAGCTCCAGCTCGTCGACGGCGGGCTTGTCGCCGCCGGGGTACAGCCGGGTCGCCTTGTCGAAGGTGACAGAAGCCATGGTGATGAATCCCTTCTACCGGCAGGAACGTGCCGGACGATCCGAGTGGAAGGTCTAGTCCAGTAAGGAGGACTCCGCCCGACGCTACCCCGCGGCTCCCCGTCCTGTCAGCACCCCGGCCCCCGTGACTTCCGCCTCTGTCGCACCCGTCTGCTTGGCTGCACCCCATGAGCGTCCACGACCTGATCCGCGTCCTGCCCGACATCCCCACCCTCCGCGCCCGCTGCCGGGCCATGGCGGCACTGGAGTTGCTGATCGGCGGCAACGCGCAGGGCGGCTACTTCTCGTACGTGCCGGCCTGGGGCCCCGGCGAGGAGGTCGCGCTCATGGACAACGGCTCGGGCGACGAGTACGCCATCGCCTTCACCCCGGACGGTGTCTTCGCGCGCGGCTTCGACCACGAGTCCCCGATGAGCCCGTGGGGCGACGAGGAGACCGCACTGTGGCCCGGCCTGGTGGACACCGTGCCGGAGGTCTTCCGGCCGTGGGTGACGGAGCCCGCCTTCTGCGTCGAGGAGGGCGTGCTCCAGGCGACGGCGGTCTTCTGGCGCGAGACCTCCGACACCGCTTGGCGGGCGGGGCCGGTGGAGGTCCCCGCGGGCGCGGACGACGGCGCGGGGCACCTCTTCGCCGTCCTGGCGGCGGGTACCCCGGAGGCCTACCGCGCCTTCGCCGAGGACTATTACGAAACGACCCTCGACCCCGCGGCGATAGACCACGTCTGGAACCTCCGCCCCCTGACGCCCACCGTCCTGAAGGCCCTCAACCCCAACCTCACCCCCGCCCGTGCGGCCGCGGTGGTCGGCCGGATCGGGTACCCCGGGGGCGGGACAACGTGATGGCCCGGGGGATGGGCCGCTGTGTAAAGTGAGGGCGGTTACGCCTCCTTAGCTCAGTCCGGCCAGAGCAACGCACTTGTAATGCGTAGGTCGTCGGTTCGAATCCGACAGGGGGCTCCAATGAAATCCCAGCTCAGGTCTTCGCTGAGCTGGGATTTCGTGTTTCAGCGGATCTTGTGGCGGCGCCGGGTGCGGAGAGCACGAGCCGGCCGTGCACACCCGCACGGATACGACAAGACCGAAAGCCGCTCCGTGTCATGGTGACGACGACGCGGGGGACCGGCGCGTCATACGGCATTCCGTGAGGGCGGACCGATGGCGGCCCTCACCACATCCCCGAGGAAACGCGCATGACCGTGCACACCGCGGCGCCGCTCGACGGAGCGCCCTCCATTCCCGAGCGGGTCTGGTACGCCTCGTACGGGTCCAACATGCACATGGACCGCCTTGCCGCCTACATCGCGGGAGGAACGCCCCCCGGCGCCGCGCGGACGTATCCCGGCTGCCGGGATCGGCGGGCGCCGGAGCGGTCCGTGGCGGTGGAGTTGGCCGGCCGCCTCTACTTCGCGACCGAGTCACCCGTGTGGACGGGAGGTCGCGGGTTCTACGATCCGACCGCCCCGGGCCGTGCGCGTGGACGCGCGCACCTGGTGACCGTTGGTCAGATGTCCGACATCGCGGCACAGGAGATGTACGAGGAGCCGGGGGGCGACCTCGACCTGACGACGGTGCTCCGGGAGGGCCGCCACGAGGTCGGGCCGGGACGGTACGAGACCCTGATCTGCCCGGGCACGATCGAGGGCATCCCCGTGCTGACCTTCACGGCGCCGTGGACGCTCCAGGACGTGGACGTGCTCATGCCGTCCGCGGCGTACCTGCGGTACCTGGCCGGCGGACTCCTGGAATCGGGCCCCTGGGAGGAGCGGGACATCGCCGACTACCTGGCCTCCTGCCCGGGCGCCGCGGGCAACTGGACGGCCCGGCAGGTGCTGGGGCTGCTCACCGCGGGCACCGGCCGGTGACGACGGGCCCGCCGAAGGCCCCGGCCGGGTGGGCGGGGCCTTCGGGCGGTTCGGGTCAGTGGCGGCCCGAGATGCGGTTGGCCAGGCGGGCCAGGGGGGTTGTCGTCGGGGTGTGGGTGGCCGCTTCGCGGCGGTCCGCCTCGCGGTAGGCCGCGTAGAGGGCCTGGACTCCCAGCCAGCGGAAGGGTTCCGGTTCCCAGCGGCGGACGCGGTGGTCGACCCAGGGGAGGGTGGTGAGCTCCGTGGAGCCCCCCAGGACCAGGTCGCGCAGGGTGCGGGCCGCGAGGTTCGAGGTGGCCACGCCCGAGCCGACGTAGCCGCCGGCCCAGCCGAGGCCCGTCGTGCGGTCCAGGGTGACCGTGGCGCACCAGTCGCGGGGGACGCCGAGGACGCCCGACCAGGCGTGGGTGATCTCCACTCCCGTGAGGATCGGGAAGAAGGAGGTGAGGAGGGCGGTCAGGGACGTGATGGTCGATTGCTGCGTGGTGCCGTCCGTGTCCGTGCGGGAGCCGAAGCGGTACGGGACGCCCCGGCCGCCGATCGCGATGCGGTCGTCCGCGGTGCGCTGGGCGTACATGTAGGCGTGGGCCATGTCGCCGAGGGTGCAGGCGTCGGACCAGCCGATGCGGGACCACACCTCGGGCGGCAGCGGGGCCGTCGCGATCATCGAGGAGTTCATCGGGAGCCACGAGCGCTTCTGGCCCTTGAGGGCGGCGGTGAAGCCCTCCGTGCAGCGCAGGACGTACGGGGCGCGGACGGTGCCGTACGGGGTGATCGCCCGGCGGGGGGCGATTTCCGTGACGGGCGTGGACTCGTGGATGACCACGCCGAGGCGTTCGCAGGCGGCCGCCAGGCCCTTGACCAGTTTGAGCGGGTGGATGCGGGCGCCGTGCGGGGTCCAGCTGGATCCGACCGCGTCGGCGATGTCGATGCGGGCGCGGGTGTCGGTGGCGTCGTAGAGCTCGCGGTCGGTCTCGCCGAAGGCGAGTTCGGCGGTGTGGAAGGCCTTCAGGCGGCTCAGCTGGGCGGGGGTGCGGGCGACTTCGAGGACGCCGCCGCGGTGGATGTCGGCGTCGATGGCTTCCTTGGCGGCCACGTCGATGACCTCGGTGACGGTCTCGTTCATGGCCTGCTGGAGGCGGAGCGCCGCTTGGTGGCCGTGGAGTTCGGCGTACCGGTCGCGGCCGGCGATCCCGTTGTAGAGCCAGCCGCCGTTGCGGCCGGAGGCCCCGTAGCCGCAGAACTTCTGCTCCAGGACGGTGACGCGCAGGTCGGGGGCGGCGGTCTTGAGGTAGTACGCGGTCCACAGGCCGGTGTAGCCGCCGCCGACGATGACGACGTCGGCCGTGGCGTGGCCGGTGAGGGGGGCGCGGGGTGGCTGGTGGGTGGCGGTCTGATCTGTCGCGTACCAGAAGGAGATGCCGCCGTTGATCGTCATGGGGAGTTGGTACAGGGCGTTCCGGAGGGGTGTCCAGGTACCGGATGCCGGGTTTCGGGGTGCGAGAGGCGGCCTTTTGGCTGATGTGGCGGGGGCGGCGGGGTCCGTAGGGTGCCGGATGGGTGTTTTGTGCCGGTTCAGAGAGGTTTGTTGCGTGGTGGAGATACGGAGGGCAGGGCGTGCGGGGCGTGTCGTGGGAGCGGTCGTGGCGGCGGCCCTGCTCGTCGGGGCGGCGGCCGGCTGCGGCGCCGGGGAGGGGTCCGGTGCGGGGGGCGCGGTGGTGCGGACGAGCCCGATCGCCGGCCGCCTGGCGGAGCTGCCGGCCGCGGTCGACGGGGCGAAGGTCGTCGTCGGGGATCCGGCGGCGCCGCGTACGGCGCAGGTGCTGGTGGATCCGCGGTGCGGGTACTGCGCGAGGTTCGAGGGGGCGGGCGGTGAGGTGCTGTTGCGGCTGGCCGCCGAGGGGAAGGTGAAGGTCGAGTACCTGCTGGCGTCGTTCCTGGACCGGGGCGGGGCCGGTGGTTCGGTGCGGGCCGTGAACGCGCTGCGGGCGTCGGTGGAGGCGGGGAAGTTCGCGGAGTACCAGGCGGCGGTGTTCGCGAGCCTGCCGAAGGCGGGGTTCACGGACGGGCACCTGCTGGCGATCGCGGCCGAGGTGCCGGGGCTGCGCGGGGAGGCGTTCGACCGGGCGGTCGCGGAGCAGACGTACCGGGAGTGGGTCGGCGAGGCGGAGGAGGCGTTCGAGGCGACGGGGGCGCAGGGGACGCCGATGGTGCTGGTCGACGGGAAGCCGGTGGGGTCGAAGGACGGGGCGATGTTCGACGCGGCGGCGTTCGCGGCGGCGCTGGAGGCCGTCGGGATCGACGGTGCGGCAGCCTAGCTCCCATGGTGGAGATTCCGGACGGGCTGGTGCGGGCGCAGGTCGGGTACGAGGGGGACGCGGGGCGGGAGTTCATCGCCGGGCTGCCCGCGTGGGCGGCGGAGTTCCTGGAGCGGTGGGACCTTCGGCGCACCGGGCCGGGGATGCACGGGGTGACGGCCCTGGTGCTGCCGGTGGAGCGGGCGGACGGGTCGGCGGCCGTGCTGAAGCTGGGGCGGGTGGACGAGGAGAGCGTCGGGGAGCCGCTCGCGCTGCGCGCGTGGGACGGGCGGGGCAGCGTACGGCTGTTGGAGCACGACGCGGCGACCGGTGCGCTGTTGCTGGAGCGGCTGGACGAGCGGCGCCCGCTGTCGGGGCTGGCGGAGCGGGATGCGCGGCAGGCGGTGCGGGTGGTGGGGGAGTTGCTGGCGCGGCTCACCCGGGTGCCGGCTCCGGCCGGGGTGCGGGGGCTCGGGGGTGTGGTGGCGGGAATGCTGGAGTCCGTACCGGCGGCGCTGGAGCGGGTGGCGCGCGGGCGGGCGCGGGGGCTGGTGGCGGACTGCGCGGCGGCGCTGGCGGAGGTGGCGGGCGAGCCGGGGGACCGCTTGCTGCACTGGGACCTGCACTACGGCAACGTGCTGGCGGGCGGCCGGGAGCCGTGGTTGGCGATCGACCCGAAGCCGCTGGCGGGCGATCCGGGGTTCGAGCTGCTGCCGGCGATCCGGAACGCGTTCGCGGCGGACGAGGTGCGGTGGCGTTTCGACGCCCTGACGGCGGCGCTGGGCCTGGACCGGGACCGGGCCCGCGCGTGGACGCTGGGCCGGGTGCTGCAGAACTGCCTGTGGGACGTGGAGGACGGGGAGCCGGAGCCGGAAGAGGAGCAACTGCTGGTGGTGGAAGTCCTGCTGGGCCGGCGGTGACGGCCTGATCGGCAAGGCACCCCCTAGGCTGCTCGCATGATCCGTAGCGCTGTCGTCGAAGACGTTCCCGTCATCCACGCGATGATCCGCGAGCTGGCGGAGTACGAGAAGGTGCCGCACGAGGCGCGGGCCACGCCGGAGCAGTTGCGGGAGGCGCTGTTCGGGGAGCGGCCGGCGGCGTTCGCGCACATCGCGCAGACGGAGGACGGGGAGGCCGTCGGATTCTCGGTCTGGTTCCTGAACTTCTCGACGTGGCGCGGGGTGCACGGGATCTACCTGGAGGACCTGTACGTACGGCCCGGCGTGCGCGGCGGCGGCCACGGGAAGGCGCTGCTGGCGGAGCTGGCGCGGATCTGCGTGGAGCGCGGGTACGAGCGCCTGGAGTGGGCGGTGCTGAAGTGGAACGCGCCGACGATCGCGTTCTACGAGGCGTTGGGGGCGCGGCCGCAGGACGAGTGGTCCGTGTACCGGCTGACGGACGAGGCGCTGCGGCGGCTCGGCGCGGCGCCGGACCCGGTCCGGGGCTGAGGCCGCCGCGCCGGGTCCGGGCGCCGCGTCAGGCGGTGATCTTCGCCGTGAAGGAGTCGAGGTTGGCGCGGGTGCGCTCGACCTTCTCGGCGAGCGTGAGCGTCTCCTCGTACCGGCCCGCCCGCAGCTTCGGCTGGCGCTTGCCCCGGACGTAGAGGGAGCAGGCGAGGTCGGAGCAGACGTAGATCCCGACGGTGTTGCCCTCGCGGCCGCGGGCCCCGGCGAGGGGGGCGACCAGGAGGGAGACGCCGGAGGCGGCGTGCCCGGTGAGGCAGATCTGGCAGACGCTGGACTTGAGGGCGCTGGTGCGGCTCACGCCCGGGACGCGCAGGGTGATGCCGACGGGGGTTCCGTCGGCGTCCCGGCGCACGAGGTGGGCGCGCAGCGGCGCTCCTGGGTCGACCCAGCCGAGGAAGTCGAGGTTTTCCCAGGGGAGTTCGCTGAAGTCCAGCGGGAGCTTGAGGCGTGCCGCCTCGCCCTTCGTGCAGTTCACGAAGGAGGAACGGATCTGTTTTTCGGTGAGCGGGTCCACGTGGGTGGACGGTACGTGGGGATACGGGGCGCTGTCATCCGATATTGCCGGTGGGGGGCCGGTGCCCGTCAGGGTTCGAGGACGACCTTGCCGGTGGTGGCGCGGGTCTCCAGGGCGTGGTGGGCGGAGGCCGCTTCGGCGAGCGGGTAGCGCTGGAGGGCGGGCCGCAGCCGGCCGGCGGCGGCTTCGGCGAGGGCGCGGGTCTCGAGCAGGCGCAGGGGGTCTTCGCCGCCGGCGCGCCGGAGCATGGCCGGGCCGAGGACGTTCTCGGTGGTGATCCCGCGGGCGGTGAGGCGGGCGCGGTCGGCGTCGGTGAGCGGGATGGGGCCCGCGGACCAGCCGAAGACGAGGTGGAGGCCGCCGGGGGCGAGGAGGTCGAGGGCGGCGCGGGCGACGGGGCCGCCGACGGAGTCGAAGAGGACGGTGGCGCCGGCGGGGTGGGCTTCGCGTACGGCCCGCGGCCAGTCGGGGGCGGTGTAGTCGAGGGCGAGGTGGGCGCCGTTCGCGGCGGCCAGGGCGGTTTTGGCGGGGCCGCCGGCGAGGGCGACGACGGTGGCGCCGGCGTTCCGGGCGTACTGGACGAGCAGGGTGCCGATGCCGCCGGCGGCGGCGGGGACGAGGACGGTGGAGTCCGGTCCGAGGTCGGCGAACTGCAGGATCCCGAGGGTGGTGCGGCCGGTGCCGATCATGGCGACGGCCTGGGCGGGGTCGAGGCCGGGCGGTACGGGGTGCAGGCGGTCGGCGTCGGCGACGGCGTACTCGGCGTAGCCTCCGGGCGCGAAGCCGAGGTGGGCGACGACCTGGCGGCCGAGCCAGGCGGGGTCGGTGCCGGGGCCGAGGGCGTCGACGGTGCCGGCGACCTCGCGGCCGGGGACGGTCGGGAGCTCGGGGAGGGCGTGGACGGGGCTCCGCACGCCTTGGCGCAGGGCGGTGTCGAGGAGGTGGACCCCGGCGGCGGCCACCGCGATGCGGACCTGGCCGGGGGCGGGTACGGGGGTCGGGGTGCGCTCCAGGGTGAGGTTCTCGGCGGGGCCGAAGGCGTGGAGGCGGATGGCGCGCATGGTCTGCGAGGTGTCCATGGCGACAGGCTCCGACCTCAAGCATGGTTGAGGTCAAGGCTTCCGCGGGCGTTGTCAGTGGGGCGGGGGACGATGGGGGAATGGCGCGCAACGGACGGCAGGGGCAGCGGGAGACGGTGAAGGCGGCGCGGCGGCCGGAGGTGCGGCTGCCGGAGCTGAGCGGGTGGCGGGGCGGTGGGCTGGAGCCGGACGGGGACTACGACGGGCTGGAGTTCGCCGACCTGGATCTGGCGGGGCAGGAGGGGATCGGCGCCCGTTTCATGGACTGCGCGCTGCGGCGGTGCGCGCTGGACGGGACGGGGCTGGCGAAGGCCCGGATCCTGGACTCGGTGCTGGAGGGGGTCCGGGGGGTGGGGACGGACCTGTCCGGGGCCTCGCTGCGGGACGTGGAGCTGGTGGAGGCGCGGCTCGGCGGCGTGCAGTTGCACGGAGCCGTGCTGGAGCGGGTGGTGTTCCGCGGCGGCAAGATCGACTACCTGAACCTGCGGAAGGCGCGCCTGAAGGACGTGGTCTTCGACGGGTGCGTGCTGGTGGAGGCGGACTTCGCGGGTGCGGTGCTGGAGCGGGTGGAGTTCCGCGGGTGCGCGCTGCGGGGGACCGATTTCACGGGGGCGCGGATGGCGGACGTGGACCTGCGGGGGGCCGCGGAGCTGGGCATCGCGCGCGGGGTGGAGGCGCTGTCCGGCGCGGTGATCAGCCCGCCCCAGCTCTTCGACCTGGCCCCGGCCCTGGCGGCCCAGCTGGGCCTGCGCGTGCTCGCGTAACCCCGCCGGCCGGCCCGGGATCGGCTGCGCCCGGGATCGGCTGCGCCCGGGATCGGCTACGCCGGGACGCGGGGGAAGCGGGACTGGAGGGTCCAGATGACGGGGTTGTCGGCCAGGGTGTCGTGCATGTCGGTCAGGTCCGCGATCAGGTCGTGCAGGAAGTCGCGGGCTTCGCGGCGCAGCAGGCGGTGGCTGAAGGTCAGCGGCTCCTCCTCCGGCGGCATCCAGTCGGCCTCGATGTCCACCCAGCCGAAGCGCCGCTCGAAGAGCATGCGGTCGCTGGACTCGGTGAAGTCGAGTTCGGCGTACTGCCGGTTGGCGGCGCGGCTGCCGCGGGGGTCCTTGTCGAGCTGCTCGACGATGTCGCACAGCGCCCAGGCGAAGTCCAGTACGGGAACCCATCCCCAGGCTGTGGACACTTCCCGGTCCTTGGCGGTGTCGGCGAGGTAGACGTCCCCGCAGAACAGGTCGTGGCGCAGCGAGTGGACGTCCGCCGAGCGGTAGTCGGTCTGCGGGGGGTCCGGGAAGCGCCGGGAGAGGGAGTAGCCGATGTCGAGCACGTACCCGATGGTGTCACGGGTGCGGCGTGACGGTGTTACCGGTGCGCGGCGGTCCCTGTCCCGGCGGTGGCCGTGCGGCCGCGTCAGCGGACGTTGACGGCGGTCCAGGCGGCGGCGACCCTCCCGTACTCCGCGCTCGCCGGGCCGTAGAGGTCCGCGGCGGCCCTGAGGGTGGCGGTGCGGGCGCGGGCGTAGTCGGTGGTGGAGGTCATGTACAGGCTCAGGGCCCGGTACCAGATGCGGACGGCCTTGTCCTGGCCGATCCCGAGCAGCTTCGAGCCGTCGTACGTGGGGGAGTCGTACGCGATCTTGTTGATCTCCTTGGGGCCGCTGCCCTCGGCGAGGAGGTAGAAGAAGTGCCGGGCGGGTCCCGATGCGGCGTACGCGTCCAGGGTGCCGATGTCGCGTGACCAGTAGTCGCGGGAGTGGCCGTCGAGGCTGGGGCGGTCCATGCGGCGCAGGGGGCCGTCGGCGAAGACGCGTTCGCCGATGAAGTAGTCGCCGACGTCGGTGGTGTTGTCGGCGAAGAACTCGATCGCGGTGCCGAGGATGTCGGCGGTGCCCTCGTTCAGGCCGCCGGGTTCGCCGGCGGAGCCGAGGCCGGCGGTGGAGGCGATCACGCCGTGGGTGAGCTCGTGGCCGACGATGTCGAGGGTGGCGAGGGTCTTGCCGGTGACGGGGTCGTCGCCGTAGCTGGCGCAGAAGCAGCTCGGGTCGAAGAAGGCGTTGGGGTGGTTGCTGCCGTAGTGCACCCGGGAGGTGACGCCGGTGCCGTCGCCGCGGATGCCGTTGCGGCCGAGGACGCCCTTGTAGAAGTCCCAGGTGACGGCGGTGGCGTAGTGGGCGTCCACGCCCGCGGACTGGCGGTTGGCGGGGGTGCCGGTGCCGCCCCAGTCGTTGTCGGGGTCGGTGAAGAGGGTGCCGCCGCCGGTCTGGTTCATGGCGTCGAGGGTGCGCTGGTTGCCGCGGCCGGGGTCGCGGAGCTGGTAGGCGCTGCCCGTGAAGTAGGTGCCGAGGGGGACGGTGCCGGCGTGCTGGCTGTGGCCCGTGCCGGTGGCGGCGCCGGGACCGGGGCCGATTCCGCTTCCGATCCCGATCACGGTGCCGGCGGGGCCGCCGGCGCCGGTGCCGGCAGTGCCGTACGGGGTCCGGGCCGCGGCCGTCGCCGGGGCTGTCACCGCCGTGGCCGTCAGGACGGCGGCCGTCCCGAGGAGGACGGCGAGGCGGGTGCGGCGAGAGGACGTGGGGTGGGTCACTCGGGCTCCTTCGCGGTGGCCGGGGTGGCGGCGCGAGAGAGCGTGACAGGGCGGGGCCCGGCTTTGGCAGGTCTACGACAAAGTTTCCCGGGGATCCCGGAACGGTTGTCCGAACACGCCCCGCCCGGTGTCCGGATCCCGCCCCGCCGGCGCGGCGGCGGCCCGCCGCCGCGGGCCCGTCACGGCAGGAGGCGCTGCTCCTTGGCCACCGAGACCGCCCCCGCCCGGGTGTCCACGCCGAGCTTGTCGTAGATGCGGCCCAGGTGGGTCTTGACCGTGGCCTCGCTGATGAACAGGGCCCGGGCGATGTCCCGGTTGCCCAGGCCCCGGGCCAGCTGGCCCAGGATGTCCAGTTCGCGGTCGGTCAGCGTCGGGCGCGAGCCCCGCAGCTGGGCCATCACGCGGCTCGCCACCGGCGGGGAGAGCGTGGTGCGGCCCGCCGCCGCCGAGTGGATCGCCGCGAACAGCTCCTCCGGGCGCTCCGCCTTCAGCAGGTAGCCCGTCGCGCCCGCCGCGATCGCCCGGGTGACGTCCGCGTCCGTGTCGTACGTCGTCAGGACCAGGACGTGCGGCGGGTCGGTCACCGCCGTGATGCGGCGGGTGGCCTCGACCCCGTCGATGCCCTCCCCCAGCTGGAGGTCCATCAGCACCACGTCCGGGCGCAGCTTCGCAGCCAGGGCGACGGCCTCCTCGCCGCTGCCCGCCTCGCCCAGCACCTCGATGTCGGGCGCGCTGCCGAGCAGCGCCAGCAGGCCGGCGCGGACCACCGCGTGGTCGTCGCAGAGCAGGATCGTCGTCATCGGGCCGGTTCCGGTCGTCATGCGGGGGGCTCCAGGGGGATGGCCGCGGAGAGGACCGTGCCCTCGCCGGGGGTGGATTCGAGGGTCAGGGTGCCGCCGAGCTGCCGGACGCGGGCGCGCATCGCCGGGAGCCCGTGCCCGCGGTCGCCGGCCGCCTCCCGCGGCTCGGTGAAGCCCTCGCCGTCGTCCGCGACGTCCAGGACCACCTGGTCGCCCAGGAAGCTCAGGGTCAGGGCCGCGGTACGGGCGTGCGCGTGCTCCCGTACGTTGGCCAGCGCGCCCTGCGCGATCCGCAGCAGCGCCGACTGGACCCGGTCCGGGAGCGGGGCCGGGGTGCCCTCCAGGTGGAAGCGGACCTCGAGGTCCGGGCCCGCGTCGAGCGCGCGCAGCGCGTCCGCGAGGCCGCCGCCCCCTTCGAGCTCCGGCGGGGCCAGGTCGTGGACGAGGCGCCGGGCCTCCGCCAGGCCGCGCGCCGCGATGCCGGTGGCGGTACGGACGTGCGCGCGGGCGGTGGCCGGGTCGCTGTCCCAGGTGCGGTCCGCGGCCTGGAGCAGCATCTGCTGGCTGGACAGGTGCTGGGCGAGCGTGTCGTGGATCTCCATCGACAGCCGCTGCCGCTCGGCGAGGGTGCCCTCGCGGCGCTCGGTGGCGGCGAGTTCGCGGCGGGTGCGGATCAGGTCGTCGATCAGCGCGCGCTGGGACTCGGCCTGGCGCTCCATGTGGACGAAGACGGCGGTGGCCAGGGCCGCGATCGCGGGCGGGGCCAGCAGCAGGTTCGGGTCGAACTCGCGCGAGAGCTTGAGCTGGGCCGCCACCACGAACACCGTCAGCAGGGCCACCAGGACGATCGCGGCGCGGGGCGGCAGCGTGCGCAGGGCGGTGAAGAAGAGGGGGACGGCGCACCAGGCGAAGCTGGGCGCGAGGACGACCAGGACCACCCAGGCCGCCACCACCAGTCCGAGCCAGAGCAGCCGGCGCACGGTGGGCGCGGCCCCGAGCGCGGGCCCGAGCACGTACAGCAGGGCCAGCGTGATGCTGAGGGCGATGATCCACGGGGTGCTGGGCGAGCCCGGGTGGCGCAGCAGGAAGCGGGCCACCGAGGCGCCGAGGAGCAGGAAGAACGCCGTGTGCATGACGGCGGCCAGGGCCCGCGTGTCCGCCTTCCCGGGCGTCCCCGCGGAACCTCCCGGCGCTCCGAGCGCACCTGCCGCACCCGGCACCGGCGCCGGCGGTGGTACGCGGCTCACGTGGCTCACGGCGGGCTCCCGGGTCGGTGTCTGGCTCCTCCATCGTGCCTGGTCGTACACGATGGCGCCGACCATCCCATCCGTGCGCGCACCCCGGCCGCATCGACCGATCGGTTGACCCCCGGGTCAACCGGTGCGGCAGCCGGCGCGAGCCGGTACGCGGACGGGTCGGGGCCGGGTACGGCCCCAGGCTTGGAGCAGCAGGACGAGCCGACGTACTCAGCCGACGCACCCAGGAGCAGCAGACATGAACACCCGCACCCGCGTTCTCACCGGTACCGCCCTCGCCGTCGCGCTCGGCGCCGGGACCTTCGGCGCGGTCAGCGCCAGCGCCGCCCAGGCCGAGAGCGCCCCGGCCGCCGTCGCCGCCGCCGCCGCGAAGAAGGACGGCGGGGCGGACGAGAAGAACTTCACCACCACGACCCACCTCACCGTCGACGCCGCCACCCGCGCCGCGCAGGCCGCGCTGGACGCCGCGCAGAAGGAGAACCAGAAGGTGACGGTCGCGGTCGTGGACCGCAACGGCAACACCATCGTCACCCTGCGCGGCGACGGCGCGGGCCCGCAGTCCTACGAGTCGGCGCAGCGCAAGGCCTTCACCGCCGTGTCCTGGAACGCCCCGACCTCGGTGCTCGCGGGCCGCCTCGCCCAGACCCCGAACCTGAAGGACATCCCCGGCACCCTCTTCCTCGGCGGCGGCACCCCGGTGCAGGCCAAGGGCGCCCCGGTCGCCGGCATCGGCGTGGCCGGCGCCCCGAGCGGCGACCTGGACGAGAAGTACGCCAAGGCCGGCGTCGACTCCCTGGAGAAGTAATCACCCCGAAGTACGACATCGGGCCCGCATAGGATCGGGCGCGTGGATCACCGCCGCGCGCTCTCCCGCCTCGCCGCCGCCGCTCCTGCAGCCGCCGCTGCCGCCCTGCTCGCCCTCACCACGGCGTGTACGGCCGACACGGTGCAGGGGCGGCCCGGTGCGTCCGGGCTGCGGGACCCGTACTTCCCCAAGGCCGGCAACGGCGGCTACCAGATCGAGCACTACGACCTGGACCTCGGCTACGACCCGGCCGACGGGGAGCTGAACGGCACGGCCGTCATCACGGCCCGCGCGCAGCAGGGGCTCAGCTCCTTCAACCTCGACCTCGCCGGCCTGCAGGTCGAGGACGTCACCGTGCAGGGAACGGGCGCCCGGTACAACCGGACCGGCCGGGAGCTGACGGTGCGCCCCGCCAAGGACCTCAAGAAGGGCGAGGTCTTCCGTACGGAGATCGACTACCGCGGCAGGCCGAAGCCCATCGAGGACGCGGACGGCTCCAAGGAGGGCTGGATCGCCACGGCCGACGGGGCCGTCGGGGTCGGCGAGCCGATCGGGTCGATGGCCTGGTTCCCCGGCAACCACCACCCCAGTGACAAGGCCACCTACGACATCGCCTTGACCGTGCCCGAGGGCTACGAGGCGGTCTCCAACGGCGAGTTGGCCTCCCGGACGGTGGCCGGCGGCGGGCGGACGCGATTCGCCTGGCACAACCCGGAGCCCATGGCGAGCTACCTGGCCACCGCCGCGATCGGGAAGTTCAAGGTGACGACCGGCCGGACCCCCTCCGGGGTCGCCCTGTACGAGGCCGTGGCGCCGGCCGAGGCGGCCGCCGCCGCCCCCGCGCTGGCGAAGCTGCCGGAGATCGTGGAGTGGGGCGGCCGCAGGTTCGGCCCGTACCCCTTCGGGACGGCCGGGGCGATCGTGCTGCCGGCCGGTTCCCTCACGTACGCGCTGGAGACGCAGACCAAACCCGTCTTCTCCGGCGCGCCCGACGAGGACCTCGTCCTGCACGAGACGGCCCACCAGTGGTTCGGTGACTCGGTGTCACCGAAGTCCTGGAAGGACATGTGGCTCAACGAGGGCTTCGCGACCTACGCCGAATGGCTGTGGTCCGAGGACCACGGCGGGACCACCGCCCAGCAGCACTTCGACGCCTACCTCAAGGGCGACACCGACGTGGTCGACGACGCGGACGCCGACTGGGCCGCCTTCCCGCCCGCCGACCCGCCCAGCGCCAAGGACATCTCCGAGACCCCCGTGTACGTCCGGGGCGCGATGGTCCTCCAGCGGATCCGGCAGGAGGTCGGCGACGAGAAGTTCTTCGCCCTGCTGCGCGGCTGGGCCACCGACCACAAGTACGGCAACGCGAGTACGGCCGACTTCACCGCGTACGCGGAGCGGTCGACGGGGCACGACCTGAAGAAGGTCTGGGACGTCTGGCTGTACGGGGAGGGCCGGCCCAAGTAGGCGCCGGCGCCGCTAGGGGGTGTCGTCAAAGTCCCTTCTGGCCGGCGGCCCCGCCCTCGCGGGCGGACGAAGCTACTTTGACCGAGCTCGAAGAAGGCGTGGTCGGTGGCGTAGAGCGCGGCGATCTCGGTGAGGACCGGGCCCGGCAGGGCGCCGTCCACGGGTGCGAGCGGTTGCAGGATCACCTGCCGAACCGCAGCGAAGCCCCCTCCCCGGACGGCCGGGAGGGGGCTTCGCTGCGGTTCGGCAGGCGGGCTCAGCCTCAGACGTTGACGCCGAAGTCCTGGGCGATGCCGGTCAGGCCGGAGGCGTAACCCTGGCCGACCGCGCGGAACTTCCACTCGGCGCCGTTGCGGTAGAGCTCGCCGAAGACCATGGCGGTCTCGGTGGCCGCGTCCTCGGAGAGGTCGTAGCGGGCGATCTCGGCGCCGCCGGCCTGGTTCACGACGCGGATGTACGCGTTGCGGACCTGGCCGAAGTTCTGGCTGCGGGCGTCGGCGTCGTAGATGGAGACCGGGAAGACGATCTTGTCCACATCGGCCGCGAGGGTGGCGAGGTTGACGTTGATGGACTCGTCGTCGCCGGAGCCCTCGCCGGTGCGGTTGTCACCGGTGTGGACGATGCTCTGGTCCGGGGTGGACTTGTTGTTGAAGAAGACGAAGTGACCGTCGGAGACGACCTTGCCCATTGCGTTCACCGCGATGGCGGAGGCGTCCAGGTCGAAGTCGACACCGGTCGTCGTACGGACGTCCCAGCCGAGGCCGACCGTGACGGCGCTGAGGCCGGGGGCCTCCTTCGTGAGCGAGACGTTGCCGCCCTTGGACAGGCTTACTGCCATTTTGACTGGTGTCCCTTCGTCTTCAGATGGCCGCGAGATCGTGGCCAAGGTACCGCTGACCTTCATAACGCGGGGAGGGGGCCGGTAGGTTCCGCGCGGCGGAACAAGGAGGCGAAACGCGGTGGCGAAATACGGGTGACGGGCATCGCGCGGGGCGGGATCATGGGGGGCATGCCTGGTCCTCATGTCATCCGCGGTTCGGTCGTGCTCCCCGAGGCGGAGCTCGCCTGGCGTTTTTCGCGATCCTCCGGGCCGGGCGGGCAGCACGTGAACACGTCGGACTCGCGCGTGGAGCTCCTGTTCGACCTGGCGGCGACCAAGGCCCTGCCGGACGTCTGGAAGGAGCGGGCGCTGGAGCGGCTCGCCGCCCGGCTGGTGGACGGGGTGCTGACCGTACGGGCCTCGGAGCACCGGTCGCAGTTCCGCAACCGGGAGATGGCGCTGGTCCGGATGGCGTCCGTGCTCGCGGAGGCCACCGCCCCGCCGCCGAAGGCCCGCCGCGCCACGAAGATCCCCCGGGGGATCAACGAGCGCCGACTGCGGGAGAAGAAGGCCCGCGCCGAGACGAAGCGCGGCCGCACCGGCCGCGACTGGTAGCGGCGCCGCGCGGCGCCGTCGGCGGTTCAGCCCGCCAGATGGCGGTAGCGGCCGCGGAAGTACGTCAGCGGCGGGGAGTCCGGGGACGGGAGCGCAGCGGTCAGGACGCGGCCGATGACCAGGGTGTGGTCGCCCGCCTCGACGCGGTTCTCCGTACGGCATTCGAGGGTGGCCAGCGCGCCCGTCAGCAGCGGGGCCCCCGAGACCTCGCCGCGGCCGTAGGGCAGGTCCGCGAAGAGCAGCCGGTCGCTGATGCGGTTCTTCATCGAGAACCGGCTCGCCACCTGCACCTGGTGGTCGGCGAGCACCGAGACCGCCCACAGCGGCTGCTCCGCCAGCAGGTCGTCCATCCGGGAGCCCTCGCGCAGGCTCACCAGCACCAGCGGCGGGTCCAGGGACACGGACATGAACGCGGTCGCCGTCATGCCGACGTCCTCGCCGTCCGGGCCGGTCGGCGTCAGGGGCGGTTCGTGCGCGGTGATCAGGCACACGCCCGCCGCCAGTCGGGACATCGCGGCACGGAACTCGTCGTTGCTCACGCCCTCAGGATGAAGGGTGGCGGGGATGGGCACGGGTACAGGGGTCGTCTTCGGCACGTTCGGAACGCTAGTCTCGCCCTCCCGCGCCGCACATCGGGCCCGAGTCCGAGCCGCGTCCCGGCCCGTTGACCTAGGCCGCCCGGGGCTCGGGCGTATCGTTTGCTCCCGAGAAGGCCGGGGAGCGCTCCCATGTGACACGGCCCCCGTTGCCCACCTTTATTCATCTCATGTGACTTGAGTCACAGAGGGCAAGATTTGTTGACCCTGTGTACCTGCGGCACAGCTCACTGTGATTCAGTGGACGGGACACCGCAACGAAACGCCGATGACAAACCTGGAGTTGCTGTCGAGGTCTCGGGGAGAGCGAGCAATGGAGACCGAGTCGGAGCCGTACGTCCGTCTTGCGACCCTGCGGCAGCTTCACCAGGTGGTGGCCGAGCTCAACACGGCCAGGAGCCTGGCGGACACCCTGCAGACCGTCGTGGACGGCATTGTCGTGGGCCTCGGCTACGAACTCGCCTGTGTCAACCTCGTACGCCCTGACGGGGACCTCGTCGTCGCCGCCTTCGCCGGCGACCCCGCCGCCGAGGCGCTGATCACCGGCCGCGTCGGCTCCCGCGCCTCCTGGGAACGCCGTCTGACGATGGGTGAGAGCTGGGACGGGCTCCGCTTCATCCCGCACACCGAGGGCTGGGTCCTCCTCGAGGACGACGTGCCCCAGTGGCACACGGACGGACCCGATCCGCGCTTCGCCGACGAGTGGCACCCCGAGGACCGGCTCTACGCCCCCATGTACGCGTCCGGCGGGGAACTTCTGGGTGTCATTTCGGTGGACAGACCGCGCAACGGGCGCCGCCCCGGCGCGTGGGGGCGCGAGGCGCTCCAGATGTACGCCTTCCAAGCGGCGATTGCGATCAGCAACGCACGGCTGCGCGCCAACATGCAGCGGGCCCTGGTCCGACTGGAGCGCGAACAGCAGGCGCTGCGCGCGAGCGAGGAGTCCTTCCGGCAGGCCTTCGAGTACGCGCCCAGCGGCATGGCGATCGCCGAGATGGGCGGGGACCAGCACGGGCGGCTGCTGCGGACCAACGACGCGCTGTGCCGCCTGCTGGGCCGGCCCGCCTCCGTGCTGCGCCGGTACTCCTTCTCCGACCTGGTCCACCCCGAGGACATCGGGACCCTGCTGCGGACCTCCGCCGAGGGCGGCCGGGCCGAGCTGCGGCTCGGGCGGCGCGACGGCACGTATGTATGGGTCTCGCTGCGCAACTCCGTCGTCGCGGACGCCGCCGACGGGCCGCGCTTCCTGCTCACGCACGTCGAGGACATCGAGGAGCGCAAGCGCCACGAGCTCCAGCTCGCCCACCGGGCCAGCCACGACTCGCTGACGGGCCTGCCCAACAGCGCCGAGCTGCGCTCCCGCCTCGGGGCGCGGCTGTGCCGCAGGCCCCAGTCGGTCCGCGCCACCGCCGTGGAAGCGCTCGACGCGGCGTACGAGGGGCACGGGGCGCACGGCGGACACGGCGGACACGGCGGCGGGATCGAGGCGGGTGGTGCCGTCGGGGAGCACGGCTTTCGGCCCGACGCCTACCCCGAGCCCTTCGAGTACCCGGGCGCCCCGGTCGTGCCCGCACCCGGTGTCCCGGGGGTTCCCGGGCCCGGCGGACCCGGCGCGGGCCCGGGCCCGTACGACCACCACGTGCACACGGTCGCGCCCGCGACGGACGTCGACGACGGGACGAAGGGGCTCGCGGTGCTCTTCTGCGACCTCGACGGGTTCAAATCGATCAACGACCGGTTCGGACACCACACGGGTGACGCGGTCCTGATCGAGGTGGCCCGGCGGCTGACGACGGGCGTCAGGGACGGTGACACCGTCGCTCGGCTGGGTGGTGACGAATTCGTCGTCCTCGCGGACGGACTGGGCGCGGCCGACGCCGCCGACCTGGCCGTCCGGCTGCGCAACGCCATCATCCCGCCGATCCGGGTGGACGGCCGCGCGGTCCGTGTGGGCGCGAGTTTCGGCATCGGCTGGGCCAGCTGCGGGATGTCGGCGGACGAGGTGCTGCGCTCCGCCGACCAGCGGATGTACATCGAGAAAAGGTCCCGCTCCAAGGCACACCGCCGGGCCGGCTGAGGCGATCGGCCGCCCGTGGGTGCACGTGTTCGGGGTAGGCTCCCGTGGGTCGAAAGGAGTGACCTGCGATGACGACGCCCGCGAACCACGGCCCGAACAGTGGGGCGAACAAGCCCGAGGACGACGATCCGTTCGGCTATCTCTACGCGGACGGCCAGGCCGCCGGAGCCACCCCGCCCCCACCGGGCGGTGGATACGGCTACCCCGGCCCGACGGTCGGTGGGCAGCCCGGCGTGCAGCCCGGTGTCCCCCGTACCTCGTACAACCAGGTGCGCACGGTCGGTGAGCGGACGTACGGCGGCCAGCGCGGCGCCCAGGTTCCGCCGCAGCAGCAGCCGCCGGCCTACCAGGCCCAGTACCAGGCCCCGGAAGCCCTCCAGGCGGGCGGCTACGGGGTTCCGCCGCAGCAGGGGCAGACCACGACGACGATCCCCGCGCCGGGCGGCCACGGCGGCAGCGGCGGAGGCGCCGGCTCCAGCCGCAAGGGCATGCTCATCGCGGCGGTCGCGGTGGTCGCCGCGGTCGCGATCGGCATCGGCGCGGCCGTGACCTTCGGCGACAAGGACAAGGACAAGAACGACAAGGGCAGCGCGACGGGCGGGCAGCAGTCCGCGCAGCCGCAGAACTCCTCGTCGGCCCAGCCGAGCCCCTCGCAGTCCGCGGAGGCCCCGCTGCCCAAGGCGGACGCCTCGGGCGCGGGCATGTCCCTCACGGGCGGCGCGCACCTGGAAGCCACCGTCCCGGGCGCGAAGAGCGCGGGCGGCCAGTACGTGGGCGGTCTGAACGCCGCCGGTGCCGCGGCGACTTGGACCGTGGACGTGGCCAAGGCGGGCCAGTACAAGCTGAAGATGGTCTACGGGGTGCCCGGCAAGGACGCCAGCACCACGCTGACCATCAACGGCGAGGCCCAGTCCCGGCCGATCAACATGAAGAACTTCTCCGGGGCCAAGCCGGGCGAGTGGGACAAGGGCTGGACCAACACCTGGTCGCTCGTGACGCTCAAGCAGGGCACGAACACGGTCAAGATCTCGTGCGAGGCCGGGAACCAGTGCGAGGTCAACCTCGACCAGCTCTGGCTCGAGAAGGGCTGACCGGCCCGCCCGCAACGGCCGGGCCCCAGGCCGCGTCCAGGCCGTGTCTTTCGGATCAGGCCGGGACGGCCTAGCGCGCCGTCAGCTTCACCGACCCCCGTACCTCCTCGTAGGTGCGGGGGTCGAAGTCTCCCGCCGTCGGGGCGTGGACCGTGGCCGCCGAGAGGGCGACCGCGCGGGTCAGGCGGGCCGGCCAGTCCAGGCCCTCCGTGAGGGCCGACAGCAGGCCCGCCACGGCGGAGTCCCCGGCTCCGGTCGGGTTGCCCGTCAGGGCGCGCGGCGGGGCCGCCTCCCAGGTGCCCTGGGCGGTGGCCGCCAGCAGCCCACCCGGGCCGAGCGAGGTCACCACGGCGTGCGCGCCGCGGCGGCGGGCGTCGCGGGTGGCCTGGAGGGGCTCGCGGGAGCCGGTCAGCTCGGCGAGTTCGGCGGCGTTCGGCTTGATCATCTCGGGCCGGGCGGCGACCCCGCGGCGCAGGGCCTCCCCGCTGGTGTCCAGGAGGACCGGGACCCCGGCCGCGCGGGCGGCCCGTACGAGCAGGGCGTACGCGCCCACCGGCACGCCCGGCGGGAGGCTGCCGCACAGGGCCACCGCGGCGGCCCCGGCCAGCAGCTCCTCGTAGCGCCCGAGGAAGGCGGCCCATTCCGCGGAACCGATCAGCGGGCCCGGCTCGTTGAACTGCGTGGTGTCCCCCGAGGACTCGTCGACCACGGCCAGGGTGCGCCGGGTGGTGCCCGAGCAGGGGACCAGAGCGTCCGTCACCCGCGGGGCGCCGGCGAGCAGTTCGCGTACGACGGCGCCCGTGCGGCCGCCCGCGAAGCCGGTCGCGGTGACCTCGTGGCCGAGCGCGGCCAGCACCCGGGCGACGTTGAGCCCCTTGCCGCCGGGCCGCTCGCTCACTGCGGTGACCCGGTGCGAGGCGTGCGGAATCAGCTTCGGTACATGGTGGGTGACGTCGAGTGCGGTGTTGAGCGTCACGGTGAGGATCATGGCAGGCCCCGGTCTCGGTGTGTGCCGGGATCATGCCAAACAGCAGTGCGGGCGGCCCAGTCCCGCGGGCCGCCCGCTTCCCTCCGTACCCGCCCGGACCAGCGCCGCGGCCTTCGTCAGACCAGCGGGTCGACGATCCACTCGCCGCGCCGCATGACGCCCTTGACGTCGAACTCGGCGTCCAGGACGACCAGGTCGGCGTACTTGCCCGGCTCCAGCGAGCCGACCTCGTCGTACAGGCCGATCAGCTTGGCCGGATTGGCCGAGATCGCCTGCACCACGGACTCGACGGGCAGCTTGTCCAAGGTCACCGACCGCTTGAAGGCGGTGTCCAGCGTCAGCGTGGAGCCCGCGATCGAACCGCCCTCGACGAGGCGGGCCACGCCCTCCTTGACCTCGACCTCCAGCGGCCCCAGGTGGTAGATCCCGTCGCCGAAGCCCGCCGCGTCCATCGCGTCGGTGATGAGCGCCACGCGGTGCGCGCCCGCGTGGTGGAAGGCCAGCTCCAGCATCGCCGGGTGCAGGTGGGTGCCGTCGTTGATGAGCTCGACGGTGACCCGCTCGTCCTCCAGCAGCGCGGCGATCGGGCCGGGCGCGCGGTGCTCCATGCCGGGCATCGCGTTGTAGAGGTGGGTGGCGACGGTCGCGCCCGCGTCGATGGCCTGGCGCGTCTGCTCGTACGTGGAGTCGGTGTGGCCGATCGCGGCGATGACCCCGTGCTCGGCCAGCAGCCGTACGGAGTCCAGCCCGCCGGGGAGCTCGGTGGCGAGGGTGAACATGCGGGCGGCGCCGTGCGCGGCGTCGATGAGCTTGCGGACCTCGGCCGGGTCGGGGTCGCGGAGCAGGTCCTCCTTGTGCGCGCCCTTGCGGCAGGGGTTGATGAACGGCCCCTCGAAGTGGATGCCGGCGATCTCGCCCGCCTGCGTCAGTTCGGCGAGCAGCCCGGCGCGGCGGGCCAGTTCGTCCAGGTCGCCGGTGACGGTGGAGGCGACGAGCGTGGTGGTGCCGTGCTCGCGGTGGGTCCGTACGCCCTTGAGGACCTCCTCGGCGGTGCCGGAGGTGAAGGAGGCGCCGCCGCCGCCGTGGTTGTGCATGTCCACGAAGCCGGGGACGAGCCAGTGTCCGGACAGGTCGACGGTCCGCGCGCCCTCGGCGGCGCTGCCGGCGATGCGCTCGCCGTCGACGATGACGCGGCCGCCCGCCACGGTCCCGGTGGGCAGGACCACCCTGGCGCCGGAGAGAACGGTGCTGTGTGCGCTTCCGGACATCAGGCAGGTACCTCCGTGGCGAGTAGGTCCCAGGCGAGCAGCCCTGCGCCCAGGCATCCGGCGGTGTCCCCGAGGGCCGCCGGAACGATGTCGGGCAGCCGCTGGAACGTCACGCGCTCCTCGACGGCCTTCCGTAGTGGTGTGAACAAGGTTTCCCCCGCCTCGGCGAGCCCGCCACCGATGATCAGCGTGCGCGGGTCCAGCAGGGTGATCGCGGTGACCAGGCCGTCGGCGAGGGCGCCGACGGCGGCCTGCCACACCTCGCGGGCGCGCGCGTCACCGGACTCGACGGCCTTGGCGCAGTCCGCGGCGTCCGCGGCCGGGTCGCCGGAGGCGGCCGCCCAGGCGCGGCTGACGGCGGAGGCGGAGGCGAGGGTCTCCAGGCAGCCGTACTGCCCGCAGCCGCAGGCGGGGCCGCCGGGGCGGACCACGATGTGGCCGATCTCGCCCGCGTAGCCGTGGGCGCCGGCCTCGATGCGGCCGGCGATGCCGATGGCGCCGGCGATGCCGGTGCCCAGGGGGACGAACAGGAAGCGGTCGGCGCCCCGGCCGGCGCCGATGCGGCCCTCGGCGAGCCCGCCCGTGCGGACGTCGTGGCCCAGGGCGACCGGGATGCCGCCGAGCCGCCCGCTGAGCAGCTCGCGCATGGGCACGTCGCGCCAGCCCAGGTTCGCCGCGTAGACGGCGATCCCGTTCTCGGCGTCGACGATGCCGGGGACGGCGACGCCGGCCGCGACGGCGGGCACGCCGAAGCGCTCGCGGCCGAGCCCGGACAGCTCGGCGGCGAACTCCAGGATCGTCTCGACGACGGCGTCGGGGCCCCGGTCGCGGCCGGTGGCGCGGCGCGCCTCGTACAGCAGCGTGCCGTCGTCGGCGATGAGGGCGGCCTTCATCCCGGTGCCGCCCACATCGAGGGCGATGACGTGCTTCACGGCGTGTTTCACGGGTTTCACAGGTGACAGTCTCGCGTGCTCGGCGGGGAAAGGTCTAGTCCATTGGAGGGGATTGTTGAGCGGCCATACAAAATCGAAGGCCTTGGTCGGGCGACGAACCGGACACCGTGCGTTCCGGATGTGGACGAGCCGCCAAAGTGGTGTAGACCTTACGTGGATCGTACGTACAACAAGGGGTGGATCGAGAACTGTGAAGGGCCGTTACCTGAGCCTGGCCGCGACCGGCGCCGCGCTGAGCCTGACCGCCGCGGCACTGACCGGCTGCGGAGCCGTGGGGAGCCTCACCGGGGACAACGAGGTGACCCTGCGGGTCGTGGCGGCCGACTACGGGGACAATCCGCAGAACTCCTCGGCGGGCTACTGGAAGGACCTCGCCGCGGGCTTCCAGAAGGACCACCCCGGCGTCAAGGTCGAGGTCAGCGTCTACTCCTGGTCCGAGGTCGACGCCAAGGTCGCGGAGATGGTCAAGGCCGGCAAGGCCCCCGACATCGCGCAGATCGGCGCGTACGCCGACTACGCGGCCGCCGGCAAGCTGTACACGGCGGAGGAACTGCTCTCCGTCAGCACCGAGGCCGACTTCCTGGCGCCGCTCGCGGACGCGGGCAAGGTCCGGCGGGTCCAGTACGGCATGCCGTTCGTGGCCAGCACCCGCCTGCTCTTCTACAACGAGAAGCTGCTGACGGACGCCGGGGTCGTGCCGAAGGACGCCAAGGGCGGCTGGCAGCCGAAGAGCTGGACCGACCTGGAGGCCGCCGCGAAGAAGCTCAAGGCGGCGGGCGTGGCGACGCCGTTCGCGCTGCCGCTGGGCCGCGAGGAGGCCCAGGCCGAGTCGATGATGTGGATGCTCGCGGGCGGCGGCGGCTACACCGACAACGAAGAGGCGTACGCGATCGACTCCGCGGACAACGTCAAGACGTTCGAGTTCCTGCGCGACAAGATGGTCGGCCAGGGGCTCACCGGAGCGCTCGAACCGGCCAAGACGGACCGGCAGGCGGCGTTCGACGCCTTCACGCGGGGCGAGGTCGGCATGCTCAACGGCCACCCCACGCTGGTGAAGCAGGCGGCGGAGAAGGGCGTGAAGTTCGGCATGGTGGCCATGCCGACCGCCGACGGGACCGAGCACCCCACGATGGGCGTCGCGGACTGGGTGATGGCCTTCAAGAACGGCCACCGCAAGGAGTCCGGGAAGTTCCTGGACTACCTGTACGAGGCGAAGAACGTGACGACGTTCACCAACAAGTACGACCTGCTGCCGGTCACGACGACCGGCTACCGGGCCATGGACGCCAGTACGGGCGGCTCCGCCACGCAGCTCAAGACCTTCCTGCAGGCGCTGCCGAACGCGCGGCTCTACCCGGTCGGCAAGAAGTCCTGGGCCGGGGTGAGCGAGGACGTCAAGCAGAACATCGGCAAGAGCGTCCAGCCGGGCGGGCAGCCGGCGAAGGTCCTGGAGGACATCGCGGAGTCGGCGCGCAAGGCGGACGCGCAGTAGACCGGGGGCGCGGCCGGGGCGCTGTCGGAGGGCGGCGTTAATCTGGCGGTATGACGGACGACGTGGGGCTGACGGCCACCGAGGCCGCGGTGCTCGCGTACGAGGGACGCACCTGGCCCGGGCCCGGGGCCAAGGAGCGCGCGATACGGGAAGGGCTGGGGATGACCCCGGTCCGCTACTACCAGCTGCTCAACGTGCTGATGGACGACCCGCGCGCGCTGGCCCACGCCCCCGGCACCGTGAACCGGCTGCGCCGCATCCGCGAGGCGCAGCGGGCGAGGCGCTAGGGGGTGTCCGCAAAGTAGCGCCGTGCGCCCGAAGGGCGGTCCCGCGGTGTCCGGTGCGTGCTCTCGGTGTGCCGGGCGGAAGCCGGTGTACTGGACGTACTCGGGATTTCGCCCGGTGCGCCGAGAGCGCGTGCCGGGCGCCGCGGGGCAGGCGGGACTTTGCGGACACCCCCTAGGGGGTGTCTCGCCGAGGCCCGGCGGCGGGGCGCCCGGGGTGCGTGCGCGCCGTAGCCGTGGCCCGGCGGGGCCGTTAGGGTCGTCCGTATGGGGAGCCATCCGCACGACTTGCCGATGCCCGTCACCGCTGCCGGACGCGAGGGCCTCGAAGCCCTGCTCCGCGCACCCCGCCGTTCCGTGGTCGCGCTCGACTTCGACGGCACCCTCGCCGAGATCGTCCCCGATCCGGACCAGGCGCGGGCCCACCCCGGAGCCGTCCCGGCCCTCTCCGCACTCGCCCCCGAGGTCGACTCGGTGGCCGTGATCACGGGCCGTCCGGCAGGCGTCGCCGTGCGCTACGGGGGCTTCGCCGGAGTTCCCGGGCTGGAGCACCTCGTCGTCCTCGGCCACTACGGCGCCGAGCGGTGGGACGCGGTGACCGGCATCGTCCACGCGCCGGCCGAGCACCCGGGCGTGGCCGCCGTACGGGCGGAGCTGCCCGGGTTCCTGGACTCCATCGGGGCCTGGCGCGGCACCTGGATCGAGGAGAAGGGCCGGGCGCTGGCCGTCCACACCCGGCGCGCCGCCGACCCGGACGCGGCCTTCGCCGCGCTGCGCGAACCGCTGGCCGAGCTGGCGGCGCGGCACGGGCTGATGGTGGAGCCGGGGCGGGCGGTGCTGGAGCTGCGGCCGCCGGGGATGGACAAGGGCGTGGCCCTGACGGAGTTCCTGGCGGAACGGGACGCGGAGGCGGTCCTGTACGCGGGCGACGACCTCGGCGACCTCGCCGCGTACTCCGCGGTGGAGAAGCGCCGGGCCGACGGGCTGCCTGGGCTGCTGGTGTGCAGCGGCTCGGCCGAGGTGCAGGAACTCGCCGCCCGCGCCGATCTGGTCCTGGACGGCCCGTCCGAGGTCGTCGCCTTCCTGGCGGCCCTGGCCGGGGCCATCCGCTCCTGACGCCCGGGTGCCGCGCCCGCGGCGCCCGGTGTCCGGTACGCACGCACCCACGGGCCCGGGTACCCGGGTACCCAGCCGGTTTTTGAGTACGCGCGCTCATGATCCGCCGCCCGGCCGCTCCTATCGTCGACCGCATGGACACGGACCCGACCCCCGACACCGAGACCGCCGCGAGCACCCGCGGCTTCACCGGCTGCGCGGTGGCGCTGCTCGTCGCCGCCGTTCTGGCCCTCGTGGGAGCCACGGCGCTGGCCGAGATCGGGAAGGGCCTGCAGGGCGGCGGGCACCTCGACAACGGCGCCACCTCCGGCAGCGTGTCGGACCCGCTCGGCGCCGGCGCGACCGCCCGGTACATCGACGACCTGGAGGTCACGGTCGGCAGGCCGCGCCGCGAGGCCGGAGGCGCCTACCGCTTCACCGTCACCTACGCCAACGGCACCGACGAGGTGCTGAAGCCGGGCGGCGGGTCGAAGAGGACCGCCACCAGCACCATCGCCGACGCCCCCGTCGTCGTGCGGCCGGGCAGGTCCTCCGACGGCCACCCGTCCGACTCCACGCTGACCTGGCTCAACGAGGACGAGGCGGCCGCGGCCCTCATGCCGCCCCTGGCCGAGGGCGGCAAGCGGACCGTCCAGGTGAGGGTCGTGCCCGACAGGCGGGGGACCCCGGTCACGGTCGAGGTCCGCCCCCCGTCCGCGAGCTACCGCGAGAGCGCGTACTGGCAGTTCGACCTGGACTGACCCGGCCTGATCGGCAAGACGCCCCCTAGACCTCGCGGAGGGCGTCCAGCTGGGCCGTGAACCAGTCGGTCGGGGGGAGTGCCGTGGCGGCGGCGGCCAGGCGCTTCGTGCGCTCCAGCCGCTCACCCGCCGGCATGGACAGCGCCGCGTGCAACGCCCGCGCCGTCGCCGACACGTCGTACGGGTTCACCGTCAGCGCGTCCTCGCGGAGTTCCCCGTAGGCCCCCGCCCCGGTCGACAGCACCAGCGCGCACCCCGCGTCCGACACCACCGGGATCTCCTTCGCCACCAGGTTCATCCCGTCCCGGACGGGGTTCACCAGCGCCACGTCGGCCAGCCGGTACGCGGCCAGGGAGCGGGCGAAGTCGTCCTTCACCGACACCAGCACCGGCTGCCAGTCCTCCGTGGCGAACTCCTCGTTGATCCGGTCCGCCAGCTCCCGCACCGCCTGCGTGTAGGACCGGTACACCGCCAGGTCCTGGCGGGAGGGGTACGCCGAGGCCAGGTGCACCACCCGGCCGCGCCACTCGGGGTGCTCCGTCAGCAGCTCCCGGTACGCCAGCAGCCCCCGGATGATGTTCTTCGACAGCTCGGTCCGGTCCACCCGGACGATCGTCTTGCGGTCCCCGACCTCCGCGCGCAGCGCCGCCAGCTTGTCGCCGACCTCCGGCCGGTGCGCCAGCGCCCGCAGCTCGTCCTCGTCCACGCCCAGCGGGTACACGGCCACGTCCGTGTGGCGCGTGGGCCCGCCCGCCCTCCGGTGCTGAACCCCGCGCCGCGGGTCCCCGGTCGGGCGGGCCGTGCCGCTCGCGTCGTCGATGTGCGCGCCGGCCGTGAAGGCGTCCGCCCACGCCCAGGTGTGGAAGCCCGCGATGTCCGCCCCGAGCATCCCCCACACCAGCTGCGAGCGGATGTCGTCGGGGAGCATGCCCAGGAACTCCGGCGAGGCCCACGGGGTGTGCGTGAAGTGGCTGATCCTCAGATCGGGCCGCAGTTCGCGCAGCTCACCGGGGACCAGCGCCAGGTGGTAGTCCTGCACGAGCACGGCCGCGCCCTCGCCCGCCTCCTCGGCCAGCGCCACCGCGAAGGCGTGGTTGTACGCGACGTACGAATCCCACTGACGGCGGAACCCCGCGTCGAAGACCGGCTCGCGCGGGATGTCGTACAGGTGGTGGTGGGTGAACCACAGCACCGAGTTCGCGATGCCGTTGTACGCGTCGTCGTACGTCGTGGGATCGATGTCCAGCATCCGGACGCCGGGCTCGGAGACGCCCCGGCGGACCGCCTCCCGGTCCGCGTCCGACAGCGCCGCGCAGATCCACAGCGCCTCCGGCTGGCGGGCGAGGGCCGCGGAGAGGCCGGAGACGAGTCCGCCCCCGCCGCGCCGGGCCGTGAGGGTGCCGTCGTCGTCGAGTGCGTAGGAGAGCGGGCCGCGGTTCGCTGCAACGAGTACCTGGGAAGCCATGCGGCGAACCTAGCCCGGGGCCCGCCCGCTCAAACGTCAGTTCCCTCACGCCACCCGGCGGCCGGAGTACTCCTTGATCCCGGCCATCGGCGGACGCTCCTCGGTGTCCACGGGGTACGTGCGCGGCACGAACCCGTCCGGACCGCGCTCGAACTGCGTCAGCTCGGGCCGTGTCAGATGGCCGCGCGAGAGCCGCAGCTGAGCCGTCCGGTAGATCGCCGCGGCCATCCGGCCGAGCGCCTGGCCGTCCTGGTGGCGGTGGAGCCGTACGCCCACGTCCACCTGGGCCAACGCGTCCAGTCCGACGGTGTGCAGCGCGTCCACCAGCAGGCCGAGCTCGACTCCGTACCCGACGGGGAAGGGCAAACGTTCCAGCAGGGTCCGGCGCACGGCGTACTCGCCGCCCAGCGGCTGGACGAAGCCGGCCAGCTGCGGCCAGTGCAGATTGAGGAGGGGGCGGGCGACCAGCTCGGTGACCCGGCCGCCCTGGCCGGGGGCGTCCCCGAGCGGGCGGTCGTACATCGCCTTGACGAACTGCACGTCCGGCTCGGTCAGCAGCGGGCCCACGATCCCGGACACGAAGGCGGAGGAGAAGTCCCGCAGGTCGGCGTCGACGAAGCAGACCACGTCCCCGGTGGTCGCCAGCAGCGAGCGCCACAGCACCTCGCCCTTGCCGTGCGCGGCCGGGATCCGCGGCAGGATCTCGTCGCGGTGCACCACCCGGGCGCCGGCCTTCGCGGCCACCTCGGCGGTCCGGTCGGTGGAGCCCGAGTCGATCACCAGCAGTTCGTCGACCAGCGGCAGCGGCAGCCCGTCGATCAGATCGCGCCGGATCACCTCGACGATCGCGCCGACCGTCTCCTCCTCGTCGAGCGCGGGCAGGACGACGCTCACCGTGGTGCCGGCCGCCCGCTTGGCGGACAGCAGCTGGTCGAGCGGTCGGTCGGCCGCGGACCAGGAGCGGTCCGCGAACCAGCGCTCCACCTCTTCCAGCACGTTCAGCACTCCCTGCTCGTCCGTCGGTCGTCCGCCGGTCGTCCGTCACTCCTCGGCGGTTTCGGCCGAAAAGTGATCCATCTCGCGGTTCGGACGGCTGTCTCAACCACCCGGACCTTCAGTTACAGTCTTGAACAACGCGAAGGACCACCGCATGCCGGGGGTCCCCGCGCACAAACGCCCGGACGCGCCGCAGAGCGCGCGGCCCGGTGCCATACCGCTCATCCAGAGGGGCAGAGGGACACGGCCCGTTGAAGCCCCGGCAACCCTCCAGTCGGTTCTCGCGCTTGCTTGCAGCAGCGGGGTCCCCGGCTAGGGAAGGTGCCAATTCCGTCTCATGGCGAAGTGCGCCATGGGGAAGATGAGGAGAAAGGGCCTCGCCATCATGGCTGCACAGACTGTTGCCACCTCTGTCGATCTCGGACCTGCCACCGGCCTCTCGTGTCGTGAGTGCGGTACCCGTTTCGAACTCGGACCCATCTTCGCCTGCGTCGAGTGTTTCGGTCCGCTGGAAGTCGCCTACGACCTTCCCACCGGTGACCCCGAGGCGCTGCGCGCGGCGATCGAGGCCGGCCCGAACAACATCTGGCGCTACGCCCCGCTGCTGCCCGTCCCCGCCGACGTGGCCTCCAAGCCCAGCCTGAACCCCGGCTTCACCAAGCTCGTGGACGCGGCCAACCTGGCCAAGGAGCTGGGCGTCACCGGCAAGCTGTACGTGAAGGACGACTCCGGCAACCCGACGCACTCCTTCAAGGACCGCGTCGTGGCCATCGCCGTCGAGGCCGCCCGCGCCTTCGGCTTCACCACCCTGTCCTGCTCCTCCACCGGCAACCTGGCCGGCGCCGTCGGCGCCGCGGCCGCCCGGGCCGGCTTCCGCTCCTGCGTGTTCATCCCGCACGACCTGGAGCAGGGCAAGGTCGTCATGGCCGGTGTGTACGGCGGCGACCTCGTCGGCATCGAGGGCAACTACGACGACGTCAACCGCTTCTGCTCCGAGCTCATCGGCGACCCGCTCGGCGAGGGCTGGGGCTTCGTCAACGTCAACCTGCGCCCCTACTACGGCGAGGGCTCCAAGACGCTGGCGTACGAGATCTGCGAGCAGCTCGGCTGGCAGCTGCCCGACCAGATCGTCATCCCGATCGCGTCCGGCTCGCAGCTCACGAAGATCGACAAGGGTCTGCAGGAGCTGATCAAGCTCGGCCTCGTCGAGGACAAGCCGTACAAGATCTTCGGCGCGCAGGCCGAGGGCTGCTCCCCGGTCTCCACCGCCTTCAAGGCCGGCCACGACGTGGTCCGCCCGCAGAAGCCGAACACCATCGCCAAGTCGCTGGCCATCGGCAACCCGGCCGACGGCCCGTACGTCCTGGACATCGCCCGCCGTACGGGCGGCTACGTCGAGGACGTCACCGACGAGCAGGTCGTCGAGGCCATCAAGATCCTCGCGCAGACCGAGGGCATCTTCGCCGAGACCGCGGGCGGCGTGACCGTCGGCGTGACGAAGAAGCTCATCGAGAACGGGCAGCTCGACCCGGCGCTGACCACGGTGGTCCTCAACACCGGTGACGGCCTCAAGACCCTGGAGGCGGTGGCCGCGGACAGCGGGCAGACCGCCACCATCCGCCCGAGCCTGGACGCGTTCCGCGCCGCCGGCCTGGCCTGATCCACACCTGCAACCCGGAAAGGCAGTAGCGCCATGAGCGTCAACGTCCGCATCCCCACCATCCTGCGCACCTACACCGGCGGCCAGGCCGAGGTCACCGCCGAGGGCGCGAAGCTCTCCGAGGTCATCGCCTCCCTAGAGGCGAACCACCCGGGCATCGCCGCCCGCGTCCTGGACGACCAGGGCAAGCTGCGCCGCTTCGTGAACGTCTACGTCAACGACGACGACGTGCGCTTCGAGGGCGGTCTGGACGCGCTGACGCCGGACGGCGCGGGTGTCTCGATCATTCCCGCCGTCGCGGGCGGCTGCTGACACGCGAAAGCCCAGAATTACCCCCTCCGGTAAAAGCGGAGGGGGTAATTCTGCTTGGTTGGGCGCGGTAGAGTTGGGGAAGTCCCCTCCGCTGTTCTTGCCCGCCGCATATGAGCGGGTCGCGTGATGGTTGACATTGAGTCAATGTGCGAGTGCGGTATGGGGCTTTGGCGAGATATGCCGGGTCCGAGTTGCCCGGGAATATGCCAACTTTTCACTCTATTTCAATGTATCCCCGTGTCCAGAATTCTCGTCGGATTGACCTGTTGCAGACAGCAGCGGTGCAGATACATTCAGCCCCGGTCGAGGCGTTCCGGCGCAAGTTCTGACCCGGGACCGCGAAGTGCGGTCCTGCGCAAGGGCCAGTAATAGGGGAGTTAGGCATGGCTCAGGGCACCGTCAAGTGGTTCAACGCGGAGAAGGGCTACGGCTTCATCGCGGTCGACGGTGGTGCGGATGTGTTCGTCCACTACAGCGCCATCCAGATGGACGGGTACCGCACCCTTGAAGAGGGTCAGCGGGTCGAGTTCGAGATCTCGCAGGGCCAGAAGGGTCCGCAGGCGGACATGGTCAAGCTCGCCGTCTAGCCCCGGCGCGACCGACCACCGACGCATACACACGAAGGGCCCGTACCTCGGAGGAGGGGTACGGGCCCTTCGTGCTGCCCGGGATCCGGCCGGGGGTCCGGCCCGGGCGCGGGCCGGACGCGGGCCGGGCGTTCACCCAAGCCGCTTGCACTCGGAGGGGTCGAGTGCTAATCATTGGCGTTAGCACTCTCCTGGTGAGAGTGCTACTACACAGGACCGGGTCGGTGAGGCCCGCAGGGTCCGGCGGGAAGGAACCGCCGGGCACGCAGGCCGTCCGTCGCGGGCGCGGGCGCGGTCCGGAGCAATCCAACCCTCCCCTCGTACCGACGGTGCAGGGGGAACCCCAGTCCTGGAGGACCACTTCAGATGGCCAAGATCATTGCGTTCGACGAGGAGGCCCGGCGCGGTCTCGAGCGCGGGATGAACCAGCTCGCCGACGCCGTCAAGGTCACCCTCGGCCCCAAGGGTCGCAACGTCGTCCTTGAGAAGAAGTGGGGTGCCCCCACGATCACCAACGATGGTGTCTCCATCGCCAAGGAGATCGAGCTCGAGGACCCGTACGAGAAGATCGGCGCCGAGCTGGTCAAGGAAGTCGCCAAGAAGACGGACGACGTCGCGGGCGACGGTACGACCACCGCCACCGTGCTCGCCCAGGCGCTCGTCCGCGAGGGCCTGCGCAACGTGGCCGCCGGCGCCAACCCGATGGCCCTCAAGCGCGGCATCGAGAAGGCCGTCGAGGCCGTCTCCGCCGCCCTGCTCGACCAGGCGAAGGATGTCGAGACCAAGGAGCAGATCGCTTCCACGGCCTCCATCTCCGCCGCCGACACCCAGATCGGCGAGCTCATCGCCGAGGCCATGGACAAGGTCGGCAAGGAAGGCGTCATCACGGTCGAGGAGTCCCAGACCTTCGGTCTGGAGCTCGAGCTCACCGAGGGCATGCGCTTCGACAAGGGCTACATCTCGGCGTACTTCGCCACCGACATGGAGCGTATGGAGGCGTCGCTCGACGACCCGTACATCCTGATCGTCAACTCGAAGATCGGCTCGGTCAAGGACCTGCTGCCGCTCCTCGAGAAGGTCATGCAGTCCGGCAAGCCGCTGCTGATCATCGCCGAGGACGTCGAGGGCGAGGCCCTGTCGACCCTGGTCGTCAACAAGATCCGCGGCACCTTCAAGTCCGTCGCCGTCAAGGCCCCGGGCTTCGGCGACCGCCGCAAGGCCATGCTCGGCGACATCGCCATCCTCACGGGCGGCACGGTCATCTCCGAGGAGGTCGGCCTCAAGCTCGAGAACGCGGGCCTGGACCTGCTCGGCCGCGCCCGCAAGGTCGTCATCACCAAGGACGAGACCACGATCGTCGACGGTGCCGGTGACAGCGACCAGGTTCAGGGTCGCGTCAACCAGATCCGCGCCGAGATCGAGAACTCCGACTCGGACTACGACCGCGAGAAGCTCCAGGAGCGCCTCGCGAAGCTGGCCGGCGGCGTGGCCGTCATCAAGGCCGGCGCCGCGACCGAGGTCGAGCTCAAGGAGCGCAAGCACCGCATCGAGGACGCCGTTCGCAACGCGAAGGCGGCCGTCGAGGAGGGCATCGTCGCCGGTGGTGGCGTGGCCCTGCTCCAGGCCTCCGCGGTCTTCGAGAAGCTCGAGCTCTCGGGTGACGAGGCGACCGGCGCCAACGCCGTGAAGCTCGCCCTGGAGGCCCCGCTCAAGCAGATCGCCGTCAACGGTGGTCTCGAGGGTGGCGTCGTCGTGGAGAAGGTCCGCAACCTGACCGTCGGCTGGGGCCTGAACGCCGCGACCGGCGAGTACGTGGACATGATCGCCGAGGGCATCATCGACCCGGCGAAGGTCACCCGCTCCGCGCTGCAGAACGCGGCGTCGATCGCGGCCCTCTTCCTCACCACCGAGGCCGTCATCGCCGACAAGCCCGAGAAGGCCGGCGCGCCGGCCGGCGGCGGCATGCCGGGCGGTGACATGGACTTCTGATCGGCCCCCGGCTGATCGGCTGTTCTTCGACCGAGGGCGGCACTCCCCATGCGGGGGGTGCCGCCCTCGGGCGTTTCCCGGCCCCCTAGAAGCCGGTGGTGTCGAGCTCGAAGCCGAAGGGCTCCGGGATCTGCAGGGGCTTGCCGAAGGACACCGTCGTACGGGAGCGGTATCCGTTCGGAGAGGGGTCCCGGAAGCAGGTGATCTCCGAGTCCTGCATGTCGATGACCAGGTAGACCGGGACGAGCTGTCCGTAGACGTCCAGCTTCTCGGTCCAGTCGGCGTCCTTGGCGGAGGTGGACGTGAACTCGGCCACCAGGGAGAGCGCCGCTGCGTCCGCATGGCGGCCCTCGCCCTCGAAAGCCGATTCGTCCGCCACGAACAGGCTGAGCCCGTAGGCGCGCTCCGCTGCCGAGAACCGGAAGAGGAAGGGTGCGGTCTCCGCGATGTGGCCGTCCGGGGCGTGGCACTCCAGTTCTCGGCGCAGCGCGCGCAGCGGGCGGGAGCAGCGCAGCTCGGGCCAACGCGAAACGATGATCTTCCCTCGGGTGAGTTCGGCCTTGAACCCGTCCGACGTGTCCATCTCCTCGGCGGTGCGCAGGAGGTCCTCGAACGCGGTCAACATCGGGCGCCTTCTGCCTATGCCGCTCGGCGCGCGACGAACGTGACCTCTTCGTGGTCCTCGCCCAGGGCGATGTTCAAAGAGGCGTCCAAGGCGTGCGCGAGGCGACGCAGGAGGGGGAGCGTGGGTACGGCGTCGGCGCCTTCCACGCGGGAGATCTTCGCCTGGGTGAGCCCGGCTCGCTCGGCCAGCTGGGCCTGGGACAGCCCCAATGCCTTCCGGCGGTCGTACACGGCCTTGGCGAAGGCCATGGCCAAGCGGATCTCGGCCCTCTCGGCCTCGATCTCGGCAGGCTCGGCGTACTCGGTCGTGGCCTTCTTCTCGCGGGCCAGCTTCCAGCGGGCGTGGTTCATGACGCGTCCCCTTCCTCGCCGCGGCTGTACGTGGTGTGGGCCGGGCCGTGCTCCCTTTCGCACACGATACGGGCGGCCACGGCCCGGCTGACTTCGCTCGACTCGTGCATCCGCGTCTTGCGGAAGACCGTGAGCAGCACGATTCTCCGGCCCGGCGCGAACCAGTAGGCGATGCGAGTGGCCACGCCGTCCAGCGTGGGCCGCAGCTCGTAAACCCCGTCCTTGAGTGGACGGGCGAAGGGCATGGGAGTGAGGACTCCGTGGACGCTCAGCAGGTCCGCATACTCCTCGACCTTTCGGTACTGCCTGATCGGCAGCAGTTCGAGCCAGGTTCGCACCTCCGGCTCCACCTCGATCAGATGCATGCGGCGACCGTATTATGTCGTCGACGACATAATACGCGTCATCGGGATTACGTGACCCCTTCGCATGAGGTGGTCCTTCATCGTTGACGGGGGCTTTGGTTGACTGGGGGGATGAGCGAGCTGTTCGTGAAGATCTGCGGTCTGAAGACCGGGCCGGACGTCGACGTGGCCGTGGCGGCCGGGGCCGATGCCGTCGGCTTCGTCTTCGCCGCCGGGAGCCCCCGTACGATCGCCGCCGCCGCGGCGCGGGAGCTCGCGGCCCGGGTACCGGCCTCGGTGCTGACCGTCGGGGTGTTCCGGGGGCAGCCGGTCGAGGAGGTGCGGCGGCTGGCCGAGGAGAGCGGCGTACGGGGGGTCCAGCTCCACGGGGACGAGGGGCCCGAGTACTACGAGGCGCTGCGCGCCGAGGGCCGGACCCTGCTGCGGGCCACCGCCGAGCACGTGAAGCGCTGCGGGGAGTACGGGGAGGACCTGCTGCTGCTCGACGCACCCGACCCCGGCTCCGGCAAGCCGTGGAACTGGGGCTCCGCAGAGTTCACCGCCCCGGAGGGCCGCTGGCTGCTGGCCGGCGGACTGACGCCCGGGAACGTGCGGGAGGCCGTGGAGACCACCGGCGCCTGGGGCGTGGACGTGTCCAGCGGGGTCGAGCGGGAGCGCGGCGTGAAGGACCCCGCCCTGATCCGCGCCTTCATCGAGGCCGCCCGCGGCTGACTCCGCCGCGGGCGGGCCGCCGTCAGGCCGCGCGCCAGACCGTCATGTCCGCGGTGATCCAGCCGGGCAGGTCGGGCAGCCGCACGACCGGCTTGGTCTGGATCACGAGCAGTGCGACGTCTCCCGAGGGGTGCCGGACACAGATCTCGGTGCCGGGAGCCGATGCGGCCAGCGGGAGCGTGTGCTGGTTGGAGGCCTTCGTCATGAGGCCGCACGTGTCGAGGTTGCCGGTGCCGGGATCGGCGAACAGCTGGACGATCACGCTCGTGTCGCTCACCAGCTCACAGCTGTTCTTCTCGCAGTCCAGGCGGATGTCCCCCGTGCGGTCCTGCCGCTTGACCGGTTCCTTGATGCCGATCGAGGTCTTCTGGTCCAGCCAGACCTGGGGGTAGGGGAAGGGCGCGGGCGGCTTGGCGGCCTTGGGTGCACTCGATGCGGACCCGCCGGACCCGCTCGATCCGCCGGCTCCTGCTGCCCCACCGGCACCGGCGGATCCTGTGGCCTTGCCGCCATTCGCCGGGCCGGAGGACGTGGCCTCGGCCGCGCGCCGCTCGCGGGCCCGGTCCGCCGCGTCCATGACCGTCCAGGCCAGCCCGGTCAGCAGGACGGCGGACACCGTCACCACCGCGCCGACGATCAGAGCGGTACGCCGCCTGCGCACCCGCTGCTCCTCCGGCGTCAGCGGCAGCGTGACCGGCGGCTGCCAGGCCATCGGCGCCGCGTCCGGTGCCAGGGCGCGTGTGTGTACGGAGGTGGGGTGCGGGACCGGGGCCGGGACCACCGGCTCCGGTCCCGCCACCTCCCGCCAGACGGCGGGACCGCCGCCCGCGTCCGCGTCCTTGCCCAGCCGCTGCCTGCACCACGCCACGATCTCCGCCGGGGTGGCGCGATCGTCCGGGTCGGCTGCCAGACACCGGGCGATCAGCGGGCGCAGCGACTCCGGCAGCCGGGACAGGTCGGGCTCGGAGTGCACGATCCGGAACAGCACGCTGACGGAGGGGCCGTCCCCGTACAACGGCTCGCCCAGCGCGGCGAACGCCGCCGTCTGGCCCAGGGCGAAGACATCGGTGGCCGTCGTGGTCTCGCCCGCCAGCGCCTGCTCGGGGGCCATGTACTGGGGCGTGCCGATGGCGCTGCCCGTGGCGGTGGGCGAGGTGGTGCCGGATGCCAGCGAGATGCCGAAGTCGATGACCCGGGGCCCGTCGGCGGCCAGCAGTACGTTCGACGGCTTCAGATCGCGGTGCACGATCCCCGCACCGTGGATGACCTCCAGGGCCTCGGCCACCCCGGCCACCAGCCACAGCACCGCGGGCACCGGCAGCGGCCCGCGCCGGGCCACGGCCTCCGACAGCGAGGGCCCCGGCACGTACACGGTGGCCAGCCAGGGCGGCGTTCCGTCGACGTCGGCGTCGATCAGCTCGGCGGTGTACGCACCCCGGACCCTTCGGGCCGCCTCCACCTCCCGGCGGAAGCGCCGTCGGAACGCCGGGTCCTCGGCCAGTTCCGGCCGCACCACTTTGATCGCGACGGGGCGGCCGCCCCGGGTGTGCGACAGGTAGACCCGGCCCATGCCGCCCGCGCCGAGCCGGGCCGCGAGGCGGTATCCGGCAACGGTGTGCGGATCGTCCTCCCGCAGGGGCTGGAACACCTCGGTCGCGCTGTTCATCGGTCTCCCCCCGACTCCCCCGATCAACCGATGGGTTGATCATCCTCACCCTAAGTGGCGGGCGGGGAGCCGAGGCGGCCGGGCGCCCGTCAGCCGGCCGAGGCGGTGCCGTCCTGCTCGACGGTCTCGACGCCCGGCAGTGCGTGCAGGGCCACGAGCTGGGCGGGGCTGAGCGGGGCGGCGAAGCCGTGCAGGGTGGAGTCGTAGACGTGGACCGGGGTGGCACCGACCTGCCGCGCCACGTCGGCCGGGTCGAGGTCCCTGCTCACGGTGACGATGTACGTGGGGTGGTCGGCGGGGGCCGCGTACGGGGCCGCGTACGGGACCGGCTCGCGCACGGCGGCCGTGGCCGCCGACGCGGGCAGGGCGGAGAAGGCGGCGAGTACGACGACGGCTGCGGGCAGGGCCCGGCTCGGACGGGTGCGCATGGGGCGAGGCCATCACGTGCGACGCCGCAGGTCAACGACGTCGGCGGGGGTGGCGGGGGCACCGGGGGCGCACCTGCCGTGCGCTCCCTGGTGTGGGGGCGGGCCGTACGGGTGATCTTGCCGGAGTTCCGCGGGCCGTACGGGCCGCGGCCGCGCGGGGCACGGCCTTGACGGCACAGGGGGATAACCCTTTCTGCAGCTTGTGCGACAGGGCGTGTTGACGCGGGCGGCGGGCGATCGGCCGGGCGGGCGGCGGTGGTTCATGACGCGCCGGGGTGGCACCGATGGAAGGGAAGGCCGCCCTCGCAGACGCATTCGTCCTGGTAGGGGCGGTTCCTTCATGCCGACTTTCCGTTCCGCCCCCTTCAGGGAGTTCCTTCCATGCGCCTGCTCGCTCGCCTGGCCACCGCCGCCCTCCTGACCGTGCCCCCGATCGCGGCCGGCACGGCCGCCGCGGACACCCCGGAGCCGACCCCGGTGCCGCTGCACACCGCCGCGAACGCGGTGCCCGGCCAGTACATCGTGACCCTGGAGAAGGGGCAGGACGCGGCGAAGGTCGCGCAGAAGCTGGGCCTGAAGCCGACGTTCGTCTACTCGAAGGCGATGACCGGCTTCGCCGTCCCGCTGACCCCGCTCCAGCTGCAGATCGTCCGGGTGAGCCTCGGCGTGAAGTCCGTGGAGGAGGACGCCGCGGTCCAGTCCGTGCCGCAGCCGACCCGGACCCCGGGGACGCGGGCGCCGTCCTCGTCGTGGGGCCTGGACCGGATCGACCAGAAGGAACTGCCGCTCGACAACAGCTTCTCCACCGAGGGCAACGGCGCCGGGGTGACCGCGTACATCCTCGACACGGGCATCGACTACGCGCACGACGAGTTCGGCGGGCGCGCCACCTTCGGCTACGACGCCATCGGCGACGGGCGGCTGGGGGCGGACTGCCAGGGCCACGGCACGCACGTCGCGGGCACGGTCGCCGGCAAGACGTACGGGGTGGCGCGCAAGGCGAACCTGGTCAGCGTCCGCGTGCTCGGGTGCGACGGCAAGGGCACCTGGTCGGGGATCATCGCGGGCATGGACTGGGTGGCGAAGAACGCCAAGCAGCCGGCCGTGATGAACGCCTCCCTGGGCGGGGACCTGTCGAAGGCAGTCAACGACGCCGCGGACGCGGTCACCACCGCCGGTGTGCTGCCGGTCGTCGCGGCGGGCAACTCCGCGAAGGACGCCTGCGGCGTCTCGCCCGCGTCGGCCTCGCTCGTGGTGACGGTGGCGGCGACCAACGAGTGGGACGAGGAGACCTCCTTCTCCAACTGGGGCCAGTGCGTCACCCTCTACGCGCCCGGGCAGGCGATCGTCTCCGCGAAGCTGGGCGGCGGCAGCGTGGCCCTCGACGGCACGTCGATGGCGGCGCCGCACGTCGCCGGTGTGGCCGCCCTCTACAAGCAGGCGCACCCGACCGCCGCCCCGGAGGAGGTCGCCGAGTACCTGGAGCAGGAGTCGACCAAGGACGTCCTGAAGAGCCTCAGCCCGGCCTCCCCGAACAAGCTGCTGTACACCGCCGGTCTCTGACCGCCGGAGGGTTCCGGAGCGTCTGACGAACCCGGCCCGCAGCCCGTTCGCGGATAGGCTGCGGGCCGAGGGGGATCATGGACACGCCACCGCCGCTCGTGGAGCGGCTCCGGGACCACGTACGGCTGGCCGCGGCCTGCGCGCTCGGCGCGGTCGCGGTGCTGTACGCCGTCCTGTGCATGAAGTTGACCGTCGTGGACATGTCCGACGGCGCGTGCAGCTACGGCGGCTGCCCGCGCGGGCTGGGTCCGCTGGTGCTGTGGACGCTGGTCACCGGCCTGGCCGCGGGCGGGCTGTGGTCGTCGGTCGTGAAGGACCGCGGACACCGGTCCGGCGCCGGCTGGACCGTCGCCGTCGCCTTCGCGCTGCTCGCGCTGTGGCCCGGCTGGCTCGGCTTCTCCTGGCTGCGCGGCCCGCACATGGACCTCTTCTCGTACCAGGCCCCGCGGAGTTCGGCAGTCGGCAAGCCGCTCGGCTCCTGGGCGGGGCCCCCGGCCACGGGGTTCGTGGTCCGGGCCGGTGCGGACGGTGTGACCGGCTACGACGGGGAGGGCCGCCGCGGCTGGAGCCTGCGGGTTCCGGCAGGTGGGGCGGTGTGCGCGATGAGCGCGGACAGCCCTTCGGGTACCGGTCTGTTGACCTTCGCCACCGTGCTGGACGGCTGTGGTGGCCGCCTGGTGGCGGTGGACGTCACCTCCGGCAAGCAGCTCTGGACGACGAACATCCCGCACCTCGTGGGCCGGCCGGCTGCGGGAGGCTCCCTGGCCGTGACCGCGACCGCGGACGCCGTTCTCGCCTACGACCTGGCCACCGGCGCCGAGCGGTGGCGCTCCCCGCTGCCGGCGGGCGCCGTCGCCCTGGAGGTCGCCGCGGGCCCCGACCGGGTCCTGCTGCTGGCCCGGACCGACGCGGGAGTCGAGCTGTTCGCGCTCGGCGCCCGCACCGGCGCCGTCGCCTGGCGGTTCCCGATGCCGGTCGGGTACGAGTCCCCGCGCATCGTGTCGGCGTCCCCGGCCGCCGCCGTCGGGGACGGCCGCCTGCTGGTGTTCGACGAGGCGGGCCGCCCACGCGCGCAGTCGCGGGAGCCGTACGTCCCGACCACGGGCGAGACGGAGTGGCTGGTCGCGGACGACGTGCTGTACGCGTCGGTCCCGGAACGGGAGGAGCGCGAGGTCCTGGCGGCGTTCTCGCTCAAGGACGGCCGCCACCTGTGGACCCGCGACTTCGACGAGCAGTGGCGGATCCGCGCCCTGGCCGCCGACGGCCGGTCGGGCCGGATCGCCGTGGTCACCGAGGGCGCGTACACCCACCTCTGGCACCTCGACCCGCGGACCGGGAAGCCGGAGGGCGAGTCGACGGTCCTGCGGGGCCTGCGGCTGGGCGAGTCGTTCGTCCTCCACGGCAGGACGTTCGTCAACCTCGACGACGACACCCGCCTCCCGCCGATCTTCGACGTGGCCCCGACTATCGGCTGGTGAGGGACTGGGTGTCGAGGGTGATGCCCACGGGGGCGGGGATCTCGACGGTCGCGCCGTACGGGAAGGCTGGGTCGAGGCGGTAGGTGCCGCCTTCGGGCTCGCTGTGGACGGTCAGGGTGTCCTGGTCCCGGTCGATGAGGAGGAAGGCCGGGATGCCGGCCGCTGCGTATCCGTCCCGCTTCTTGCGGCGGATCCGCTGGTTGGCGACGGGGTCGCGGGAGGTCACCTCCAGCACCATAAGCACCCCTGCGGGATTGGACCACTCGCCGTGACCGGCCAAAGTCCCGAGGGGGGCCAGAGCGCCGTCCGCCCGCTGCTCCATGCACTGTCGCAGTACCCACATGATGATGGTTCCGTGGTCACCGTCGCGCGTCGGCTTGACCACCAGTCGTCCCCCGATGAATTAGAGCGTCACGGTTTCGGGCGCGCCGTGCTCAAGCGCCTCGAACTCATCGAGGGTCATCTCCACGTACGGCTCGGTTCAGCCGAGGCCGGCGATGAACGCCGTCCAGGCCGGGCCGGTGAAGGTGAGGTGGGGGCCGTCCAGGACCTTGGAGTCCCGGACGGGGACGAGGTCGGGGTGGCCGTCGGCGATTTCGAGGCAGTCGCCACCGCTGCCACCGCTGTACGTGGACTTGCGCCAGGTGGCCATCTCCAGGCAGCTGCCTCCGCTGCCGTCGCTGTAGCTGGACTTGTGCCAAACGGCCGCCGACAGATCGTAATCAGGCTGCTGTTTCACGTTGGTACCCCTCCGCTACGGACTCGATCAAGGCCAGCGATTGCGCGGGAGGCAGCGCACTGGCCGTGAGGAGATCGTAGGTCAGGAAGTGACGAGAGACCGTGGCGGGATCGTCGAACAGCTGGCCCGTACCGTTGCCTTGAACGTAGGCGAGCGTGGGTGCGTCCTCGAACGACATCAGCTGAAGCGAGCCGCCCATCGCTGCGTGGGCCCCTGCTTGAAACGGGATCACCTGGATGATGATCCGGTGCTCCCGGATCAGTTCCATGATGCGCCCCAGAGCCTCTGCCATGACGGTCGGCCCACCGACCTCGCAGCGCAGTACAGCCTCGCCGAAGACGCACCACAACAACGGGGTTGTTGGATCATGGAGCAGGGCGGCCCTGGCCAGCCGGTTCGTGACCAGCTCTTCGATCACCTGCCCTGGCGCCGTGGGCTGATACGCGCGACAGACGGCACGTGCGTACGCCTCGGTCTGGAGCAATCCAGGGATGGTCTGCGGCGCGTACTCCCGGATCCCGGTTGCCAGAGCTTCGGCCTCGGCCGCCGCCGCGAAGTGGTCCGGGTACTTGGACTTGGCCGCCGCCCCGCAGTTGCGGACGAAGAAGCCGTCCGTGCCCAGGATGTCGTCGATCTGCCGGGCGAATTCGATGTGCATCCGCCGCGTGCCGGCTTCGAGCTGGCCGATGAACGAGCCGCTGACGAAGAGGGGTTCGCCCAACTCGGCCTGGCTGAGGCCCGCGCGTTCGCGCGCCACCCGCAGTTCGGCGCCGAGCAGGGCGCGGGGTGAGGAGGACGGGTCGAGGTTCTTACCTGCCATGGCAACTCTCCTGGCAACACGTGCCGTTGTTGCGGTGTCCGTATGGAAAGGCTAGCGAGCGCGCCGCCACTCTGTGTGTCGAAGCCGAACACTCAGAGTAGAAAGGTGACATGTCATGGTGCTCAGTCCTCAGGAGCGGATGCAGGCCGCGGAGGAGGCCGTGCGACAGCTCAAGGACTCGCTGACCGGGGTCGGGGTCGTGTTCCCGTCCCTCGGGGTGGACGGGGTCTCGGCGGCCGGTACGTACGGGCTGCCGCTGGTCGATCTCGGCCGCTGCAACCTCGACACCGCGCTCCGGCTGGCCGCCGTGCTCCACGAGCGGGCGCACCCGTGATCGAGGGCGGGGCCGCCGAATGGGGCTTCGAACTCGGATGGAAGCTGCGGGGGCTGGAGCACGCCCTCCTCGGCAGTGGATGGAAGCGCGGGGGCAGGGGGCGCTCCATGCCGGGCGTGCAGCGGTTCACGCTGGTCCACTGGCCGGTGGGGGAGAGCACGCGGTTCGAGGACGCCCGCTACGACGGGCTGAAGAAGGAGCCGCCGCAGGGCTGTGAGGTCGAGGAGATCGGCGGGCGCTTCGGGCTGCGCTGCGAGCGGCCCGGCGCGCGGCTGCTGGAGGCGGTGGCCGAGCTGTGCGGGGAGGTCCGGGCCGGACACGGGCTGCTCATGACCGACCTCGGGATCGAGAGGCTGTGGGAGTGGTCGGCGGACGGCACGGACGGCTGGGGCGCGGAGATCGTGGGCCAGCTGCTCCTGATGGCCGCCGAGCGGGGCCCGCGCCTCGGCTACGGCGTCGATGACCTGGTCCGCTTCCTGCGGACCGCTGCCGGTTCGGGCCGTGACGGGTCGGGCCCCGCGGGGGTGGTCAGACCTTGACCGCGGCGAGGCGTTTGCCGCAGAGGGCCGTCAGGTCCTCCGGGTCGGAGGTCAGGACGGTGACCGGCCCGGGCGCCGCGAGCGCGGTCGCGGCGAGCATGGCGTCGATGGCGTGCTTGTGCCCGTGCAGTCCTGCTTCGCGGAGCAGGTCGGTGGCATGGTGGGCGATCTCCTCCGTGACGGGTTCGACCACCACGCGGGACAGCGCCCAGTTCAGTGCCGGCACGTTGATCTGCGGGTGGATCACCTCGGCGAGGGTGGCCGTGCTGGTGATGACCCGCAAGTCGTCGGCGAGGGCGAGGGCGAGCCACCGCGTGATCACGCGGTCCCGAAGTACGGCCTTGGCGAGTCCCTCGCTGTCGAGCACGAGCGTGCCGGCCGGTGTTGCCGCCTGACGGGTCATGAGGCCTTCCTCTCCGGCTGGCCGTCAGCGGTCTGCTCGGCGCGGGCGCGCCGCTGGATCTCGCGCGTCGCCTCGATCTCCTTCTCGGTGATGGGCCCGTGCTCCGCCTCGGCGACGGCGATGAGCTCGGCGAGGTTGTCGCGCTCGATCTGGCGGGTCACGGCGGCGGTGACGTAGGCGGATAGGCCGGAGGAGTCACTGAGTGCGCGAGCGGCCTCGGCGACGTCGCGGGGCATCGAGATCGAGTACGTCTGGGTGGGCTCGCTCAGGCCGCCCATGCGCCGTCCGATGCCACCGCCGTACCCGGCGTGTGGGGTGAGGGAATACATGTGCATAGGCTGATGGCATATGCCGACGCGCGGCGCGTTCACAGCCGTGCGTTAGCTCGATGGTGTGATCATGCGGCCGGCTTCAGGCGGGGACCGGGCCGTCCGTGCTCAGGCGGGCGTGGAGGTGTTCGTCGTGCCAGCCGTCCGCGTGGAGGAGCGCGCCGCGCATGGTGCCCTCCAGGGGGAAGCCGGCCTTCTCCGCGATGCGGCAGGAGGCCGGGTTGGCCACGGAGTGGGTGATCCGCAGGCGGTGCAGGCCGAGCTCCTCGAAGGCCCAGCGGCTGACCCGGTCCGTTGCAGTGGCCATGACCCCGCTGCCGCGGCCCGCCGGCAGCAGCCAGTACAGGAACTCCCCGCTGCCGCCCGCCAGATCGAGGTCGGCCAGGCCGATCAGGCCGACGGGCAGGCCGCCCGCCTCCGGGGCGATCGCCCAGATCGCGGCCTTCTCCGCCTCCCAGTTGGCGCGGTAACGCGCGATGCGCTCCTCGGCCCGGGCCTCGGTGAACCGGCCCGTGCGGTTCCAGTGCTGGATGTCCGGGTCCGTGCCGGAGGCGACCAGCGAGGGGGCGTCGTACGGCTCCCAGGGCCGCAGGAGCCACCCGCCCGGGAGCCCGAGCACGGTCTGGGGCAGCGCGCTCATCCGGCCGGGCGGGACGACGGGGGGTATCTCCATGCCGGAGAGTATGCCGAGGCTCCGGCTCAAGAGCCCAGCGCGTCCTCGATGTTCTGCTGCCAGTACGTGACCGTCAGCGAGCTGTCGTAGTAGACGCCCTTGGCCGGCAGGGGCGGGGTGGCGGACGCGCCGCCGCTGCTGTTGGGCGTGCGGCCCTGGAAGGCGATCGTGAGCTTCTGTCCGGTCGTTCCGCCCTCGCCGCTGCCGTCGGCCGCCGCCAGCATGGCCGCCGCGTGGCCCGACTGGCCGGGCGCGAGGGACACCACGGCCTGGGGGCGGGTCTCCTGCCGCGGGCCCGGGGCCCACTGCATCTCGTCGAAGCGGAGGACCGGGTAGTACGTCAGGTCGCAGGACTTCGAGCCGGTGTTCTTCACCGAGATCAGCATGTGGTTGAGCGGTCGGGCGACCGGCTGGACGGTCACCTCGGTGTTGGAGCCGTTGCACAGGACGCGGTTGCCCGCGGCGGCGGCCGGGTCCGACGAGCCGCCCTTCGCCTCTCCGGATCCGGAGCCGGAGCCGGTGCCCGAGCCGGTGCCCTTGCCCGTGTCGGTACCGGTCTTCGTGGAGCCCGGGGCGGGGGTGCTCGGGGCGGGGCTCGTGGCGCCCGTCGGCGAGGGGGTCGCCGTGGCGGAGTCCGAGGCGGTCGCGGCTCCTCCGTCCTTGAGGCCCGTGCCGTTCTGGCACGCGGTGAGGGCGAGCGCGGCGAGGGCGACGGCGGCGGCGAGACGTCGGGTCGTACGAGTGGTGCGGAGCGCGGTCATGGCTGATTGCCTTTCATATGGCCCGGCAGGGGCGGCGGTCCGTCGGGACCGGGGCCGGGGGCCGTGTGCTTGGATGACCTCAGCCTGTGCGGTGATCCGTCCCAGCCGCGGCACCCGAGGGGCGGTCAGGGACGCTGGGATGCCGAAGCAGGCTCTGAGCTGCTGAAACAGCTTGTTGCTGGGATGCGTGACGGGACACGGGGTGGGAGGAACGGTGTCGGAAGACACTGCTGATGCCGGGTTCGCCCGGCTGCTGCGAGAGCTGAAGGACCGGTCCGGGCTCAGCTACGGAACGCTCGCCAAACGGCTCCACATGAGTACGTCGACCTTGCACCGGTACTGCATCGGCGACGTGGTCCCCGCGGACTACGCACCGGTCGAACGGCTCGCCCGCCTCTGCAAGGCATCGCCCGAGGAACTCGTCGAACTGCACCGGGCCTGGGTGCTGGCGGACGCCAACCGCCCGCGCAAGGGCGGTGAGCCGGGCGGCAGGACACCGGGCGCGGAGGCGCCCGCAGAGACGCTTCCGGCGGAGTCGCAGGACCCGGCGGACCCGGCCGAGCCGCTTGTCGAGCCTGCCGGTCCTTCCGGTCCGCCCACGCCGAACGGGCGCCGCCGGATCCGCACGGCCGTCCTCGTCGGGATCGCCGTGGCCGTCGTGGCCGGGGCGGTGGCGCTCATCGCGTACCTGCCGACACGAGACGGCGACGTCCGGGAGCGCCCCGCCGGTGCCGCGTCCCTCGCGGACGGCGCGGGACGGCGTACGGACGGCGGGACGACGGGGGCGTCCGAGGCGGCACGGCCGGGAGCCTCGCCCTCGCCCTCGGACTCCGCGCCGGCGGCCGGCACCGCTCCCACCGCCTCGACCGCCCCCACCGCGAGCCCGTCCCCCGCCGGTCGCGGCGGCGACACCGCGTCCGGTACGCCGGTGAAGGTGACCACCCAGCCCTACACCTGGGAAACACCGTGCGACCAGCACTACCTGATCGAGAGGCCTCCGGCCCAGGTGTCCCCGCCGCCTCTGGAACGGGACGCGCCCGCGTGGGTGGGGGCGGTCGGAGCCGTCTCCGCGGGCGGGCAGTACGTCACGCTGACCCTCCAGGGCACCGGCAAGGACACCGTGGTCCTGGAGAGCCTGACCGTCCGCATGGCAGGCAAGCGTGCGCCGCTCGCCTGGAACGACTACGCCATGGGCTACCCGGGCGTCGGCTGCGGCGCCGGGGTGCCGACGCGCTCGTTCACCGTCGCCCTCGACGCCGTGCGCCCGGCCGTCGTACCCGAGGCGGGGCAGCCGAACTTCCCGTTCAAGGTGAGCGAGTCCGAACCGGAGGTGTTCTACGTCAAGGCCGACGCCTCCGCGTACGACGTGAGCTGGTACCTGGAGCTCGCCTGGTCGAGCGGGTCCCGCCACGGCACCGTCACGATCGACAACAGCGGAAAGCCCTTCCGTACCAGCGGTCACAACGGGCGGCCCGGCTACGAGTTCCCCCTCGGCGGCGACGGCTGGGTCCCTGCGGGAACGACTTCCTGACCGGCCGGACCGCCATGTCGGACGAGGGCGCAGGCGTAGGCGTCGGCGCCGTCAGGTCATCGCCGGTTCCTTGTCGGCGTCCGCGGTCGGGGCGGCGTCCGCCACGGGCTGCGGGTCGGTGTTGAGCTCGGTCAGCATCTGGCGCGTGAAGCCGAAGAAGTACGTGGCCGCGAAGCCCACGACGTAGCCGGTCAGCAGGCCGCCCGCGTAGATCGCGAGGTTCGGGCCCAGCCCCGAAGGCCCGTCCAGCAGCGGGAACAGGGCCCAGCCGGACGGCCCGATGGCCGTGGCACCGAAGGCGACCCCGAGCTGGTTGAACAGTCCGACGAACGCCCCGCCCGCCGCCCCGCCCACGCAGGCGGTGACGAAGGGGCGGCCGAGCGGGAGCGACACCCCGTAGATCAGCGGCTCGCCGACGCCCAGGAAACCCGCCGGGAGCGCGGACTTGATGGTGGTGCGCAGGGACCGGTTGCGCGGCAGCCGGCAGTACACCGCGAGGGCAGCGCCGACCTGGCCCGCGCCCGCCATGGCGAGGATCGGCAGGAGGGCGGTGTGGCCGGTCTGCTCGATGAGGGTGGTGTGGATGGGGATCAGCGCCTGGTGCAGGCCCAGCATCACGAGCGGCAGGAAGAGGCCGCCCAGGACGAGGCCGGCGAACGCGCCGCCGCCGGCGAGCATCCACGTGGCGAAGGAGCCGATGGCCGCGGCGACCTCACCGGCGAGGAACATCAGACCGAAGATCGTCACCAGTCCGGAGGCCAGGACGGTGAGGGTGGGGGTGACCAGGGCGTCCACCGACTCCGGGACCCACCTGCGGCACAGCTTCTCCACCCGTACGGCGAGGAACGCGGCCGCCAGGGCCCCGAGGACCCCGCCCTGGCCGGGGGAGAGGTGCTGGCCGAAGGCGTCGATCTTCGCGACCCCGGGGAAGACGATGATGGCGGCGACGGCCCCGCCCAGGATCGGCGTGCCGCCGAACTCCTTGGCCGTGTTGTAGCCGACGAAGACCGCGATCAGCGACATGAATCCGGAGGCGATCGCGGCGAGCGCCGGGACGACGGCCGGCAGCCAACCGGTGTTGAGCAGCACGCCGTTCAGGCCCGCGATGATGCCGCAGCCGATGAGCGCCGGGATCAGCGGGACGAAGACGTTCGCGATGCGGCGCAGGAACAGTTTCACCGGGGTGCTGTTGCGGGCCTTCTGCTCCTGCTTCAACGCGGCGCCCCGGTCGGCGAGTTCCCCGGCGGTGACCGGGGCCTGGGCGGCGCGGGGGGAGCGGCCCTCCTCGACCAGCGCCTCGAACTCCGGGGTCACCCGGGCGACCGTCCCCGGCCCGAGCACGATCTGGTACGTCTCGTCCTCGACGACGCCCAGCACCGCGGGCAGCGCCCGCAGCCCCTCGTCGTCGACCAGCGAGCGGTCGTTCAGCGTGATGCGCAGGCGGGTCATGCAGTGCGCGATCGAGCCGATGTTGTCCGGGCCGCCGACCAGGGGGAGGATCGCGGCGGCGGTGGCGCGGTTCTTGTCAGTGGACATGTGGTGATCGCCTTGCGTCGGGGAAACGGGGCAGTCAGCAGGTCGGCAGGTCAGCAGGTGGGCAGGTCGGCAGAACGGCAGGTCGGCAGAACGGCAGGTCAGAGGCCCGGGGCGGGCGTGCGGGCCAGGGCCAGGGCCTCGCGGAGGTGGCCGCGCGCGGCCGTGAGCAGTCCGGCCGCCGCCGGGCCGTCCACGCCGCCGAGCAGGACGAGTACGGCCTGCTTGACCTCGCCGCCGGTGGCGTCGAGCGCGGCCTCGATCTCCTCGTCCGGTGCGCCGGTGGCCAGCGCCACGATGCGGCGGGAGCGGGCGCGCAGCTTCTCGTTGGAGGCGCGCAGGTCGACCATCAGGTTCCCGTACGTCTTGCCGAGCCGGATCATGGTGATGGTCGAGACGAGGTTCAGTACGAGCTTCTGCGCGGTACCGGCCTTCAGCCGGGTGGACCCGGTCAGCAGCTCGGGCCCGGTGACCACCTCGATGCCGTGTTCGGCGGCCGCGGCGAGTGCGGAGCCGGCGTTGCAGGACAGGCCGACGGTGAGCGCGCCGCGCGTACGGGCGTACTCGACGGCGCCGATCGCGTACGGGGTGCGGCCGGAGGCGGAGACGCCGATGACGGTGTCGTCCGGCCCGATGTCCAGCGCGGCCAGGTCCGCGGCGGCCAGCTCCGCGGAGTCCTCGGCGCCCTCCACGGACCGGACCATGGCGCCGGGCCCGCCCGCGATCAGGCCGACGACCTGCGCCGGGTCGGTGTTGAAGGTGGGCGGGCACTCGCTGGCGTCCAGGACGCCCATCCGGCCGGCCGTGCCGGCGCCCGCGTACACGAGCCGCCCGCCGCGGGCCATCCGCGGCGCGATGGCGTCGATCGCGGCGGCGATCTGCGGCAGCCGCGCGGCGACGGCGGCCGGGACGGTGGCGTCACCGGCGTTCATGGTGCGGGCGATGTCGAGGGTGGGCAGCCGGTCGATCTCGGCCAGTTCGGGGCGGAAGGCCTCGGTGGTCAGGGTGTCGAGCTGGGCGCGGAGTGCGGCGTACGAGCCGTCGGCGTACGGGCCGGTCATGGGCGGGGGCTCCTGGCGGATCGGCGGGGGGCGAGTGCCTCGTACGAGGCGGCGAGCGCGGGGGCGGCGGTCTCGTACGTCCGCTGTGCGACGGCGACGAACAGGCAGTCGACGACGAGGAGCTGGCTGGTCCGGCTGGACATGGCGGCCGGGCGCAGCCGAGTCTCGCGGGCGGCGGAGGTGGCCAGTACGAGGTCGGCGTAGTGGGAGACGGGGGCGTTCGGGCGGCCGGTGAGCGCGATGGTGGTGGCGCCGCGCTCGAAGGCCGTGCGGAGGGGGTCGATCACGTCGCCGGTGGCGCCGGAGTGGGTGATCGCGACGGCCGCGTCGCCCGGGCGCAGCTGGACGGCGCCGGTGACGGCCAGGTGGGGGTCGCCGTGGGCGTGGGCGACGAGGCCGATGCGCAGCAGTTTCTGGGCCAGGTCCTGGCCGACGAGTGCGGAGGCGCCGACGCCGTAGATGTCGATCCGGCGGGCCGTCGCGAGCGCGGTGACGGCGGCGGCCAGTGCGGTGAGGTCGAGTCCGGCGGCGGTGTCGGCGAGGGTCTGGGCCTCCTCGTGGGCCAGTTTGGCGACGACGTCGGCGATGGGGTCGTCGACGGCTATGTCGGCGGTGACGGCGGGGGCCGCGCCGGACTCCTGCTGCGCGGCGAGCGCGGCGAGGGCCAGCCGCAGGTCGCGGTAGCCGGGGTAGCCGAGGAGGCGGGCGGCGCGGACGACGGTGGCCTCGCTGGTGCCGGTGCGCGTGGCGAGCGCGCCGACGGTGAGGCGGGAGCAGCCGGCGGGGTCGGCGGCGACGGTTTCGGCGACGGCCCGGACGGAGCGGGTCATGGAGGGGCCGAGCGCCCGGATCCGGGCCCGCAGGGCGCCGGGGGCGGGGGCATCGGCGGCCGGGGCATCGGCGGCCGAGGCCGGAGCCAGAGCCGGGGCCGGGGTGCTGGAAGTTTCCTTCACATCGCCGCTCACACCTGAAAGCTATTTTCGGGCGTGGGGGCCGTCAAGGCGCCATGAGCCCCCGTGTCGAAATGACCTTCGTCAGTGTGGGCCATACGGGTCCACAATGGGCGCATGGACCACGCGACCCCCCTGGAGCAGGCGCTGCACGTCGCCCGCGCACTTGTGCTCGCCGATCTCGCTGCGGGCGAGGTCGCCGACGCCGATGTCGTCTCCCTCGTCGAGGACTCGGTCACGCACCGCCGGTGGTGGGTGGAGCAGTGGCCGGAGGGGGTCGACTACCTCGCCGGGCTCGTCGCCCAGGACGTACAGGACGCGCTGCTGGAGAAGTACGGGCGCTGGCCGCTGTGCCCGGTCTGCTCACACGGCGATCCGCACGCGCTGGACGTGGAGCCGGAGTTGGGACCCGATCCGCACTGGGTGTGCGGCAAGGCAGGGGTGAAGGTCGCCGCGGTCGGCGGCCTCGGCCCCGTGTTCGGCGCCGGCCGGTGAGCCGACGGTGACGCTCTACATCGACCCGCCGACCTGGCCGGGCCACGGCCGCATGTGGTCGCACCTGGTCAGCGACGTCTCGTACGAGGAGCTGCACGCCTTCGCGGCATCGATCGGCTGCCCGGCGAAGGCGTTCGAGCGGGACCACTACGACGTGCCGTCGCACCGCTACGCGGACGCGGTGGGCGCGGGCGCGGTGGAGATCGGCAGCAAGGAACTGGTGCGCCGCCTGACGGCCGCGGGCCTGCGCCGCCCGAAGGGCCGCCCGGCGGCGTAGCGGGGCGGCGTAGCGGGGCGGATGCGCCCCGAAGGCGCGCTCCGGCAATATGACGGTCGGTCATATGCCGTGCGGGCAGGAGGATTTGCTGCATTAGGATGACCCGCGAATCTGCCACTCGCAGTTGCCTGAGGGGGATCGTGCGTCGGTCAGTGCTGTTCGTACACGGGACCGGAGTGCGGGAGGTCTCGTACAAGGAGACCTTCGCCGCCGTCCGGACCCGCCTTGACGAGATCCAGCCCGGGCTGGAGGTCCGCGGCTGCTTCTGGGGACGCGAGCAGGGGGCGTCGATGGCCCTGGACGGAGCCTCCGTCCCCCGCTACCGGCAGTCCCGGGGCGGCACGGCGGACGACGACGCCGAGATCGAGGTCTGGGGGGTCCTGTACGGCGACCCCTGGTACGAGCTCCGGCTGCTGGGCCTGGCGCCCGCTCCGTCTTCGAGCCTGGGTTTCGGGCTGCCGGCCTCCGAGGAGTTCCTCGCTGACGTCACCGAGTACGACCCGGCGCCCGAGGTGGTGGAGGCCTTTGACGCGCGGGGGCTTCTCGGGGACTTCACCGAGGCCTTGCGGGCCGTGGTGCGGGCGCCCGAGTTACTCGCCGCCGCTGCCACGGCGGACTCCGACGGGACCGAGCACCGCAGGACGGTGGCCCGGGCCGTGATCGCCATGACGATGAACCTCGCGGACGAACGGGGCGTGGAGGTCTCCGGCATCGTGCGCGACGAGCTCCTCGCCGAGCTCAGCACCGATCTGTACGCCGAGGGCCGTTCCGTCATGGGACTGCTCGGGAAGGTGCTCGCCAGGCCGGTGGGCCGGCGCGGCCGGTCCCGGCGCGGGGCCTGGAGTGACTCGGCCCTGCCCATGGTCGGGGACATCCTGCGCTACCAGGCCCGGGGCCAGGGCGTGCGCGACCACATCAAGCGGACCGTCGAGAACACCCCCGGGGACGCGATCACCGTCATCGCGCACAGTCTCGGAGGCGTCGCGTGCGTCGACCTGATGGTGCGCGAGCGGCTGGATCGGGTGGACCAGCTGATCACGGTGGGCTCCCAGGCGCCGTACTTCTACGAAATCGGCGCCCTGGTCTCGCTGGAGCACCCCGAGACGCTGCCGCCCCGCTTCCCGGCGAAGTGGCTGAACATCTACGACGACCGCGATTTCCTCGCGTACCAGGCCGCGGAGGTGTTCCCGGGCCGTGCCGAGGACCGCCCCGTCGACAACCGGCAGCCCTTCCCCTGGGCGCACACGACGTACTGGTCCAACCCCGAGGTGTGGGACGCGGTCGGCTCATGGCTGAGGTGACCGGCCCCGACCCGGCGCGCGTGCACGCCGTCGTGGTCGGCATCGAGCACTACCGGCACTTCGGGGGCAGGGACCTCGCGGGCGCTGCCGCCGACGCGATGCGGTTCGCCGTCTGGCTGCGCCGCCGCGGCGTGCCGGCGGAGAACATCACGCTGCTGCTCACCCCGGTCGACACCTCGTGGGCCGCTCTCAACGCGCAGGCGCTGGAGCACGACCTGCGGATCATGCCGGTCACCTCCCGCGACCAGATCATCGACAGGCTCGCCCCGTCGCAGACCCCGGCCGAGGGCGACGTCCTTTACGTCTACTGGGGCGGCCACGGCCTGCTGGACCGGGGCGACCGCAGGTTGCTGCTCTGCCCGGACGCCTCGGAGGCGGACCTGCGCTGCCTGGACTTGATGGACGTACGGGAATACCTGGCCCGGCCTGACGTGGCGCGCTGTCGCCGACAGGTCTACCTCGTGGACGCGTGCGCGACCTTCGTCCAGGACAACCAGAACGGGCCCGCCGTGATGGCGCTGCCCAGGGGCCGGCGGATCACAGTGGAGCAGTTCATGCTGCTGGCCGTCGCGTCCGGGCAGGCGGCGATCCAGCGCACCACGGGGCGGACCGGTGCCTTCTCGACCGCCGTCATGGACTGGCTGGAGAAGAACTCGCCCGGTCTCGACACCGACCTGGACGCGCTGGTGGCACACGTCAAGGAGCACTTCACCGGGTACCGGACCGGCAGGGGTGCCCGGCAGCTCCAGACCCCGGTGACCTTGGTGATCCAGCCCTTCGGGGGTGATGCGGAGATCCTGCAGGGGCCGCCGGCGGCCTCGGAGCCGAAGGCGTCGGCCCCGAAGGCGGCGCAGCCGGCGAAGCGGCGGGTCGCCCTCTGGGCGGGGGCCGCCGCCGTGGCGGTCGCCGCCCTGGTCGCGACGCTGGCGCTGAACGGCAGACCGGGCGGCGGTGCGGCCGGGCAGGCCGCGCCGGACGGCCGGACGGTGCAGCAGTCGACTCCCTCGGCCTCGCCCTCGGCCTCCGCCTCGCCGTCCGCCTCGTCCTCCGCGTCACCCCCGGCCGCGCCGTCGGCGAGCAGCATCGCGCCGGGTGCTCCGGCCCCGTCAGGGGCGACGACACCGCAGGCGCAGGCCGCCGGGGCGGGCGCCGCGGGAGGTACGGAGTCGTGCGCCGGCTTCCACACCGCGGATGATCCGAAGGTGAGCGAGCGGCCCTGCGTCGTGAAGGAGGGCACGACGGTCTCCATGCGCGCCTACGTCAGCGCCACCGTTGCGACCAAGGTGACCGTGTACCTCTGGCTGACCCTCAAGGACGGCAACAAATACCTGTATCCCACGGGTGGGCAGGCGAAGACCTGGACCCTCACCGCGGGCTCGGAACCCAAGGCGCTGACGGAACGGGTCGCTCTGTCGCTCACCCCCGGTACCGACTACGAAGTACACGTCAGCACCAAAGTCGAGGGTGCGACCGCGCCGAAGGTGACCAACCCGGAGGTGACCGGGCACGGGCAGTGGTTCACGTACTGACCGTGTCCACCGCCGAGGGGGCGGGCGAAGCCGCGACGATCCGGGTCACGGGCGGTGTACGCCGGTGCAGGCGCAGGGCGATCGCGCCCAGGGCGATGGCCGTCACCGTCATCGCCGCGCCCGCCCAGGCGGTGGCGGCGAAGCCGCGGCCGGCGTCGATCACCGTGCCGCCGAGCCACGGGCCGCCCGTGTTGCCCAGGTTGAACGCCGCCGTCGTGGTGGCGCCGGCCAGGGTCGGGGCCGCGCCCGCCACGTTGAACATGCGGGCGTTGAGCGCCGGCGCCGTGAAGAACGCCGAGACGCCCATCAGGAACGACAGGCCGACGGCCGCCACCGCCGAGGAGGCGAACAGGGCCAGCGCGACGAGGAAGAGGGTCGACGCGGTGATGCCCCACAGCATCACGCCGAACAGGTGGGCGTCGGCGATCCGCCCGCCGACGGTCGTGCCGACGAGCGCGCCGACCCCGAACAGCGCGAGCACCCACGGCACCCAGCCGGCGTCCAGCCCGGCGACCTCCGTCAGCAGCGGCGACAGGTAGCTGAAGGCGCAGAAGACCCCGCCCGCGGCCAGCGCCGTGACGCCGATCGACAGCCACACCTGGCGGTCGCGGTAGATGCGCAGCTCCCGGGCGAGGGTGGGGCGTACGGCGGGCCGCGGGATGTCCGGGATCAGCGCCAGGATGCCGACGAGGGCGACCGCCGAGGCCGCGCCCACCGACCAGAACGCGGACCGCCAGCCCAGGTGCTCCCCGAGGAAGGCGCCGGCGGGGACGCCGAGGACGTTGGCGATGGACAGGCCGCCGATCATGACGGCCATGGCGCGGGCCCGCTGGTCCTTGTCCACCATGGCGATGGCGACGGCCGCGCCGACCGCCCAGAAGCCGGCGCAGGCGAGCGCGGCGACGATGCGGGAGGCGAAGAGGAGCTCGTACGAGGGAGCCAGCGCGCCCGCCACCTGCCCGAGGCCGAAGAGGCTGATGAGGGCGATGAGGGTGGTGCGGCGGGGGAGCCGCAGGGTGGCCACCGCCAGCAGCGGCGCCCCGACGACCATGCCGATCGCGAAGGCCGATATGAGCAGGCCGGCCTGCGGGATGGTGACGTCCATGTCCCGCGCGATGGGCGGCAGCAGCCCCGAGAGCATGAACTCGCTGGTCCCGAGCGCGAAGACGGCCAGGCCGAGGACGTAGACGGCGACGGGCATGCGGGAGCGTGCTGCGGCGGAGGGCATGCTCTGCACGAACCGCCGCGAAGCGGATCTCATTCCCCGGCGGCGGGACCGGTGGTCAGGACGGCGAGCTCGGCGGCCAGGTTGCGGCGGGCCGGGGCCTCCCAGTGCGCGGCGCCGTACGGGGTGCGGAAGAGGCGGGGCAGGCCGAGCAGCTGGCGCAGTACGGCGGCCCGGCCGGCGCGGAAGGCGTCCTCGGGGACGAAGCCGTACTCGGCGCGGACGGCGGCGACGTACGCCGCGTACGCGTCGGGCGCGCCCGCGAGCACGGCCAGGTCGGCGTCGCAGAGCACCTCGCCGTTGGTGTCGCCGGGGGCGGGGTCGTGGGTGACGGTGAGCCGGACCAGGCGGGCCACCTCGGCGGTGCGGGCCGCGTCGATGCCGAGCTCGGGCAGGGCGCGCTCGGCGAGGGCGGCGCTGCGCTCCTCGTTCTCGGAGCGGTCGGGGCGGTAGACGGCGTCGTGGAACCAGGCGGCGAGCTCGACGGCGGCGGGGTCGGCGGCGTGCGCGGCCAGTACGTCGATCCGTGCGAGTACGTCGGCCAGGTGCGCGGTGGTGTGGTAGCGGCGCTGGGGCTCCGCCCAGGCGGCGAGGAGCCGGTCGGCGTACGGCTCGGGATCGTGGTCGGCGGCGGCGGCGCCGGCCGCGGCGGTGGTCGCGTGCCAGCGGGCGCGGAGCGGGGCGGTGTCCATGCGGTCCATGCGCACATTGTGCGGGTGGCGTGATTGTGCTGGTGGAGGGTGGGCGGAGGCCCGTACTCTAGATATTGGACTAGACCTATTTTCCATACCAGCAGCTTTCCGGAGGAGTGGGGCCCAATGAGCAACCGTGCAGTCCTGGAGGTGATCGCCCTCGACGTGGAGGACGCGGTCGCGGCCCGGGCGGGTGGGGCGGACCGCCTCGAACTGGTCACCGACATGGCCGCCGACGGGCTCACCCCGCCGCGCGAGACCTTCGCGGCGATCAGGGCGGCGGTCGACATCCCGCTGCGCGTGATGCTCCGTACGGCCGACGGCTTCGCGGCGGGCTCGGCCGCGGACGTGGAGCTGCTGGCCGCCCGGGCGCGGGCGCTGCGGGCGGAGGGGGCGGACGAGTTCGTCCTCGGCTTCCTGGCCCCGGACGGCGGCCCGGACCTGGCCGCGATCGAGGCGGTCGTGGGGGAACTGGACGGCTGCAAGTGGACCTTCCACCGGGCCATCGACCGGGCCGCGGACCGCGACCAGCTGCGCAAGGCGCTCGCGGAGCTGCCGGAGTCCGCCGGGCCGGACACGTACCTGACGGCGGGCTCGGCGGCCGGGGTCGACGACGGTCTGCCGGTGCTGCTGGCCGAGGCGGCGCGGCGGGGCGAGCCGGGGTACACCGCGCAGATCCTGGTGGGCGGCGGGCTGGCGCTGTCCCACCTGCCGGTGCTGCGCGCGGCGGGGATCGACGCGTTCCACATCGGCGGCGCGGCCCGCCCCGACGGCTGGACGGGCCCGGTCTCGGCGTCCGCGGTCGAAGACTGGCGCACCGCCCTGTCCTGACACCGGGGCCGCGCCCCGGAGCCCGGGAGGGGGGCGGCCGGGGCGTGCCTGCGGCCCCTACGACGGGGCCGGGGCGCGGCCCGCGGCCCCTACGAGGCCAGCGCCGGGGGCAGGGGATCCGCGTGGAGCAGGGTCAGGCCCGACACCGCGCGGGTGAGGCAGACGTACAGGCGCCGCAGGCCGGTGCGCTCGTCCGGCTCGCCCGCCACGATCGCGGCGGGCTCGTCCAGGACCACGTAGTCGTACTCCAGGCCCTTCGCCAGCGAGGCCGGGACCAGGGTCAGGCGCGACTGGGCCGTCGTCTCCTCGCCGGGCGAGAGGTACGCCATGCCCGCCGCCTCCAGCGCCCGCGCCAGCTCCGGGATCCGTGCGTCCGCCGCGATCAGGCCGATCGAGCCCTCGTGGCCGAGCGAGGCGCGGCAGGCCTCGATCACCGAGGCGGTCAGGTCCGAGGGGTCCGCCGCCGGCGCGACGAGCAGCGAGCCCGGCGTCTCACGCACCGAGGAGACCGCGGCCAGACCCGGCGAGATCGACGGCAGCAGCCGTGAGGCGTACGCGATCACCTCGCGCGGCACGCGGAAGCCGGCCGTCAGCTCCTCCAGCACCGCCTCCGGCTTGCCCAGGTGCGCCAGCGCCTCGTCCCAGCTGCGGGTGGCCCACGGGGTCGTGCCCTGCGCGAGGTCGCCCAGGACCGTCGCGGAGCCGGTCGTGCAGCGCCGCCCCACCGCCCGGTACTGCATCGGCGACAGGTCCTGCGCCTCGTCGAGGACGACGTGGCCCAGCGAGTGCGTGCGCTCCACCAGGTCGGCCGCCTCGTCGATCAGGACCAGGTCGGCCGCCGACCACTTCGCCGACTTCACGCTGCGGAAGGGCTTCGCCCACAGCAGCAGCTCCTGCTCCTCCTGCGAGAGCACCCCCTGCGCGTGCTCGGCCAGGAACTCCGCGTCCGACAGCAGGCGCAGCACCAGCTTCGCCGGGTCCACGGCCGGCCACACCGCCTTGACCGCGGCCTTCACGGCGGCTCCCCGGGCCACCGAGTCCTGGACGCGGTCGTCCGGCGCCTCGCCCGCCTGCTCCATCCGTACGAGCACGGTGTGCGCGATCCGCTGCGGCAGCGCGTCGCGGGCGGCGCCGTAGCGGATGTCCCGGTCGAGGAGTTCGGTCACGATCTCCTCCAGTTCGTACGCGGGCACCCGCCACCGGCGCGAACCGCGCACCACCATCAGCGGCTCGGCGGGCGGGGTGACGTGCGAGCGGACCGCCCGGCGCAGCACCTGCGCCATGCGGGCGTCGCCCTTGACCACGGCGGTCGCGGCGGCGTCGGTGCCGCGGATCTCCAGGCCGTCGCGGGAGACGAGGTCCTCGACGGTGGCCTGCTTGACCTCCAGCTCGCCCAGGGCCGGGAGGACCTGCTCGATGTAGTGCAGGAAGGAGCGGTTCGGCCCGATGACGAGCGTGCCGGTGCGGGCGAGCCGCTCGCGGTGGGCGTACAGCAGGTACGCGACGCGGTGCAGGCCGACCGCCGTCTTCCCGGTGCCGGGGCCGCCCTGCACGCAGACGGAACCGGACAGGCCGGAGCGGACGATCTCGTCCTGCTCGGGCTGGATCGTCGCGACGATGTCGCGCATCGGGCCGACGCGCGGGCGCTCGATCTCCTGCTGGAGCAGCTTGCTGACGGCGGCCGCCTCCGAGGGGTCGGAGAGGTGCTCGTCCTCGTACGCGGTGAGCTCGCCGCCCGTGTAGCCGAAGCGGCGGCGCAGGGCGATGTCCTGCGGGTCGTTCTTGGAGGCCCGGTAGAAGGGCTGGGAGACGGGGGCACGCCAGTCGATCACCATCGGATCGCCGTCGGCGTCGTGGACGTGGCGGCGGCCGATGTAGAACTGCTCGCCTTCCGCGCCCTCGGCGAGGTCCGCGCCGGGTGCGTGCAGGTAGTTGAGGCGGCCGAAGAAGAGCGGGGTGTGCGCGAGGTCGGCGAGGGCCTTGATCCGGTCGTCGATCTGGGCCTGGAGGACGATCGCGTTGACCCAGTTCGCGGTGACGTCGCGGATGTCGAGGGCCTCGACGTCCTCGCGCATGGCGCGCAGCGCGGCGCGGGAGGCGGTGAGGTGGGCCTGCTCGCGGGCGAGGGGGTGGGTGGCGGAGTCGCTGTCGATGCCGGTCTCGGGGGCGTGCGCGGACACGGGAATGCCTCCAGCTGCTGATCGGTACGGAACGATGCCCGCCGGTTTCCGTCCGGCGGGCGGCTCTCCCCGAAACGGCGGCGGGAGGCGGCAAGAGCGGAGATTGTAGTCAGCGCGGGGGCGCGGCGCGAACGGATTCCGCGGCGGGGAGTCCCTCTGGAGGGGTAGGCCCGTCCGGGTGTCGTACCGGGGGGTGTCAGACCTCGGGCAGAGCCACTAGGGGACGGCATGGGCCGGGAGGAGTAGGCGGGCGGCCCTGCGATTCCACCCGGAGACCGATGTGATATCCGGGACGAAAACGCACCATGGATACATGAGCACCGCAACCTTCACCCCGATCCAGGGCGGCCGCCCTAGCGGCGCCACCGCCACCTCCGACTCCCGCCCCCGCCACCTGGTGGGCAATGCCCTGCGCGCCGCGAAGGTCTTCGCCGCCGCGGCCGTGAGCGTGGTCGTCCTCGGTGAGTACGCCGAGGACGCGGGCGTCATACGCCGCTGATCTCGGCCCCCTGCCGCGCCCCGGGGCTGTCGTACGGCCGCCCGGGCCGGGCGGCGGGCTGGCCGGATAGCGGCGGGGCGCCCGCGGTGATCCACTAGGGTCACGCGCGTGACCCGGAGTCTCCCTTCCAGCCCCCCGACGCCGCCCCTGGTCGGCGTGCTGGTCGCGGGCTCGCTCCTCGTGCTGGGCGTGCTCTGCATCGTGGTGCGGATCCCGATCGCCGACGGCCTCGCCGCCGGGTTCAGCGCCGCGGAGTGGCGCCCTCCCGCCGCGTACCCGCCCTTCGCGGCGATCCTGTTCACCCCGGCCGCCTGGCTGCCCGCGGGCGTCCTGAAGGCCGTGTTCGTCCTCGGCAACGCCGCCCTGTTCGCCCTGCTGATCCTGATGTCCTGCCGCCTCGCGGGACTGCGGGCCCGGCCCGGGCCCGTCCTGGCCGCCACCATCGCCGGGCTGTGGGTGGAGCCGCTGTTCCAGAGCCTGCTCGCCGGGCAGATCAACCTGGCGCTGGGCTGCCTGGTCCTGTGGGACCTGCGCCGTCCCCGCGCGGCCCTCGGCAAGGGCTTCGCGCTGGGCACCGCCGCCGGGATCACCCTGACCCCGGCGCTGCTCATCCCGTACCTGCTGCTGACCGGCCGGATCCGGGCCGGGCTGACGGCCCTGGGCGCCCTCGCCGGGACCGCCCTGCTCGGGCTGCTGGTCCTCCCGCAGGACTCCGCCGAGTTCTGGGCCCGCCACCTGCCCGCCCCGGGCCGGACCCCGCTGCCGGACTGGCCGCACCTGTGGATCTGGGCCGTCCCGCTGCTCGCCCTCCTGGCCCGGGCGGCGGCCCGCCGCCGCCCGGAGCCAGGGCAGGACCTGGTCCCGGTCCCCATCCCGGTCCGAAGGTCACCCCTCGGGCAGCAGGATGTCCGTGTCGTCGAAGATCCTCAGTACCACGAGCAGCAGCCGCCCCCGCGACACCATGTACTCGGCCACGATCTGTGAGGTGAGCCGGATCTCGCGGTCCTGCTCGCCTGCTCCTATCGGCCGCGACAGCTCGGTGTACGGATCGCGCGCCAGGATCTCGACGGCCTTGTCGAACGAGGCGCGGCGCGACGGATCCAGCCGGTCCCGGTCACGTCCCGCAGACTCCGTGTAGAGGACGTCGTAGATCTCCTGATGCGTCATGCGTCTCTCCCTGCCGGATTTACGTCTCTTCCAGCGTAGTGCCAGGGCCCTGGCCGGTCAGTCCGTCGGGCCGTCGGTCGTCAGGAGTTGGTCGGCGTCCATGATGCGGTAGGCGTAGCCCTGTTCGGCCAGGAAGCGCTGGCGGTGGGCGGCGAAGTCCTGGTCGATCGTGTCGCGCGCGACGACCGAGTAGAACCGCGCCTCGTGGCCGTCCGCCTTCGGGCGCAGTACGCGGCCCAGGCGCTGCGCCTCCTCCTGGCGGGAGCCGAACGTACCGGACACCTGGATGGCGACCGTGGCCTCGGGCAGGTCGATCGAGAAGTTCGCGACCTTCGACACCACCAGCACGCTGATCTCGCCCTCGCGGAAGGCGTCGAAGAGCTTCTCCCGCTGCGCGTTGGAGGTCTCGCCCTTGATGACGGGCGCGTCCAGGTGCTCGCCCAGTTCGTCGAGCTGGTCGATGTACTGCCCGATGACCAGCGTCTGCTCGCCCTTGTGCTTGGCGACGAGCGCCTCGGTGACCTTCCGCTTCGTCGCCGTCGTCGCGCAGAAGCGGTACTTCTCCTCCGTCTCGGCGGTCGCGTACGCCAGCCGCTCGCTCTCGGTCAGGTTCACCCGGACCTCGACGCAGTCCGCCGGCGCGATGTAACCCTGCGCCTCGATCTCCTTCCACGGCGCGTCGAACCGCTTCGGGCCGATCAGCGAGAACACGTCCGACTCGCGGCCGTCCTCGCGGACCAGCGTCGCGGTCAGGCCGAGCCGCCGCCGGGCCTGGAGGTCGGCGGTGAACTTGAAGACCGGCGCCGGCAGCAGGTGCACCTCGTCGTAGAGGATCAGGCCCCAGTCCCGGGAGTCGAACAGCTCCAGGTGCGGGTAGACGCCCTTCCGCTTCGTCGTCAGGACCTGGTACGTGGCGATGGTGACCGGCCGGATCTCCTTGCGGGTGCCGGAGTACTCGCCGATCTCCTCCTCCGTCAGGGAGGTCCGCTTGACCAGCTCGTGCTTCCACTGGCGGGCCGAGACGGTGTTCGTGACCAGGATCAGCGTCGTCGCCTTGGCCTTCGCCATGGCCCCGGCGCCGACCAGCGTCTTCCCGGCGCCGCAGGGCAGCACGACCACGCCGGAGCCGCCGTGCCAGAACCCCTCGACGGCCTGCTGCTGGTACGGCCGCAGCGCCCAGCCGTCCTCGACGAGGTCGATGGCGTGCGCCTCGCCGTCGACGTACCCGGCCAGGTCCTCGGCCGGCCAGCCCAGCTTCAGCAGGGTCTGCTTGATCTGCCCGCGCTCGGAGGGGTGCACGGCGACGGTGTCGGGGTCGAGCCGGGCGCCGACGAGCGGGGTGATCCGCTTGGAACGCAGGATCTCCTCCAGCACGGGCCGGTCGGTGCTGGTCAGGACCAGCCCGTGCACGGGGTGCTTGGAGAGGGTGAGGCGGCCGTAGCGCGCCATCGTCTCGGCGACGTCGACGAGCAGCGCGTGCGGGACGGGGTAGCGGGAGAACTCGACGAGCGCGTCGACCACCTGCTCGGCATCGTGCCCCGCGGCCCGCGCGTTCCACAGGCCGAGCGGGGTGATCCGGTAGGTGTGGATGTGCTCGGGGGCCCGCTCGAGCTCGGCGAAGGGGGCGATGGCCCGCCGCGCCGCACCGGCGAGCTCGTGGTCGACCTCGAGAAGCAGTGTCTTGTCGCTCTGGACGATGAGAGGCCCGTTCACAAACGTCCCTTTCCTGCGGGGGGTGGCCGCCCGGGCGCGGACGGCCAAACCTCCAGTCTGCCGTATCAGGGGCCCGGTGTGGCGGGTCCCGATCCCCGGAGCCACTCGGGCAGCTGGCGCGTGCGCCATCTCCCGGTCTCCTCGTGCAGCCGCAGGGCCTGGGTGTGGAGGTACTCGTCGCCGGTTTCCCGGAAGGCGGCGGCGGACTCCCCGAACGCGTCCTGAGCCGCTGCGAGGCCGCCGGTGTGCCGCAGGGCCAGGCCGAGGTTGAGCAGGGCCTTCGCCTCGTGGTGGCGCTCGCCGAGCTGCCGGTAGAGGGCGACGGACTCCGTCTGGGCCCGTACGGCGTCCTCGTACAGGCCGGTCAGTTCCAGGGCCGTGCCCAGGTTGGTCAGCGCCATCGCCGCGGTGTGCGGGTCCCCGGTCCTGCGGCTCGTCTCGACCACCGATTCGAGCGGGTCGAGCGCCTCCGCCGCCCGGCCGGCCTGGATCAGGACCAGGCCCAGGTGGCTGCGCGCCTGGGCCGCCATGTGCTCGTCGCCCAGCGAGTCCAGGATCTCCAGGGCCTTCATGAGCCGGTCGACCGCCTCCTGGGGTCCGCGTCCGTCGCGGCCCATGGCGAGGGCCAGCCCGCTGTTGGCCAGGGCGAGACCGGAGCCGTACCGGTCCCCGGTCTCCTCGGCCGCGGCCAGCGCGTCTTCGTGGGCCTCGGCGGCGGCGCCGTACTGTCCCATGTCGCGCAGCACCATCCCCAGGTTGTTGAGGGCGGTGCCCTCGCCCCTGCGGTCTCCGGCCGCCCGGCAGATGGCGATGTCCTCGGCGAAGGCCTCGGAGGCCTCCGGGAGCCGGCGCAGGTCGTGCAGGGCCTTGCCGAGGTTGTTGTACGCCATGCCCCGGGCGCGCGGATCGCTGTCCGGCGGATAGCGGTCCAGGGCCTGCCGGAGCAGGTCGACCGCCTCCTCCGGCCGGTTCATCTGCTGGTGGGTCAGGCCGAGGTTGGTCAGGGTGGCGGCCGCGGCGAAGGGGTCCCCGTCCCGTTCGTGCAGGGCCAGGGCCTCCTGGTACGAGGCCGAGGCGGCGTCGAAGAGGCGCAGCTCGCGCCGGGCCGTGCCCAGGTTGTTCAGGATGCTCGACTCGGTGGCCCGCAGCACCGGATCCGGTGAGGCGCGGACGGCCCCGAGGGCGGCGACGGCCAGTTCGGCGTACTCGTCGAAGTGGCGGCGCAGGGAGTGGAATTCCAGCAGGGAGGAATGGAGTCGGACCAGCGCCTCGGGCCGGGCCAGCCCCGGTGCGGCGAGGGCCGCGGCGCGCAGGTTGTGGCGTTCGGCGTCCAGCCAGGCCAGGGCCGCGTCCCGGTCGGGGAAGAGGGGGTCGGGCGCGAGCCCGGCGTCCACGTGGGTGTCGGCGGCGTGGGCGCCCGCCAGGTAGTGCAGGTACAACCGGTCGGTGGCCGCCTCCTGTTCGCCCGGCTCGTCCCGGGTCCGCCGCAGTTCGTCCGCGTACAGGCGCATGAGGTCGTGCATGCGCCAGCGCCCGTACGAGGACCCGGGCTCGATGAAGTGCCCGCGGGCGAGGGGCAGCAGCAGGTCCTCCGCGTCCTGGGGCTCCGTACCGGCCAGTCCGGCCACGGCCTCGGTGGCCAGGTCGGGGCCCGGGTTGAGGGCCAGCAGCCGGAAGAGCCGGGCCTGCTCCGGCCCCAGGTGCCGGTACGAGAGGTCGAAGGCCGCGCGGACGGCGAGGTCTTCGCGGCTGAGCCGCTCCAGCCGGCGCCGGGCGTCGCCGAGGGCCTTCGCCATGGAGTGCAGCGGCCGCGTGGGGATGTCGGCCAGCAGGGCGCTGACGACGGAGAGCGCGAGGGGCAGCCGCCCGCAGAGGACCGCCAGCTCCTCGGCCGCCGCCGGCTCGTCGGTGACCCGGGTGTCGGAGGGGCCCACGACGCCGCGCAGGTTCCGTCCGATGAGGCCCACCGCCGCCTGCTGTCCGAGGACGGAGAGGTCGAGCACGCGGGCCCCGAGGTCGCTCAGGGTGTGCCGGGAGGTGATCAGTACGGGGACGGCAGGGTCGCCGGGCAGCAGGGGACGGACCTGGGCGCTGTCCATCGCGTTGTCCAGGACCACCAGGATCCGCCGCCCGTCGGCCGCGTAGGCGGCGAGGACGGACCGGTACAGGGCGGCCCGCTCCTCCACCTCCTGCGGGACGTGCTCGTGCGGGACGGCGAGGGCGCGGAGCAGGGATCCCAGGGCCCGGTGGGCGCCGACGCGCCGCCGCTCGTCGTAGCCGAACAGGTCGATGAACAGGACGCCGCCCGGCACGAGGTCCGCCTCCCCGAGTGCGCGGTGGGCCACCTGGACGGCGAGCTCGGTCTTGCCCACCCCGGGCAGCCCCGCGATCACCCGGCGGGCGGCGGGGGCCGCGGACCCGTCGGGCCGGAGCGCCGCGAGCAGGGCTTCCTCCTCCGCCTCCCGGCCCGTGAAGGCGGGGGACGGGGCGGGCAGGCCGGTCAGGGCGGCCGGGATGGTGGCCGGGAGCTGGAGGGTCACGTTGGCGCCCTGCACCACGGCGTTGAAGTACACCCCGCCGCCGATGTGGTTGCGGATGCCGTGCCTGTCATCTGAACCGGTCATACGTCCAACGGTAGGAGTCCGGCGCGCGGTTGGGGGGTGAATGATCGACTTTCCTTCGAGGCCGAACGGATCGGCCGCGGCCCGCCGGGCGCCGGGCCGCGCGGCCCGGTGAACGCGAAGGCCAGCTGAACGCGAAGGCCCAGTGAACGCCGAAGGGGCCCGGCACGTGGTGTGCCGGGCCCCTTCGCGGTTCAGCTCCTGCTTCAGCCGCGGACGGCGCGGCGGCGGCGGGCGCCGAGCCAGGCGGCGGCCCCGCCGAGGCCGACGAGGACGGCGGCCAGGCCGGAGTACAGGCCGGTGTTCGAGTCGGCGCCGGTCTGGGCCAGCGAGCCCGAGGCGCCGGTGGCCTTGGTGTTCGTGGTGGTGTTCGCCGCGACCGCGGTGGCGGAGGACGAGGCCGAGGCGGACGGGCTCGCGGACGGCTGCGTGGTGGCGGACTTGCTCGGGGTCGGCGAGGGCGACGTGGTCGCGGTGGCCGGGGCGAGCTGGAACTTCGTCTCGGCGCCCGCGAAGTCGTAGGTGTTGCCCTCGGCCAGGCCGACGCCCGCCTGCAGGGTGACGTCGGTGGCCTTCTTGTAGTCCGTGTTCGGGCCGAACGAGGTCCGCAGGTGCAGGACGCGCTCGCCGGAGGCGGCGCTGAAGCCCTTCGGGATCGTCGGCAGCGTGAAGTTGTAGGGGTCGGCGGTGCTCACGCCCTGCCACTTGCCGTCGACCAGCATCTCCAGCTGGAGGTTGGGCACCTTGACGTCGGTGCCGAAGTTCACGCCCAGCGAGGTGCGCAGCGCCGTGTTGAACTCGCCGTCCCCGGTGAGCCGGTAGCTCAGGTCCATCTCGCGGCACTGGAGCGCCGGGACGCCCTTGCAGTCGCCGACGTTCTTGAACGAGGTCTCCAGCTTGCCGGTCTTGACCGACGGGTCCGTCTTGAAGGCCAGGGAGGCGATGCCGCTCTGCGCCACCTCGCCCGCGTAGCTCGTGGCCCTCAGCGTGAAGTCGCCGTTGGTGGTCGGGTAGCTCTTGCCGAGGCCGATCGTGACCTTCCAGGTCATCTTGGCGCCGGCCGGGATCTCGAAGCCCTCGCCGCCCGACTTGCCCGCCGGGTGGAACATGCCCTGCCACTCGCCGTCCTGCTGCCCGATGAGGGACTCGGTCGCCGGCGCGGTCACGCCCTCGACCTTGAAGACGACGTCGCTCTGCTGGAGCGGGCTCGCACCGGCACCGTCCAGGAGCAGCCACGGGTGGAAGGAGCTGGGCTTGTCCGTGGTGTTGGTGGCCGTCAGCTCGAAGGTCTCCGTCGCACCGCCGCGGGTCAGCGGGCCGCTCGGCACCGGGGCGCTCATCGTCATCTTCAGTGCGTTGTGGTTGCCGTCCTCGGCCGGAGCGGCGTACGCCGACAGCGGCATCAGGACGGTACCGGCGACAGCGACGACGACGGCGGTGGCGGCCGCGGAGCGGAGGGTGCGGCGGGTGGTGGTGCGAGCGGACATGGTGGACTCCCCCCAAGGAATCACGAAGGCAGGCGAGCAGCGCAGAGCGGTGGCGGCCGGCAGGGCATACGGAAGAGGACGTGCGAGGTGCCGCGGCGGAGCGCCGGTGGCGGGTGGTGCGGGGTTCTCGCTCCGGCGCCGGTTCGACTTCCTCGGCCGCTTGCTGCGATGAACTGATCTTCACACATCGCGGATCACCAATCCATCGCCCGTGTGTCACCGCTCTGCAACAGGGGTCGCAGGGCCTTCCAACCCCTCTGAGCTGCGAAAACGATGCCTCGCATTCCGCTTTCGGACCCCGGCGCCCGTCACGCGCCCAGGTGCTCCAACGGCCCCGCCGGGTACGGGGTTTCCACCGGCAGCAGCGCCCGCGCCGCGGCCTCGTCCCCCGAGCGGACCAGGCCGTGGATCTCCCGGGCCAACGGGGTCACGTCGCGGATGGAGACCGTCCACTCGTCGGCGTACGCGCGCGAGGCCGGCCCGGACAGGCCCAGCTGGAGCGAGCGGTGGGCCAGCGGGTTCAGGTGCAGATCGCGCTCGGGGTCCCACTGGACGCGGGCGGGGGAGTCGCGCAGGGCCCGCTGCCAGGCCTCGTGGTCGGCGTGGGTGCCGTGTTCGTAGTGCGACAGGCAGGCGTGGCGCAGCGCGTGGTCGAAGCCCTCGCGGGTGATCTCGACGGCCAGCACCGTCTCCTGGTCGGCCTTGGTGGCCCAGCCGCAGCGGTACATCATCCACAGGAACGACGGCTTGATCCACGTCATCCGCTCCCGCTTCCAGGCGGGCGGGAACCGGCCGTCGCGCGCCGCGGGCAGCCCCAGTCCGGGTGCGTACGCCTGGTAGACGGTCACCGTGGTGTCGGTGTGCGCCGCCCTGATCCGCCGGTCGGGCCGATTGCCCCGTACTTCTCGCATGCGGCAAGGGTGCGCGGCCCGGACCCCGCGCCGCCAGCCCTTTTACATGTGCTCCTCGGCCAGTTCCGCGACCCCCGTGATCCGGTGCAGCGCGTACGTCCGCACCTCGTCCGCCGTGTGGTCGTACCCCGTGACGAAGCCGCCCTCCACCCGGACCGGGGCGATGACCCGCTGGCTCGCCGCGCCGTCCGCGTTCACGTACCCGATCCACACCGCCGACCCGGTCAGCGCGGCCGCCTGCACCGTGGCCAGGGTCTCCGCCGCGCTCGTACGCGGGAGTTCACCCGGCACCACGGTTGCCGCGGCCGGCTCCTTGCGCACCGCCGTCGCCGCCAGATCGCCCGCGCGGATCGCCCGTACGGCCGCCCCCAGCAGCGTCGTGTCCGGTACCGGAGGCCCGTCCGGCACCGGGACCGGCGCCGACCGCGCCGGCGTCCGGTGGGCGTCGGCCCGCGTCACCACCACGTCCCCGGTCGGCGACTCCGCCGCCGGGGCGTAGCCCATCGCCCGCAACCCGTCGAGCAGCGCGCCCGGTTCGGCCTGCGCCGCCAGCACCGTCGGGGCCAGCCGCCGCAGCCCCAGCCCGGCGGAGCGCCGGTCGGCCAGGATCTCGTTGAGCATGCCGTCGTCGTCGCAGCGCACGTACGAGGACGCCACGCCGACCCGCAGGTGCCCGTGCCGCCGCGCCACGTCGTCGATCAGGTAGGCCAGCGGCTGCGGAACCGGCGTGATGCTGTGCTCGGCGAGGAAGGCGTGCAGGTCGGAGGCGGTCCGCCCGGAGTCCAGCGCCCGCCGTACGGAACCGGGCGTGAAGCGGTAGACGGTCGCCCCGCCCTTGGACTCCACGTCCGCGAGGACGGCCAGCACATCGCCGAGCCCCCGGCGCAGCGGCCCGGGCGCCACCGCCGTCAGGTCGGCCTGGAGCAGTACGTGGTCCACCGGCTCAGGAAACAGCGGCGCGAGCAGCGGCGCGGGATCGCGGTGCTCCAGCAGCGCGCGGCCGTGCGTCGCGAGCGCGCCGCGGCCGGTCACCCCGAGCACCTCGGCCTCGGTCAGCGTCCACCGCGCGAGGCGGGCGCGCAGCACGCTCGTCCCCCGTACGGGCCGCTCCCAGTCGAGCCGGGCGAGCAGGGTGTCGGCGTCCGCGGAGGCGCCCTCGGGCAGGGCGGCGAGGAGGTCGAGGACGCGCCGGCGGATCTCGGGGGCGGCGGAGCGGTCGAGTTCGGGGCCGAGCGCGGACAGGGTGCGGCCCTTGGCGTCCTGATCGCCGACCAGGCCGGCGGTCCGGGTGGCCGCCAGCCAGGCCTCGGCGAGGACCGACCACCGCTCGGCGGGTGGGAGTTCGACCCAGTCGTCGAAGGCGGGGGTGGGCGCGTACCGCTCGTCCGCCTCCCCGTCGCTGGCCAGCAGCCCGGCCGCGTAGGCGAGCTCGACCCAGAACGCGGCCGCCGGCTCGGTGGCGTCCAGCGTCGCCGCGGTCCGCTTCAGGTCCCGTACGGACAGTCCGCCGGCCCGCAGCACGGGCGGGCCGGTGTGCTCCCAGGACTTCACCAGTTCCTCGACGGTGGCCAGCGCGGCCAGCGCCTGCCCCGCCGCGTTGGCGTCCACAAGCTGTGGACGGTGCTCGCGGTCGGCGGGCACGGCCGGGGCCAGGGGCTCCGTCGCCCGGTGCGCGAGGCCGCCCCGCAGGTGCAGCGCCACCTCGCGGGGCAGTACGACGGTCCGCGCCGAAGCCGGCAGCAGCAGCCCGCGGTCGCGCAGCCAGCGCACGGGCGGGGTCGGGTTCGGCGTGACCTCCCCGTACGGAGGCCCCCACACGAGCCTGCCGAGCACCTGGTGGGCCTCCGCCGGGGCCTCGTCCAGCAGTGCCGACATCCGCTCCGGGTCGGTGAACAGGCCGGTCAGCGCCTTCACGGCGGACACCGGGTCGTGCGTGGCGGGCAGTCCGGCGGCCGCCACGATCTCCTGGATCCGGGTCGGCGACATCCCGGCGGTGGCCTCGGCGACCGTCGGTCCGAGCCCGGTCGGGGAGGGCCGGCCGGCGGCCGGCGCGAGCAGCTCGCGGGCCGTGCGGACCAGCCGCAGCCGCTCGTCGTCGCCCCACACCAGGGCCTGGTCGCGCAGGGTGGCCACGGCGCGCGGGAGCTCGGCGCGGGCGCCGTTGTCCTCGCGGGAGCCGGATGCGCTGCCGTGCTCGCCGGCGAGCAGGGACTCCAGGACCGGGTACGGGCACGGGTCCGGGGCCACCGCGAGGGCCTCCGCGGTCTGCAGCGCGAACCGGTCGAGCCGGTCGAGCGCGCGCACCACCGAGGCCCGGGTGCCGGCCCGGGTGGCCAGCTGCGTGATGTCGCCCGGCACCGGGCCGAGCAGGTCCGGGCGCGCGTGCAGCAGGGCGGCGAGCGACGCGTCGTCGCGGGCGCGCAGCGCCTCGGCGAGGGAGCGCGGGGCGCTGCTCGCTGTGGCGCTTCCCGCAGCACTGCTGGGCTCGGGCAGCTCAGGCACGGTCGCCTCCATGGTCGCGTCGGCCGGTCCCCATCCGGCCAACGGTATCCGCTGAGCCCTCGGCCGCTCCACGGGCGCACGCGCTACCTTTCGGGAGGGTGGTACGGGAGGAGCCGGGCATGGGGATCGAGAGCGACCATCTGGTCTACGAATATCTGAGCCGGGTCGGGGACTTGGCGCAGCGGCGGCAGCTGTCCTCCGGGGACCGGATGCGGCTGGTGGCGGGGTTGCGGGACGAGATCGACCGGCGGCGCGCCAAGTACGAGCCGGAGACCCCGGCGGCCGTCCGGCGCATCCTGGAGCGGATCGGCACGCCGGAGGAGGTCCTCGACGGCATGGGCGCGTCGCCGGCCACCGAGACGCGGGCCGCCACCCCCGATCCGGCCCCGGCGGTGCCGACCCAGCGGGGGCCCGGCCGGCTGCTCCGCAAGTCCGTGCCGGAGCCGCGCCCGGCGGACACCGCGCCCGCGCCGCCGCACCTGGCCGGGCTGGACGAACTCGGTGCCGACGGCGGGGCGGAGCCCGACTGGTGGCGCGTCGCGCCGGGCCCCTACGGCGCGGGTCCGCAGGTGGAGGGCTTCGCGGGCGGGATCGAGATCCCGGAGCTGTTCCGGCACCCGGTGGACGAGGAGAAGCCGGAGCAGGCGGCCGGTCCGGGCGGGGCGCCCGCCGCCGAGGGCGGTTCGTCCGTACGGGGCCTCCTGCGGTTCCTGAAGCAGCGCCGGCAGGCCAGGGCGCAGGCGGCCAAGGCGGCGGCCGCGCCGGATGCGCAGGCCGCGCCCGGCGCCGCCGCGCGACCGAAGCCGCACGCCTTCCTGCTGCTGGCCGCGGCCGTGCTCGTGGCGGGCGCGGTCACCGGCTCCTGGCTGCTGCTGATCGGCGGCTGGCTCCTGGCGTACGCCTCGCGGGTGCTGGGGCCGGCCGAGCGCAAGGCGGTCGTGTTCGGGCTGCCGGGGGCCGTGTTCGCGGGCGCGGTGGTGTGGCTGTGGGGCCGCCTGGAGGGCCGCTGGGGCACACCGTTGACCGACGAGGGGCTGGGCGTCGTCTTCCAGGGCATGTGGCCCTGGCTGGCCCGGGGCGCGGCCGTCGCCTCGGCCCTCTACCTGGCCTGGCGCTCCCGCCGCCGCTGAGGCCGCAGGTCCGTCCGGCGGACGCCACGGGGACGGGCGCCGGCGCGTCCCCGAATTCACCGTCCCGTAAGGCGGCGCCACGTCGGTGTTCCCGCCCGTCCGGGGCTGCTCGGCACAATGGGGGCATGAGCTCCGAGACCCCCGCCGTGCCCGCCGTGCCCGCCCAGCTGACGGTCGGCTTCGACCTCGACATGACCCTCATCGACTCGCGCCCCGGAATCAAGGCCGCCTACCAGGCGCTCTCCGCCGAGACGGGTACGTACATCGACGCCGACGAGGCGATCACGCGGCTCGGTCCGCCGCTGGACGAGGAGCTCGCGTACTGGTTCCCGGAGGCGGAGATCCCCGCCATGGCCGACCGCTACCGGGAGATCTACCCCACACACGCCATCGAGCCCACCCCCGCGATGCCCGGCGCCCGCGAGGCGATCGAGGCCGTCCAGGCGCTCGGCGGCCGCGCGATCGTCGTCACGGCCAAGCACGAGCCCAACGCCCGGCTGCACCTCGCGCACCTCGGCATCGAGCCGGACGCGGTCATCGGCTGGCTGTGGGCCGAGGCCAAGGCGGGCGCCCTGCGCGAGTACGGGGCGCAGGTCTACGTCGGCGACCACGTCGGCGACATCCGCGGGGCCCGTACGGCCGGCGCGCTGTCGGTGGCGGTGCCGACCGGCCCGTGCCCCGAGCCGGAACTGCGGGAGGCGGGCGCCGACGTGGTGCTGCCGGACCTCACCGCGCTGCCGCAGTGGCTCGCGGAGTACGTCCGCACGCAGGCGGCCTGACCCGACGGGGAGTCAGGCCTGGGAGGCGCGGGCGGCCCTGCGCTGGGCCGCTGCCGAGCGCAGCACGCCCGCCGCCGAGATCAGGAAGCCGATGCCCATCAGCATGCACACGGCCCACGCGTACGACGGGAACGGGTCCACGTCCAGGAACAGCGGGGCCATCGTCGCGAGGGTCGCCACGGCGCCCACGATGAACACGACGCCACCGGCGCGCACCAGGCCGTCGCCCGGCCGCGCTTCGTCGGAATGAGGAGTAACAGTCACCTCACCAGGGTAGTTCCCTGGCCGAAGCAGCCGACAGCGCAGCAGAAATGCGAAGACCGGTGAAGGACCGGGGAACGTCTTGTCTCCTGTGAAACGCCCACTAGCCTGGACACGGCGGGTCACCATGACCCGCTGCGCTGTTGTCCGGACCCGCCGCGCGGCGTCCCGGACCCCGACGAGCACAAGGACAGAGGACGGACGTGCCTACCGGCAAGGTCAAGTGGTTCAACAGTGAGAAGGGCTTCGGCTTTCTCTCCCGCGACGACGGCGGAGACGTCTTCGTCCACTCGTCGGTGCTCCCGGCCGGGGTCGACGCCCTCAAGCCCGGCCAGCGCGTCGAGTTCGGCGTCGTCGCCGGACAGCGCGGTGACCAGGCACTTTCCGTGACGGTGCTGGACCCGGCGCCCTCGGTCGCGGCCGCTCAGCGCCGCAAGCCCGACGAGCTGGCCTCGATCGTGCAGGACCTCACGACCCTGCTGGAGAACATCACTCCGATGCTGGAGCGCGGCCGCTACCCCGACAAGGTGCACGGCACGAAGATCGCCGGCCTGCTGCGCGCGGTGGCCGACCAGCTCGACGTCTGAGCCTTCCGCGTCCGTTCGTACGACGGTGCCCCGGCCCTCCCGAGAGGGCCGGGGCACCGTCGCAGGCGGCCGGAAAACGGCTACGGGAAGTCCAGCGCGTTCGGCGCGATGGCCGGTACCAGACCCTCCGCCGCGGCCCGCGTCAACAGCCCGCGCACCGCCGCGTACCCGGCATCGCCCAGATCGGCGGTGAACTCGTTGACGTACAGCCCGATGTGCTGGTCGGCGACGGCCGGGTCCAGCTCCTGCGCGTGGGCGCGGACGTACGGGCGGGAAGCCTCCGGGTCCTCCCAGGCCATCCGGACCGACGTACGGGCCGACTCGGCCAGCGCGCGCAGGGTCTCGGCGCCCAGCGAGCGCTTCGCGATGATGGCGCCGAGCGGGATCGGCAGGCCGGTGGTGGACTCCCAGTGCTCGCCCATGTCGGCGAGGCGGTGCAGCCCGTAGTCCTGGTAGGTGAACCGGGCCTCGTGGATGACCAGTCCGGCGTCGACCCGGCCGTCGCGGACCGCCGGCATGATCTCGTGGAACGGCAGGACGACGACCTTGCCGACGCCGGCCGGCAGCACGTCCGCGGCCCACAGCCGGAACAGCAGGTAGGCGGTGGAGCGTTCGCTGGGCACGGCGACGGTCTTGCCCGCCAGGTCCACACCGGCCTCGCGGGTGAGGACGAGGGGCCCGCAGCCGCGCCCGAGCGCCCCGCCGCACGGCAGCAGCGCGTACTCCTCCAGCACCCACGGCAGCACGGCGTACGACACCTTCAGCACGTCCAGCTCGCCGCGCTCGGCCATGCCGTTGGTGATGTCGATGTCCGCGAAGGTGACGTCGAGGGCGGGCGCGCCCGGGACCCGGCCGTGCGCCCAGGCGTCGAAGACGAACGTGTCGTTCGGGCAGGGCGAATAGGCGATGGCGAGCGGTCCGGCGGGCGTTCCGGCGAGCCGTTCAGCGGTGCTCATGGCGTTCTCCCCAGGTGACGAGTACGGGCCCCAGGGCGCGGAATCCGGCGGTGAGCGCGGCCAGCGCGTCCCCGATCCGCCAGGCGTCGCGGTCGCGGGGGCCGACGGCATTGGACACGGCGCGGATCTCCAGCACGGGCAGCCCGTGCGCGGCGGCCGCCTCCGCGACGCCGAAGCCCTCCATGGCCTCGGCCCCGGCGAGCGGATGCCGGGCGGCGAGCCGGGCCGCGCCCTCGGCGGTGCCCGTGACGGTGGAGACGGTCAGCACGGGCGCCAGCAGCGCCCCGGTGGCCTCGGCGGCGCGGGCGGCGAGCTCGGCGGGCGGCAGGTGCACGCTGTGCCCGAAGCCGAGCTGCTGTACGTCGAGGAAGCCGTCGGGGGTCTCGGCCCCGAGGTCGGCGGCGACGAGGGCGTCGGCGACCACCAGGGAGCCGACCGGGGCGGCGGGAGCGAACCCGCCGCCGATGCCGGCGGAGACGACGAGGGAGTAGTCGGCCAGCGCGAGGGCGGTGGCCGTGGCGGCCGCGGCGGCGGCCGGCCCCACCCCGCCGACGAGGACGTCGGCGGCGAGGCCGGGCAGATCGCGCCGGGAGAGGAGGTAGCCGCCGGGAAGGGCGCGCGGCTCCGGCGTGACCGGGTCCTGATGAGGGGTGGGCCCGGTCAGGCCACTGACGACGGAGTCTGCCTCCGCCGCCACCGCGGTCACGATGAGCGCGCGCACCGTCGGTACGTGGCTACTTGAGCTTGACGTTGTAGGCCCAGACGGCGAGGGGCTTGCCGTCCTCGCCCACCTGGACGATGTTCAGCTTCTTGGAGGACGGGGCCTCGCCCTGGCCGCCGGTGGCGAAGAGGTCGGCGCCGGGGAAGCTGCGGTAGGTGTTGGAGGAGGGCTCGGTGATCGGCTGGCCGTCCAGGACCGCCTGCCACCGCTTGCCGTCCTCGACGACGTCCGGCTCGACGCCCAGGCGCAGGGTGTCCCCGCGGCCGTAGTCGATGGTCTTGGCGTCCTTCATGTCGGTGAGGCACTCCTGGACCTTGTCCATGGAGAGCTCCTTGGCGTCGGAGCAGACGGCCTCGGTGGACACCGACGACGTGCCGACCGTCACGGTCGCCAGCGGCGTCGGCTTGTCGCAGGCGGAGAGGAGGAGGAGGCCGGCGGACACGGCTCCGAGGGCCGCGACGCTGCGGCGGCCCCTACCCGAGAAAAGCGGTGCGGTCATGAGCCGAAGGCTATCGGGCCACCCGGCTCCGCCGCCGCACGGGGGTGTCCGTGGCCTGCCGCGCGGCGCGCGGCCCGCCGGACGGGGCTGGTTTGCCCCGATCGGGGCGTGTCCGTCCCCGATCGACGCGACCTTCCTACGCCACTCGGGGGCGCGGGGAACCCGGATGGCGGTGGCGGGGGGCGGTCAGGCGCCCGCGCAGGGCCATCGTGGTGCCCGCCGCGACGATCGCCGCGGCCACGGCCATGCCCAGGACCCCGTTCAGCGGCAGCGCGATCCCGATCGCGCCGCCCAGCACCCACGCCACCTGGAGCAGCGTCTCCGATCGGGCGAACGCGGACGTCCGGACGGCCTCGGGCACGTCCCGCTGGATCATCGCGTCCAGCGACAGCTTCGCCAGCGCCTGGCAGAAGCCCGCCGTGGCCCCCAGTACGGCCATGAACAGCCCGCTGAAGAACACCGCCGCCAGGATCGCGACCGCCAGGGTCAGCGAGAGCACCGACGCGATGATCGTCTCCGGGGCCCGCGCCCGCAGCCACGCACCCACCGCCGTCCCGCAGGCGTTGCCGACGCCCGCCGCAACGCCCACGATGCCCAGCGAGACGGCCGCGCTCTGCCCGGCGAGCGGGTGCTCGCGCAGCAGGAACGCCAGGAAGAAGATCAGGAACCCGGACAGCGCGCGCATCGAGGCGTTCGCCAGCAGACCGCAGAGCACCGACGGGCTCACCGTGCGCAGGCCGGGTTTGCGCGAATGCGGCTCGTGCGTGGAGAGCCGCGCCCGCCGCTCGCCCTTGGCCTCGTCCACCTTGTGCGGCAGCGAGAACGCCGCGAACGTGCCCCAGACGAAGATGGCGCAGGCCCCGTACAGCGGCCACGGCGGTCCGATGGCGTGCAGCCCCGCCGCGACCGGAGCCGCCGCTCCGGTGGCGAGCAGGCCCGCCAGGGTGACCCGGGAGTTCGCCTTGACGAGTGAGAAATTCGGCGGGAGCAGCCGCGGCACCACCGCGCTGCGCACCACCCCGTACGCCTTGGACGCGACCAGTACGCCCAGCGCCGCCGGATAGAGCTCCAGCCCGCCCGTGGCCACCGCGCCCGACATCATCACCGCGAGCAGCGCCCGCGCGAGCATGGCGCACGCCATCGCGGCCCGCCGGCCGTGCGGCAGCCGGTCCAGCGCCGGGCCGATCACCGGGGCCAGGACCGTGAAGGGGGCCATGGTGATCGCCAGGTACAGGGCGACACGGCCGCGTGCCTCGTCCGTGGGTACCGAGAAGAACACCGTCGAGGCCAGCGCCACTGTGATCATCACATCGCCGGCGCCGTTGATGGCGTGCAGCTCGATCAGCTTGCCGAGACCCGATTCGCCGGCCCCGTGCGCGTGCGTGGCCCGCCGGATCCCGCGCGCCGTACCCGTGAAGGGGCGCTGCAGGGCACGCCCGACGGCCCGGCCGGCCCGCCTGGCCGGTCCCGAGCCGTCGCGGGACGACCGTACGGGTGCCACACCCGCCATAGTGCCCCACCGACCCCTCCCGGTCCCGTCCCGGCGCGTTACGGGCGCCCGACGGATCGCCGTCGGGCCGGCGTCGGGAGGTCGTAGGGGCGATGTCGGCACGCGGTCTCGTCCGCGAATCGGACCTTGCATGTGGGCCCAAGGCGTCGGAGGAGGTAGCGTGCGTAGCGCGCCACCGGCGGTTGCTCTCGGCCGCGCGCCTCTTCGCGATCCCGCAGAATGGATTGCAGGTAGGTGCGCCCGAGGCCGATCGGGTGCGGACGTCGACGCGGCCCTCTGGTCCGCTCCGCCCGCGCCACGTACGGACAGGACCGACGGGTCGTTCAGGACGACAGTACGGACGGCGCACTCGTGAGACGGCGTAGGAGAGAACGAGACCTGTGAGTGCTGCGACGACGCGAAGCCGTACCCCCGACCGCCTGTGCGCCGAGGCGGTAGACCTCGCCCGCACGGCGGCCGAGGAAGCCGCCGCTCCCTCCGTGGTGGGCGAGCACGTCTCCGCCGTGGCGGAGGGTGACCGGGTCGTCACGCACTTCTTCGAGTGCAAGGACCCCGGCTACCGGGGCTGGCGCTGGGCCGTCACCGTCACGCGCGCCTCCCGCGCCAAGAACGTCACCCTCGACGAAACGGTGCTGCTCCCCGGCGACGACGCGCTGCTCGCCCCCGAATGGGTGCCGTGGAGCGAGCGGCTGCGCCCGGGCGACATGGGCCCCGGCGACCTGCTGCCCACCGACGCCGAGGACCTGCGGCTGGAGCCGGGCTGGTCCGGCGAGGACGCCCCGCCGCCGAACTCCGTCGTCTCCACCGAGATGGCCGAACTGGTCGAGGCCGAGGACGCCGACGTCACCGACCGCGCCGTGGTCCCCGTACGGGGCTCCATCACCTCCGTCGCCGAGGAGCTCGGCATGCGGCGCGCCCGGGTGCTGTCCCGGTACGGGCTGCACAGCGCCGCCGACCGCTGGGACGAGTCCTTCGGCGCCAAGACCCCGATGGCGCAGGCGGCGCCCGCGTCCTGCGTCTCGTGCGGGTTCCTCGTCGCCATCGGCGGCTCGCTCGGCCAGGCCTTCGGCATCTGCGCCAACGAGTTCGGCCCGGCCGACGGACACCTCGTCTCGCTCTCCTACGGCTGCGGCGGCCACTCGGAGGCCGCGGTCATGCCGAAGCCGCTGCGCCCGGCGCCGCCGGTGCTCGACTCGATGGCCACGGACGCCTTCCCGCTGCGCCCGACCCCCGACACGGGCTCGGTCCCCTCGGCGGACCTCCCCGCCGCGGACCTGGGGCACTCCTAGGGGGTGTCGTCAAAGTCCCTCCGGCCCCGCCCTCGCGGGCGGACGAAGCTACTTTGACGACACCCCCTAGCCGTACGGGGCGACGGCCGCCCCCCGGCGGCGTACGCTCGCCCCATGGGGGAAGACGGCATGGTGGGGCTGGACGGCCGGGTGACCGGGACGGTGGGCCCCGGGCTCGTGGGCGAGGTCATCGTCCGCATCCGGGGCGGCGCGGAGCACTTCCTCGCCCATCCGGCGCACGGGACGGGCCGGCTGCCCGTCGGGACGGTCGTGACCGTCGTCGAGTACCTGCCGCCGCGCACGGTGTACGTGATGGCGGCGTACGACAACTGAGCCCCGTCGCGACCTGCGCGGATGTGGTTCGTATCAAGATGGCGACAAGAAACCCCCCACGTCTTCTTAACGGCCCCGCACAGGAGCACACTCGCCCTCGTCAGTGTCGAACGGCACTGCGATAAGGGGGCGTTGCCGATGGCTATCGGCGTCGTGGCGGGAATCGTTCTCGTCGCAATCCTGGCTTTGATCGGCCTGTTCAAGCTCATGTGGCGGGTGGCCGAACCGAACGAGGCACTCGTCATCTCCGGCTCCACCCACCGCACCGAGGGCATCGGCGAGGGCATGGGGTTCCGGATCGTCACCGGGCGCGGAACCCTCGTGGTCCCCGGCGTCCAGGCGGTGCGCAAGCTCTCGCTGGACCTCAACGAGACCCAGCTGAACGTGGACTGCGTGACCCACCAGGGCATCCCGCTGCGGGTGAAGGGCGTCGTGATCTTCAAGATCGGCGACGACCTCGTGTCCATCGCGAACGCGGCACGCCGCTTCCTGGACCAGCAGAAGATGATGCCCGAGCGGGTGCACATCGTCTTCGCGGGCCATCTGCGGTCCATCGTGGGCGGGTTGACGGTCGAGGACATGATCCGCGACCGCGAGAAGCTGACCGGGCAGACCCGGGCGGCCTGCGGTACGGAGATGGAGAAGCTCGGCCTCATCGTCGACTCGCTCCAGATCCACGAGATCGAGGACCCCACCGGCTACATCAAGAACCTGGCGATGCCGCACGCGGCCGCCGTCCAGCGGGACGCGCGCATCGCGCAGGCCGAGGCGAACCGTTTGGCCACCGAGGCCGAGCAGACCGCGTTCGCGCGGATGGCGGAGGCCACCCGCGACAGCGAGATCCTCCAGGCCGGCTACCAGGCCGAGCGCGACAAGGCCGCCGCGACCGCCCGCCAGGCGGGCCCGCTCTCGGAGGCGGCGGCCCGCCAGGAGGTCGTCGTACAGGAGACCCGGGTCGCCGAGCTCGAAGCGCACCGGCGCGAGCAGCAGCTCCAGGCGGACGTGCGCAAGCCCGCGGACGCGGCGGCGTACGAGACCCGCACCCGCGCCGAGGCCGAGCGCGACGCCCGCATCTCGGCGGCGCAGGCCAAGGCCAAGGAGACCGAGCTGGCGGCCGCGGCCGAGGCCACGCGCGTGACCACGGCGGCGACCGCGGACGCGGCGGCCACCGAGGCCCGGGGCCTGGCGGCCGCGAAGGCCACCCGGGCGACCGGTGAGGCCGAGGCCGCGGCCACCCAGGCGAAGGGCCTCGCGATCGCGGCGTCGGCGAAGGCCAAGGGCCTGGCCGAGGCCGACGCGATCAAGGCGCGGGCCGCCGCACTGGCCGAGAACCAGGAGGCGGTCGTCGCCCAGCAGCTCGCCGAGAACTGGCCGGCGATCGTGGAGGCGGGCGCGGGCGCCTTCGGCAACGTGGAGCACATGGTGCTCCTGAACGGCGCCGAGGGCATGTCGGAGATGTTCGCGAAGGCGCTGACCATGGGCGGTACGGGCCTGGGCCTGGCCCGCCAGCTGCTCTCGTCGATGTCCCAGCCGGACACCAGGCCGGACACCCGGCCGGCCGCCCCGGACACCACCGCCGTGAACGGCAGGACGGCGGCGTCGTCGACGGCCCAGCAGATCCCGATCGCGGACGCGTAACCCGCAGCCGGGCGCGAGTCCGACCCGTCGACCGGGTTAGGCTCGCGCCCATGAGGCTGTTCGCCGCGGTGATGCCGCCCCAGGAAGCGGTCGAGGAGCTGAGCCGGGCCGTGGCTCCCCTCCGGGACGACCGGCTGCGCTGGACGGGGGAGGCGGGCTGGCACTTCACCCTCGCCTTCATGGGCGAGGTGCGCGAGGAGCTGCTGCCGGACCTGCACGCCCGGCTGGCCCGCGCCGCCCACCGCACCGAATCCTTCGGCCTGCGCATCCACGGCTCCGGGCACTTCGGCGACCGCGCCCTGTGGGTCGGCGCCGCCGGCGGGCTCGACCCGATGCGGATGCTCGCCGAGCGCGCCGACGCCGCCGCCCGCCGGGCCGGGGTGCCGATGGAGCAGCACCGCCGCTACACCCCCCACCTCACCCTGGCCCGCAGCCGCACCGGCGCCGACCTGCACCCGTACACCCTGGCCCTCGCGGGCTTCGAGGGCACGCCCTGGCGGGTCGGGGAGCTCAGCCTGGTCCGCAGCAACCTCCCGACGGCCGGGGTGCCCGGGGAGCAGCCCCGCTACGAAGTGGTCGGGGCCTGGCCCCTGGCCGCCTCCTGACGCCCCTCGGTACGGGAACCCGCGCCGCCCGCGTTACGCTCGACGGGTGGATCCCAAGACCCGAAACCGTGTGATGGCCGGTGTACTCGTGCTGATGTTCGTCGTCGTGGCCGTGGCAGCCGCCGTGGGCCAGTAGCCCGCCCCCGGACGCCGACCGCGCCCGCGGGGGGCCTTGCCTGGAGTGGACTCCAAGCAGTTGGCTTGGGGTCCATGAAGTACACACAGCTCGGACGCACCGGACTCAAGGTCAGCCGACTCGTCCTCGGCACGATGAACTTCGGTCCGCAGACAGACGAACCCACCAGCCACGCGATCATGGACGCCGCGCTCGACGCGGGCCTGAACTTCTTCGACACCGCCAACGTCTACGGCTGGGGCGAGAACAAGGGCCGTACCGAGGAGATCCTCGGCACCTGGTTCGCCCAGGGCGGCGGCCGGCGGGACAAGACCGTGCTGGCCACCAAGGTGTACGGGAACATGGCCGGCGAGGGCGACCCGTGGCCCAACTACGACCGGCTCTCGGCGCTGAACATCCGCCGGGCCGTCGAGGCCAGCCTCAAGCGGCTCCAGACGGACTACATCGACCTCTACCAGTTCCACCACGTCGACCGCCGGACCCCCTTCGAGGAGATCTGGCAGGCCGTCGACGTGCTGATCCAGCAGGGCAAGGTGCTGTACGCCGGGTCGTCGAACTTCCCCGGCTACAAGATCGCCCAGGCCAACGAGACGGCCGCCCGGCGCGGTGCGGTCGGGCTGGTCAGCGAGCAGTGCCTGTACAACCTCGCCGAGCGGCGCGCCGAGATGGAGGTCATCCCGGCGGCGCAGGAGTACGGCCTCGGCGTGATCCCGTGGTCCCCGCTGCACGGCGGGCTGCTCGGCGGCGTCATCAAGAAGGAGGTCGAGGGCGGCCGCCGCGCCTCCGGGCGCTCCGCGGACGCCCTGGCCAACACCGCCGTACGGGCGCAGGTGCAGGCGTACGAGGACCTGCTCGACAAGCACGGCCTGGAGCCCGGCGAGACGGCCCTGGCCTGGCTGCTGACCCGGCCCGGGGTGACCGGGCCGATCGTCGGACCCCGTACCGGGGAACAGCTCGAGAGCGCCCTGCGCGCGCTGGAGCTGGAGCTGCCGCAGGAGGTGCTCTCCGGCCTGGACGAGATCTTCCCCGGCCCGGGTGCCTCGCCGGAGGCCTTCGCCTGGTGACCGGGCCGGCGTGACGGCGCGACCGGTCCGCGCCCCGGTGCGGGGCGCGGACCGGGACGCGGGGCGCGGATCAGTCGCGAGGGAACTCGGAGGTGTCGAGGCTGAGTCCCACGACCGTGTCCGTGAGGTCGATCTCGTCACCGAATGCGATCTTCGTCTCCGTGGCGTAGTCCCCGTCCTTGGGCTGCGTGTACAGCAGGGAGCGGCGGACGTACGGATCGACGATGAGGTAGGCGGGCACCTCGGCGGCGGCGTAGGCCGCCTTCTTGGGGCCGTAGTCGTTCGCCGCGGTGCCCTTGGAGATCACCTCGGCGACGAATTCCACGTCCTCGTGGCGCCAGCGGCCGGCCTCGCTCCTCTCCGCTCCTTCGGCCATGGCCGTCACGTCGGTGGCAAAGCCGTTCAGGTGGCCGGGGTAGTCGATGCGGACATCGGACTTCAGTTGCTTTCGCGGGTACTTGGCGCGCAGCTGCTCGATGATGTCCAGGATGATCTCCCAGTGCGTGTCCCGCTGCGGCGACATGTAGACGGTCCCCTCGACGATCTCGACCTTCAATCCCTCGGGGACGGGCTCAAGCGCCTCGAACATCTCGTCCAAGGCCTGCTCGCTGCTGATGTCGGCCATCTCGATCCTGCCGGTCTCTACGACGGTCATCGTGGCGCTCCTCCCCGCTGCCGCGCAGTCGCGGGCAGCCGCGTAGTACAACGATACGCACGGGGAGCGGGTCACGGAGGGAACGCCGGGTGTGGCCCCGAGGGCCGTCAGGGCATCCGGTACGGGCCGCCGATGCCCCAGGCCTGGTGCAGGACCGCCGCGAACTCGCCGGCCAGGCGGTGCTCGCCGGAGGCGTTGGGGTGGGTGCCGTCGTACGTGTCGTGCGCTATCTCGTACGCGGCCGGGCGCGCGGCCAGCAGGATCGGCGAGGCCTCGGTCGACAGGTCGGCGACGGCCTTCGCGAGGAGCTCGTTGAACCGGGCCACCTCGGCCGCGAACGGCGCGTCGGAATCGGCCCGGACGTTCGGGATGACGGGGAGCAGGACCATCCGGATGCCGGGCCGGGCGGCCCGGGCCTCGGCGATGAAGCGGCGGGCGTTGGCCGCGGTCTCCTCGGCGGCGGTGTAGAAGCCCAGGTCGATCAGGCCGAGGGAGACGAGCAGGACGTCGGGCTCGCCGGAGCGCACGGCGGAGCCGATGAGGGGGGCCATGTGCTGCCAGCCCTCGCCCCAGCCGGCGAGGTGGCGGCGGGCGTCCTCCGGGAAGCCGGGGTCGGCGTAGGCGTGGCTGGTCGGCTCGTTCGCCGCGGTGTCGAAGAGCGCGGTGCGCGGGCCGACGATCTCGTACGGGCCGCCCGGGACGCGGCCCAGGTGCTGCCACATCCGGTAGCGCCAGGTGTAGTCGCCGGCGCGCCCGATGGTCATGGAATCACCGACGAACATGAAACGCATCCGGTCATCATCGCGGATCACGCGCCGGGCGCCCCTGTGATGCCGGACACGCGGGGCGGGCTGGCAGGCTTGGGGTATGCGCCTGCTGCCGTTGACCGCCGTCATTGCCCTTGTCGTGCTGCCGGGTTCGGCCGCCGCCGCTGCCGAGTCGGCGCCCGCCGGGGCCTCCGGGTTCACGATCACCGATCCGCGGATCAAGGAGTCGAGCGGGCTGGCGGCGAGCCGGATCCACCCGGGCGTCTACTGGACGCACAACGACAGCGACGACGGCCCGTACGTGTACGCGGTGGACTCCGCGACCGGCAAGACCGTGGCCCGGGTGACGCTGACCGGGATCGGGACCCCGCGCGACGTCGAGGCCATCTCGCTGGGCCCGGACGGGCAGCTGTACGTCGGCGACATCGGGGACAACCTGAACGGGACCTGGGACCACGTCTGGATCTACCGCTTCCCGGAGCCGAAGCAGCTGGCCGATGTCACGGTCAAGGCCGAGCAGTTCACGGTGAAGTACGCGGACGGGGCGCGCAACGCCGAGGCGCTGATGGTGCATCCGGTGACGGGCCGGGTGTACATCGCGAGCAAGAGCGAGGACAAGGGCGGGCTGTACGAGGGGCCCAAGGAGCTGTCGGCCTCGGGGACGAACGTGTTCCGGCGGGTGGCTGACCTGCCGTGGGTGACGGACGGGGCCTTCTCCCCGGACGGCGGCCGGCTCACGCTGCGCGGCTACTTCTTCGCGAAGACCTATCCCTGGAAGGACGGGAAGCCGGAGGGCGAGGGCGAGCGGGTGGACGCGCCGTGGCAGGGGCAGGCGGAGTCGGTGACGTACTCGGCGGACGGGTCGACGCTGCTGTTCGGATCGGAGGGCGAGTCGAGCCGGGTGGTGGCGGTCCCGGTGAAGCCCGCGTCCGGCGGCTCCGCCACCCCCGCTCCCGGCAAGCCCGGTGCGACCCCGGCGGCCGGCTCCCCCGCTCCTGCGGGCGAGCAGGGCGGGGGCGGCTTCACCAAGGGCGCGGCCGTGCTGGCCGTGGGCACGGCCCTGGTCCTCGGCGCCAAGCGGCTCTTGCGCCGCAGGCCGCGCGACTGACGTACTACGCCGCGGTGACCAGCTCGCGGGGGCGGGCCGACGGGACGAAGGTGACCCCGTGGCGGCTTACGCTCAGGCGGAGGTTGCCCACCCGGGAGAGGATCGCCGCGATCGCCGCGGCCGCGGCCAGGGAGACGAGGCCGCCCGCGGCCATGCCGATCCGGGCCCCGTACGTGTCCGTCACCCAGCCGACGACCGGCGCGCCGATCGGGGTGCCGCCGGTGAACACCATCATGTAGAGCGCCATCACCCGGCCCCGCATCTCGGGGTCGGTGGCCATCTGGACGCTCGCGTTGGCGGTGACGTTGACCGTCAGCCCGAACATCCCGATCGGCACCAGCAGCGCCGCGAACAGCCAGAACCCGGGCGCGAAGGCCGTCACGACCTCCAGCGCGGAGAACAGCACCGCCGCCGCGACCAGCAGCCGCAGCCGCGAGTGTCCGCGCCGGGCCGCCAGCAGGGCGCCCGCCAGGGAGCCCGCGGCGATCAGCGTGTTGAACAGTCCGTACGTGCCCGCGTCCCCGTGGAACACGTCGCTGACGAACGCCGACAGCCAGATCGGGAAGTTGAACCCGAACGTGCCGATGAAGCCGACCAGCACGATCGGCCAGATCAGCTCGGGGCGGCCGGCGACGTACCGCAGGCCCTCCCGCAGCTGGCCCTTGGCGCGCGGCTGCGTCTCGACCGGGTGCAGTTCGCGGGTCCGCATCAGCAGCAGGCCGGCGACCGGCGCGGCGAAGGACAGCCCGTTCAGCAGGAAGGCCCAGCCGACGCCTACGGCGGTGATCAGCACACCGGCGATCGCCGGGCCGACCAGCCGCGCGGACTGGAAGTTCGCCGAGTTCAGGCTGACGGCGTTGGCGAGCTGCTCCTTGCCGACCATCTCGGAGACGAAGGTCTGCCGCGCGGGGTTGTCCACGACGGTGACGAGGCCGAGCAGGAAGGCCGCGAGGTACACGTGCCAGACCTGGACGTGTCCGGCGAGGGTGAGCGCGGCCAGCGCGACACCGGTCAGGCCCATCAGGGTCTGGGTGGCGATCAGCAGCGGCCGCTTGGGCAGCCGGTCCGCGAGTACGCCTCCGTAGAGGCCGAACACCATCATCGGCAGGAACTGCAGGGCGATCGTGATGCCGACCGCGGAAGCCGAGCCGGTGAGGGACAGGACCAGCCAGTCCTGGGCGATGCGCTGCATCCAGGTGCCGGTGTTGGAGACGGCCTGTCCCGTGGCGAAGAGCCGGTAGTTCCGGATCTTCAGCGAGCTGAACATCGAGTTGTTCTTGCCCGTGGAGCGTGTGGAGCGCGTCGTGCGCCCGGTGGTAGTGGTGGATGTATGGCCGGGTGCGGAGTCTGCTCCGTTTCCCGTACTCAAAAGCGTTCGCCTCCTGGCGTCGTCCGTTACAAGTGCGCGAGCTTCTCCAGGACGGGCGCGGCCTCGCGCAGCTTGGCCCATTCGTCCTCGGTGAGCTCTGCCGCGAGCCCGGCCAGGAAGGCGTTCCGCTTGCGACGGCTCTCTTCGAGCATCGCTTCGGCCTCCTCGGTCTGGGTGACCACCTTCTGGCGGCGGTCGTCCGGGTGCGGCTGCAGCCTGACCAGTCCCTTGGCCTCCAGCAGCGCCACGATGCGCGTCATCGACGGCGGCTGGACGTGCTCGCGCCGGGCCAGCTCACCGGGGGTGGCCTGGCCGCACCGGGCGAGGGTGCCGAGGACCGACATCTCGGTCGGGCTCAGCGATTCGTCGACGCGCTGGTGCTTGAGGCGCCGGCCCAGCCGCATGACGGCGGAGCGGAGGTCGTTCACGGCGGCAGCGTCGTCGCCATGGGTAAGGTCGAGCATCTCTTTAGACTACCTCATTACTCTCGCTAAGGAACGCAGGTGAAGCGTGTCACTCGTACGGGTGAGTCCGCAGCGGAAAGTGACACGCGTCCACGTCCCGTGCCACGACTCTTTCGGCATGGGGACACACGTGCTGAGCATGCGCATAGACGGGGAGCTGCTCGACCGCCTCCGGACTCATGCGGCGAAACGCGGAATGAGCGTCCAGGACTATGTCGTCCGGACGCTCATTCGCGATGACTTCGACGAGCGCTTCAAGGCGGCCGTCGACGAGACGGAGAAGTTCTACGGGCTCACGTGAGCACGTGAGCGCGAGCCCGTGGACGCTTACGTGAGGCCGAGGGCCGGCATCGCGTAGTAGAAGACGAACACCGCCGACACGACGTACAGGGCCGCCGGGACCTCACGGCCCCGGCCGGTCGCCAGCCGCAGCACGCAGAAGGCGATGAAGCCGAAGCCGATGCCGTTGGTGATCGAGTACGTGAAGGGCATCATCACCATGGCCAGGAAGGCCGGGACGGCGATGGTGAAGTCGCTCCAGTCGATGTCCCTGACCGAGCCCGCCAGGATCAGGAAGCCCACCGCCACGAGGGCGGGGGTGGCCGCCTGGGACGGGACCATGGTGGCGAGCGGGGTCAGGAACAGCGCCACGGCGAAGAGGCCGCCGGTCACGACGTTCGCGAGGCCCGTGCGGGCGCCCTCGCCGACACCGGCCGTGGACTCCACGAAGCAGGTGGTGGCCGAGGAGGAGGTGGCGCCGCCGGAGGCGACGGCCAGGCCGTCGATGAGCAGCACCTTGTTGATGCCGGGGAAGTTGCCGTCCTTGTCGATCAGCTTCGCCTCGTCGCCGACGCCGAGGATCGTGCCCATCGCGTCGAAGAAGCAGGACAGCAGCACGGTGAAGACGAAGAGGATGCCGGTCAGCAGCCCGACCTTGCCGAAGCCGCCGAACAGGCTGACCTGGCCGACGAGCCCGAAGTCGGGCGCGGCCACCGGGTTGCCCGGCCACTCGGGGACGGTCAGGCCCCAGCCCGAGTCGGGCAGCCCGACGATCAGCTGGACGGCCACGGCGATGACGGTCATGACCACGATGGAGATCAGGATCGCGCCGGGCGTCTTGCGGATCAGCAGGGCGAGGGTCAGCAGGACGCCGACGATGAAGATCAGGACCGGCCAGCCGTGCAGGTGGCCGCCGGTGCCGAGGGTGAGCGGCACGGTGGTGTGCGCGGCGTCCGGGATGCGGGTGACGAAGCCCGAGTCGACCAGGCCGATCAGCATGATGAACAGGCCGATGCCGATCGCGATGCCCTTGCGCAGGCCGAGCGGGACGGCGTTCATGACCCGCTCGCGCAGGCCGGTCGCCACCAGCAGCATCACGACGAAGCCGGCCAGGACCACCATGCCCATGGCATCGGGCCAGCTCATGCGCGGGGCCAGCTGGAGCGCGACGACGGTGTTCACGCCGAGGCCGGCGGCGAGCGCGATCGGGACGTTGCCGATGACGCCCATGAGGAGCGTGGTGAAGGCCGCGGTCAGGACGGTGGCGGTCACGAGCTGGCCGCTGTCGAGCTGGTGGCCGTACATGTCCTTCGCGCTGCCCAGGATGATCGGGTTCAGCACGATGATGTAGGCCATCGCGAAGAAGGTGGCGAAACCGCCGCGGACCTCGCGGGCGACGGTGGAGCCGCGCTCGGAGATCTTGAAGTGGCGGTCCAGGGCGGACCCGCCGCGGGGAGCGGGGTCCGGGAGGGTGGGCGCGGGGGCGGGAGCCGGCGTGCTCATGCGGTCCTCTGGTGTCTTCATTGCGGGGGCATTGGGGGATTCATACGAAGAAAATGGGCCATGCCCACACCGTTTCAGTATGAACACATGAACGAAACCCCGTCCATCTCCGCGCGTAGACCCGGTTTCGGGCCACCTAGACTTGGGGCCATGGCGAAATGGACAGCGAAGCACGAGGCGCCCGAGCCCCTCGAGGGCCCGATCGTCGCGACCGTCACCGGCGGCACGATCCTCTGGTTCGCGATGTTCGTCGTCCAGCTCCCGTTCTACGGCTGGTTCGCCGACCGTGACCTGCTGTGGTGGGTCTGGTGCTGCGCGGCCGGCGGGTTCCTCGGCCTGATCGGCCTCTGGTACGTCCGGGGCCGCGACGCGGCCCTCAAGCGGCACGCCGCGGCCGCGTCGGCCGCCTCCGCCGCGTCCGCCGCGCGGGACGAGGAGAGCGGCACCGCCGGCTGAGGCGTCGGGGGCAGGGGGACCAGGGGACGATTCGGGTCATCCCGAAGTCGGATCTTCGGACTTCTCGGCGGGTGAAGCGGTAGAACCCCCTTTACCGTCGAAAGCATGACGCAGCGGGCAGAGATCGAACCGGGCGGTTCCGAGCCGGGTGGCGGCGGCCCCGGCGGCGCGGCCATCGACGCGGGAGCCGAGCTGGATCCGGTACACCCGGTCCGGCCCCCCGCACCACGGTTCAAGCCCGCCGGGCTGACCACCGCCGAAGTCGCCGAGCGCGTCGCCCGCGGGGCCGTCAACGACGTGCCCGTGCGCAGCAGCCGCTCCACCGCCGACATCGTCCGCGCCAACGTCTTCACCCGGTTCAACGCCATCATCGGCGTGCTCTGGGTGGTCATGCTCATCGTCGCGCCGCTCCAGGACAGCCTCTTCGGCTACGTGATCATCGCGAACACCGGCATCGGCATCATCCAGGAGATGCGGGCCAAGAAGACCCTGGACAGCCTCGCCGTCATCGGCGAGGCCAAACCCAGCGTCCGACGCGACGGTCGGACCGCCGAGATCTCCACCTCCGAGATCGTCCTCGACGACGTCATCGAGCTCGGACCCGGCGACAAGGTCGTCGTCGACGGGTCCGTCGGCGAGGCCGACGGCCTGGAGATCGACGAGTCCCTGCTCACCGGCGAGGCCGACCCCGTCCTGAAGAAGCCCGGCGACCCGGTCATGTCCGGGTCCTTCGTCGTCGCCGGCGGCGGCGCGTTCACCGCCACCAAGGTGGGCCGCGAGGCCTACGCCGCCCAGTTGGCCGAAGAGGCCACCCGCTTCACGCTCGTCCACTCCGAGCTGCGCTCCGGCATCTCCACCATCCTCAAGTACGTCACCTGGATGATGATCCCGACCTCGATCGGCCTGATCATCAGCCAGCTCGTCGTCAAGGACGACAACCTCAAGGACGCCATCGCCCGCACCGTCGGCGGCATCGTCCCGATGATCCCCGAGGGCCTGGTCCTGCTGACCTCCGTCGCCTTCGCGATCGGCGTCATCCGGCTCGGCCGCAAGCAGTGCCTGGTACAGGAACTGCCGGCCATCGAGGGCCTCGCCCGCGTCGACGTGGTCTGCCTCGACAAGACCGGCACCCTCACCGAGGGCGGCATGGACGTCACCGAGCTCCGCCCGCTCGGCGGCGCGGAGGCCGCGTACGTCAAGAAGGTGCTCGGCGCGCTCGGCGAGTCCGACCCGCGCCCCAACGCCAGCCTCCAGGCGATCATCGACGCCTACCCGGACAGCGCCGAGTGGCGCTGCACCGAGTCCCTGCCGTTCTCCTCCGCCCGCAAGTACAGCGGCGCCAGCTTCAGCGAGGGCGACGGGGAGAACAACACCTGGCTGCTCGGCGCCCCCGACGTGCTCCTGCCGGCCGGAGACCCGGCCCTCGACGAGATCAACGTGCTCAACGAGCAGGGCCTGCGCGTCCTGCTGCTCGCCCGGGCCGCGTGCGAACTCGACGACCCGTCCGTCGGCGCCGGGGCCAAGCCGACCGCCCTGATCGTCCTCGAACAGCGCCTGCGCCCCGACGCGGCCGACACCCTGCGCTACTTCGAGGACCAGAAGGTCCACGCGAAGGTCATCTCCGGTGACAACGCCGTCTCGGTGGGCGCGGTGGCCGGCAAGCTGGGCCTGCCGGGCGCCGAGAACACCGTCGACGCGCGCAAGATGCCCACCGACCAGGCCGACATGGCCAAGGTGCTCGACGAGAACGCCGTCTTCGGGCGGGTCACCCCGCAGCAGAAGCGCGACATGGTCGGCGCGCTGCAGTCCAAGGGCCACACGGTCGCGATGACGGGCGACGGCGTCAACGACGTCCTGGCCCTCAAGGACGCGGACATCGGCGTCTCGATGGGCTCGGGCTCGGAGGCGACGCGGGCGGTGGCCCAGATCGTCCTCCTGAACAACAGCTTCTCCACCCTCCCCTCGGTGGTCGCCGAGGGCCGCCGGGTCATCGGCAACATCACCCGGGTCGCCACCCTCTTCCTCACTAAGACCGTCTACTCGGTGCTGCTGGCGATCCTGGTGGTCTGCTTCCAGGTCGAGTACCCCTTCCTGCCGCGCCACCTGACGCTGCTGTCCACCCTCACCATCGGCATTCCGGCCTTCTTCCTGGCCCTGGCGCCGAACAAGGAGCGCGCGAAGCCGCACTTCGTGAAACGGGTGATGCGGTACGCGATCCCGGGCGGCGTGATCGCCGCGGTGGCCACGTTCGTCACGTACCTGGTCGCCCGCCACCACTACACCGGCCCGGAAGCCCTCCAGGCCGAGACGAGCGCGGCGACGCTGACGCTGTTCCTGACCTCGATGTGGGTCCTGGTGATCATCGCCCGCCCGTACACCTGGTGGCGGGTGGCCCTGGTCGGCGCGATGGGCGCCGCCTTCCTGATCGTCCTCGTCGTCCCCTGGCTCCAGGACTTCTTCGAGCTGAAGCTCGTCGGCACCGAACTCCCCTGGACGGCGGTCGCCATCGCCGCGGCCGCCTCGGCCCTGATCGAGGTGACCTTCCGCTGGGTCAACCGCAAGTTCCCCGCCTAGGACCGGCGCCATGAGCCGGGACCGCGGGACGGCGACCCTGGCCCTGCTGTCCTTCGCCATGCTGATCGTCTCGCTCGACCAGTACATCGTCGTGGTGGCGCTCCCCGACATCGCCCGGGACCTGGGCTACTCCGCGCAGACGCTGCAGTCCGTCATCAGCGCCTACGCGGTGACCTCGGCCGGCTTCCTCCTGTTCGGCGGGCGCGCCGCCGACCTGCTCGGACGGCGCCGCGTACTGGCCACCGGGCTCGGGCTGTACGCCGTCGCGGCGCTCGCCGGCGGCCTCGCCACCGCGCCCGGCACGCTGCTCGCGGCCCGCGCCGTCCAGGGCCTCGGCGGTGCCCTCGTCTTCCCCACCACCCTGGCCCTCGTCAACACCACCTTCGCCGAAGGACGCCCGCGCAACCGCGCCCTGGGCATCTGGGGCGGCGCCGGTGCGGCGGGACTGGTGATCGGGGTGCTGCTCGGCGGCCTCCTGACGCAGGCCTTCGGCTGGGAGGCGGTGTTCCTCGTCAACGTCGCCCTGGCCGGGCCCGCGCTGCTGCTCACCTTCGTGGTGATCGCGCCGGACGGTCCGCGCGAGAGCGGCCGCGCCTTCGACCTGCCCGGTGCGCTCGCCGTCACCGCGGGCGTCACCCTGATCGTGTTCGCCCTGGTGCAGGGCCCCGCACTGGGCTGGCTCTCGCCGGGCCTCCTCGCCGTCGCGGCGGCGGGCCTGCTGCTGGTCGCCGCCTTCGCCGTCATCGAGCGGCGCAGTCGGGACCCGCTGATCCCGCCCCGGCTGCTCGCCAACCCCCACCTCGTCACCGGCGTCGTCATCGCGTTCATGTTCATGGCGACGTTCGGCTCGGTGCTCTACTTCCTGTCCCTCTACTTCCAGGAAGTCCTCGGCTACGACGCCCTGCAGACCGGCGCCGGCTTCCTCCTCCCCACGGCGGTGGTGGTCGCCGGCTCGACGACGGCGGGCCGGCTCGTGACGCGGTTCGGCCTCAGGGCCACGCTGAGCGTCGCCCTCGCCGTCGGCGCGCTCGGTGCCGTCGCCCTCGGCTTCGCCGTCGCGCCGGACGGCTCGTACGCGGAGCTGGTCCCCGGCCTGGTGGCCCTCAGCACCGGCGACGGCATCGTCTTCACGGCCATGTTCATCACCGCCGCCACCGGCGTCCCCGACCGGGACCAGGGCACCGCCTCGGGCATCGCCTCCACCGGCTCGGGCGTGGGCGCGGCGGTCGGCCTGGCCGTCCTCGTCCTGATCGCGACCGCCGGTCTCGGGGGCCTGTCCGGCGAACGGCTGCGCGCCGCCACCGCCGAGGGGATCAGCACCGCCCTCTTCGTGGTGGCGGGCGGCATCGCCCTGACCTTCCTCACGGCCCTGACCCGCTGCCCGACCCCGCCCGGACCGGCGCCGGCACCCGTCCCGTACCAGACCCGCCGGTGCTGAGAGCAGTACCCGTACGGGTGAGGGGCCGTCAGTCGAACCAGCGGTCGCGGGCCAGTTCCGCCGTACGGGAGGGGTCCTCCAGGAGGGCGGCCACCTCGAACCGGCGGGGCCACTGGTCCGCGGCCCAGGCGAGGCCGGCCGCCACGCCCTCCAGGGTCGCGGCGTGGAGGGTGCCGTCCGGAGTGCGGCGCCAGTCGAGTTCCACGCCGCCCGCGATCAGCTCCTCGTGCTCCAGGTAGGTCTCCGGGGTCGAGGGGCCCAGCAGGATCCGGACCGACTCCGGGACCTCGTGCTCCTCGCCCGGCGTCGTGACCTCCGCCGGGACCGTCTCCGAGAGCCGGCGGACCTGGAGCAGCTCCGCCAGGTCGGCCGCGCGGGCCGGGGCCACCGGCAGGAGCGGGAGGCCCGCCGTGAGGGGCAGCAGGTCCGGGGCGTCCGCGATCAGCGCGTCCGCCGCGTCGACCACCACGACCTCCCCGTCCACCACCGTGCGCAGCTCGTCCGGGAGCGTGACCTGCTCGGGGTCCAGATCGGCCAGGGCCCCGTACAGGGCGTGCAGCTGGCGGTCCGACACCTCGCGGTCCGGGTCGGCGAGGCGGCCCAGGAGCTCGGCGGCGCCGCCGGGTTCGTCCAGCAGCGCCGGCACCGTCGTGCGTACGCCGAGCGCGCGCAGGACCTGCTCGTCCTCGAAGCCCGTCGCGTCCGCCGGGGTGTAGAGCCCCGCCAGCAGCGGGTCGCCGCCCGCCGCGCGCAGCCCCGCCGGGCGGCGGCCGTCGAGCACCGGGTGGTCGCGCAGCCACCAGGCGGTGTACGGGCGCACCGACTGCGTGGTGCCGTCCGGCAGCAGCACCCGTACGGGCTGGGTCAGCGCGTCGCGCAGCGGGGGCTGCGCGAGCATGGCCAGGGCCTGGGGCCAGCAGTCGTCGTCGACCAGGTCGAGGTCGCGGACCGCGACGAGTTCCGTGGCCACGGGCGGCAGCGGGGTGTCGGGGAGCTGGTCCAGTACGTCCTCGCACCACACGTCCACCGCGTCCAGCAGCCCCGCGTCGTCGGGCTCCGCGAAGTCCCCGTCGCGCGGCTCCAGTTCGTCCGGGTCCAGCACCACGTCGGTGGCGCGGACCAGCTGGAAGGCGGCCAGCACCCCGCAGGCGGTCAGCGGCTGCGCGCCCCACTTCCCGGCCAGTTCACCGTCCACGTAGGGGATTTCGTCCTCGCGGATCACCGAGGCCAGCGGCGAGCCCGGCAGCAGCAGCTCGCCCGCGGGCGTGAGCTCCCCGTCCTCGTCCGGCAGGGCCAGCGCGCCCAGCCACGGCTCGTCGCCCGGAGCCAGGTCGGCGTCGCGGACCAGGCCCAGGACCACCTCGGCCAGCTCGTCGGCGTCGAGGGCGTCCTCGTCCCAGATCTCCCCGGCGTCGAGGGAGGCGGCCACCGCCGCCCGTACCTGCGGGGTCGTCAGAACCGCGCGGGGCGTGGCCGGGAGCGCGCCGAGGCGCTCCAGCAGCGGGTGCGCGGCATCTGGGTGGGCCACCTTCAGCCCCATCCGGGCCAGGTCCTTCGGGGTGTCCGCGCCGGGCAGCAGCACGTGGCGGGGGCCGATCGTGGTCCGCCCGTCGGCCAGCGGCACGGGCAGGCCCGAGAGCCGGTCCGGGTCCACCCCCGCCAGGGTTTCGTACAGCCGGTGCCACCACTCCGGGCCGCGCTCGATGCCCGCGATCCGCTCGATGGCGTCGCCCAGCGGCAGCCGGCCCACGCCCAGCGTGCGCAGCTCGGGCCGGCGCTCCAGCCCGGCGGGCAGCAGCGTCGGCAGCACCTCGGACAGGACCCGTACCGTCTCGGCGCCCGCGCCCTCCACCACCTCGGCCTCGAAGGGGCGCAGGGCGGCCCGCTCCTCGGCGTGCTCGGCGTGCTCGGCCGGGGCCGCCGGGGCGAGGAACGCCGTACGCGGCAGCCGCTGCAGCACGGCCGCGCGCAGCGCCCCGTCCAGCGGGCCCTGGCCGAGCGGCCCCGGTACGAGGTCCACCAGCGCGGTGCTCACCGGGTCCCAGGCGCCCAGCAGTTCGGCGTACGCGTCGGCCGCGCGCTCCACCAGGAAGTCGGTCAGCGGCCCCGGCGCGGGGTGCCGGCGGGCGGTGTCCAGCGGCAGCGTGGCGATGAGCAGGGCGGGGATGCCCAGCGGCTCGTCGGTCGGGGTCGGCGCGTGCACCACGCTCGCGGTGGCCGGGCGTACGGGGGCGCCCTCGGTGTCCACGGGCACGGCCCAGGACACCGTCCAGACGGGGCGCAGCCGCTCCTCGACCGGCCGGTCCGCGAGCAGTGCCCGCTCGATGGGGCCGCTGTGGCGGACGGTGCGCCAGCGGCGGGTCTCGCCGGCGCCTCCCGCCGCGTCCTCGATGACCGTGTACGGGCCCTCGTCGCGGCGGCGGAGCGTACGGGTCCCCTCCTGCGGGCTCTCCACGACGATCTCGGCGAGCCCCGGCAGGGTCAGCAGCAGCGCGTCGTCGATGCCGGCCAGCAGCCGCTGCACCAGGTCCCCGGCGGCGGCGTCGCGCAGCGGGAGGACGACCACGGTGTCGTAGCCCTCGGGGGCGGTGCCCTCGGCGGGCAGCGGCAGCCGCAGCAGCGGGACGTGCCCGTCGCGGCGGCGCAGTTCGTCGCCGAGGCCGGGGCTGCCGTTGGCGGCGTCGCGGGCCAGCTCGCGGGCCTCGGCCAGGGACCAGCGGACGCCGCCGTGGCGGCCGAGTACGGCGGGCTCGTCGGAGACGGCGAGCACGGCCGCGAAGCCGACGCCGAACCGGCCGACGGTGTCGGCGGATCCGGTCGCCGCGGCCGGCCCCGCAGGCCCCGCCGCCCCCGCGGGCTCCCGCTTCGCGGAGGCCCGCAGGGTGCTCAGCGACTCCACGCCCGTCGCGTCCAGCGGGGCACCGGTGTTGGCGACGGCCAGCACCCCGTGCCCGCCCTCGCCGGAGTGCAGGGTGAGCCGAAGCCGGCCGGGCACCTTGGCCCGGGCCGCGGCGTCGGCGGCGTTCTGCGCCAGCTCGACGACGAGCCGGTCGCGGTAGCCGCCGAGGGCCAGGTCCTCCTCGGCGTTGGCGTCCTCCCGGAAGCGGGCCGGGCCCGCGCCCCAGGCGTCGAGCACCCCGCGCCGCAGCCGGGCCGTGCCGAAGGGGTCCACGCCGCCCTGGGCCGCCGTCACTCGCACGCTCACGCCGCTGCCTCCATGCTGTCCTGCACTGCGCTGCACCGCATTCACCGGAATGCCGAATGCCGAGGCCCTGAAGGTATCGCGTACGGGTCCCGCGGGTCGGGGCGGCCGGGCCCACACGGGGCCGTCGCGCCGCCGCTTCCTCAGGCCCGGCCGGTGAGGTGCGCGAAGACGACGACGTTGGAGTCCCAGTGGCGGTCGGGGGTGAGGCTGCCGCCGCAGGTGATCAGGCGCAGCCGGGCCGCGCCGTGGGTGTCCCCGTAGACCTTGTCCGTGGGGAAACGGTCCTTCTTGTACGTGTCGACCTCGTCGACGGCGAAGACGGCGGTGGTGCCGTCGGCCCGGTGGACCTGGATCTTCTCCCCCTTCTTCAGGGTCTTGAGGTTGAAGAAGACGGCCTTCGGGGCCTGCGGGGTGTCCATGTGGCCGACGATGGCCGCGGCGCCCGCCTCACCCGGGGTCGGGCCGTCCTTGTACCAGGCGGCGTCGTCCGGCTTGGCGAAGTCCGGCTCCTGCATCTCCCCTTGGGGGTCGAGGCCGACGGCGTCGAGCGGCGCGTCGACCTTGATGTCCGGGATCGCGATGCGGTCCGGGACGGAAGGGGGCAGCACGGAGGCCGCCTTCGCGGCCGCGGTCTCGTCGGAGCCGCTGCTCGCCGAGGCCGAGCAGCCGCAGGCGAGTACGGCGGTGAGGGCCGCGGCCCCCGCCAGGGCGGCGGCGCGGCGTGCGCGGCCGCCCCGGCGGGAAGGGGTGGACCGCCGCTCAGGCACGGGTCGTGGCTTCCGTCGCGTCCGCCGGCGCCTGGCCCGTGTTGACGGAGCCCTTGGGCAGTTTGTGCTCGCTCGGCTTCAGCGGGGTCACCGGCTTGACGTCGGGCTTGCCGCCGCCGCCCGCCTCGGTGGAGAACTTCACGGTGTCGAACTCCTTGCCGCCCGCGAAGGCGTGCACGCCGTAGTACCCGGTCTTGACCCCCTTGGCGACGACGGCGGTCCCGGTCCAGGTGCCGTGCCCGTCGCCCTTCAGGTCCACCCGGCCGCCGAACGCGTCGGAGGTGACGTACGCGTCCTTCACCCCGGCCGCCGTCTTGATCGTGACCCCGATCCTGTCGCCGGGGCGGCCGGAGTCCGCGGACAGCTTCAGGGAGGACGTCGGGGCGGGCGGCGGGGTGTCGGCCTTGACGGTCAGCTGCGCGGTGGCCTGGAGCTTGCCGCCGTCCGGGCCCGTACCCGTCAGGCTCACGCCGTAGTTGCCGTCCGCGACCTTGGCGATCCTCGCGGTGCCGGTCCAGACGCCGTCGCCCGCCGGGCTGAGCTTGACGTCCTCCAGCGCCTTGGAGGAGACGGACAGGGCGGTGGAGCCCTTGGGGGCCTTCACGGTGACCTTGACCTCGGCGCCCGGCTTGCCGGAGGAGACGGACAGCAGCAGGGACGCGGAGCTGTCGCTGCTGCCCGCGCTGTGGCTGCCGGAGGGGGACGGGCTCGAATCGGCGGCGAACACGGGGGCGGCGGCGCCGAGGGCCAGCGTCGAGGTGAGGGCTACGGCTGCGAGGGTGACTGCCTTGCGCATGGGATTCCTCCTGAACGGGAGGCCGGGGTTCCTTCCCGGCACACCTGACATGAGGGGCATTCCGGGCGCTTGGTTGCGGGTCCGCGCGGGCCCTCGCGGGGCACCTGCCGAAGGTCCTTCGGCATAAAGCCGCAGGCCGCGCACCCGCCAAGGGGGCGCCGTTTACGGGCTCTTTGCCCCGATTTTTGGGACCAAGGTCCCGGGCGTCCGGGCGTCCGGGGCGTTCCCGGCACAACGACGGAGCCCCCGGCGACAGGGGGTCGCCAGGGGCTCGTACGGTGCCGCTCAGGCCGTGGTCAGAGCTGCTCGATGACGTAGTCGATGCACGCGGTCAGCGCCTGCACGTCCGCCGGGTCGATCGCCGGGAACATGGCGATGCGCAGCTGGTTGCGGCCGAGCTTGCGGTACGGCTCGGTGTCCACGATGCCGTTGGCGCGCAGCACCTTGGCGACGGCGGCCGCGTCGATGTCGTCCGAGAAGTCGATCGTGCCGATGACGGCGGAGCGCTTGTCGGCGTCCACGACGAACGGGTTCGCGTACTTCGACGCCTCCGCCCAGCCGTACAGGTGGCTCGCGCTGGCCGCCGTACGGCCGGTCGTGAACTCCAGGCCGCCCTGGCTGTTCATCCACTTCAGCTGCTGGTCCAGCAGGAAGAGGGTGGACAGGGCGGGGGTGTTGTACGTCTGGTTCTTCAGCGAGTTGTCGATCGCCGTCGGCAGCGAGAAGAACTCCGGGATGTGCCGGCTGCCGGAGGCGTGCACGCGCGCCGCCCGCTCCAGGGCCGCCGGGGAGAACGCCGCCAGCCACAGGCCGCCTTCGGAGGCGAAGGACTTCTGCGGGGCGAAGTAGTAGACGTCGCTCTCGGTGATGTCCACCGGCAGACCGCCGGCGCCCGAGGTGGCATCCACCAGGACGAGTGAACCGGCGTCGGCGCCCGCGACGCGCTTGACCGGCGCCGCCACACCCGTCGAGGTCTCGTTGTGCGTGTACGCGTACACGTCGACGCCCGCTTCGGCCACCGGCTCGGGGTGCGTGCCCGGCTCGGAGGAGATCACGGTCGGCTCGTCCAGCCACGGCGCGAGCTTCGCGGCCTTGGCGAACTTGGAGGAGAACTCGCCGAAGGTGAGGTGCTGGGACTTGCGCTCGATGAGCCCGGCGGTCGCGATGTCCCAGAAGGCGGTGGAGCCGCCGTTGCCCAGGATCACCTCGTAGCCCTCGGGGAGGGAGAACAGGTCCCGGACGCCGTCCCGCACCGAGCCGACCAGGTTCTTGACCGGGGCCTGGCGGTGGGAGGTTCCGAGCAGGGAGGTACCGGTGGCGGCGAGGGCGTCCAGCGCCTCGGTCCGCACCTTGGAGGGGCCCGCGCCGAAGCGTCCGTCGGCGGGCTTGATGTCAGCGGGAATCTGGATCTCGGCCACGAGCGGAGCGTATCGGGTCCCGGTCCACCCCTCGGAGGCGCGTCCACCCGATGAGACGGCTCCGACCGGTGGCAGGGTGGGGGCCGTGACGTCACCCGGTGAACTCGAACGGACATTGCGGGAGGAGCTGCGCGGGGAGGTGGACTTCGGGGCCGCGGCCCGCGCGCTCGCGACGATGGACGCCTCGAACTACCGGCGGGTGCCGGTGGGGGTGGTCCGGCCGCGCGACGCCGAGGACGTGGCGGCCGCCCTGCGGATCTGCGCGGACGCGGGCGTGCCCGTCGTCCCGCGCGGCGGCGGGACCTCGATCGCCGGGCAGGCCACGGGCATCGGCGTGGTGCTGGACCTGACCCGGCACATGGACGCCCTCGTGTCGCTGGACCCGGCCGCCCGCACCGCGGTGGTCCAACCGGGGCTGGTGCTCGACCGGCTGCGCGAGGCGGCCCGCCCCTACGGGCTCACCTTCGGCCCGGACCCCTCCACGCACTCCCGCTGCACGCTGGGCGGGATGATCGGCAACAACGCGTGCGGAGCCCACTCGGTGGCCTGGGGGACCACCGCGGACAACGTGTCGGAGCTGGCGGTGACGGCGTACGGGGGCGCGTCGTACCGGCTCGGGACGGGCTGGGCGGGGACGCCGCAGGGCCTGCGGGAGCTGGTGGCGGGGAACCTGGCGGTGCTGCGTACGGGGATGGCGGGAGGCTTCTCGCGGCGGATCTCCGGATACGGCGGGCTCGACGCGCTGCTGCCCGAGCGGGGCGTGCAGGCCGCCCGGGCCTTCTGCGGGAGCGAGGGCACGCTCGGGGTGGTGACCGAGGCCGTCGTACGGCTGGTGGAGGCGCCGCACGCGCCGGCGCTCGCCGTCCTCGGGTACGCGGACGAGAGCGCGGCGGCGGACGCGGCGGCCGGGCTGCTGGGCTTCGGACCGCTGACGGTGGAGGGCATGGCGGCCGACCTGGTGGGCGCCGCTCCCGGGCTGCCGAGGGGTGGCGGGTGGCTGTTCGTCGAGATGCCGGACGAGGGGGCGGCCCGGTCCCTCGTACGGGCCGCCGACGCGGTGGACTCGGTGGTGGTCACGGACCCGGCGGGGCAGCGCGCGCTGTGGCGGATCCGCGAGGACGCGGCGGGCACGGCGACGCGGACGCCCGACGGGGGCATGGCCTGGCCGGGGTGGGAGGACTGCGCGGTCCCGCCGGCCCGGCTGGGCGCGTACCTGCGGGAGTTCCGCGCGCTGCTGGCGCGGCACGGGCTGCGGGGGACCCCGTACGGGCACTTCGGCGAGGGCTGCGTGCACGTGCGGATCGACTTCGACCTGGTGTCCGAGGCGGGGATCGCCCGCTTCCGCTCCTTCTCCGCCGACCTGGCGGACCTGGTGGTCTCCCACGGCGGCTCGCTCTCCGGGGAGCACGGGGACGGGCAGGCGCGGGCGGAGCTCCTGCCGAGGATGTACGGGCCGGAGGTGATCCGGCTCTTCGGCGCGTACAAGGACGTGTGGGACCCGGCGGGCGGGATGAACCCCGGCATGCTGGTCCGCCCGGCCCGCCTGGACGAGAACCTCCGCTTCGCCGTGCTGCCGGCGACCCCGTTCGCGGGGGAGGTGGCCCGCTGCGTGGGCGTCGCGAAATGCCGGTCCGCCGACGCGGCCGGCCCGGCGGTGATGTGCCCGTCGTACCGGGTCACGGGGGAGGAGCGGCACTCCACGCGCGGCCGGGCGAGGCTGCTGCACGAGATGCTCGCCGGGGAGATCGTGCGGGACGGCTGGCGCTCGCCGGAGGTCGCGGAGGCGCTCGACCTGTGCCTGGCCTGCAAGGGATGCCGGAGCGACTGCCCGGTGGGGGTGGACATGGCGTCGTACAAGGCGGAGTTCCTGCACCGCCACTGGGCGGGCCGCATCCGCCCGCCGTCCCACTACACCCTGGGCGGCCTGCCCGCGTGGCTGCGCCTGATCGCAGCCCTCCGCGCCGCGCCCCTGGCCAACGCGGCGGCCCGCCGCCTCCCGCTCCCGGGCCTGGCCCGGGCCCGCCCGCTGCCGCCGCTGGCCGTCGAGCCCTTCACCCGCTGGTGGCGCAGGTCGGGCCGCCCCGGTCCGGAAGCCGGCCCGCAGGGCGCGGCGCGCGTCACGCTCTGGCCGGACACCTTCACCGAGCACCTCGCCCCCGAGGCGGGACGCGCGGCCGTCACGGTCCTGAGGGACGCGGGCCTCGCCGTGTCCCTCCCGCCGAAGGGGGTCTGCTGCGGGCTGACCTACGTCTCCACCGGCCGCCTCGACCGCGCGCGGGCCGTCCTGCGCCGCACCCTCGACGCCGTGGGAGACGTTCGAGGACCCGTGACGGTCCTCGAACCCAGCTGCGCCGCCGCCCTGCGCACCGACCTGCCCGCCCTCCTGCCCGACGACCCGCGCGCGGAGCGCCTGGCGACAGCCGTCCGCACCTTCGCCGAGACCCTCGAGGAGTACGCGCCGCAGTGGCGGCCGCCCCGCCTGGACCGCCCCGCCGTCGGCCAGACGCACTGCCACCAGCACGCCGTCCTCGGCGACGACGCCGACCGCAGGCTCCGCGAGCGCGCCGGCCTGGGCGGAGAGCTCAGCGGAGGCTGCTGCGGCCTGGCCGGGAACTTCGGCTTCGAGCCGGGCCACCACGAGGTGTCCGTGGCCTGCGCCGAGGAACAACTGCTCCCCGCCCTGCGCGCGGCCCCGCCCGGGGCCGCGATCCTGGCGGACGGGTTCTCGTGCCGTACGCAGATCAGCCGGCTCGCCGGGCTGCCCGACGGCAGCCGGGCCCGCCACCTCGCGGAGCTCCTGGCGGAGGCCCTGTAAGCCAACACACGCCGTCGCGGCCCTTACGCACCCCTTAGTCTGGATTAATGCCCGCAACCTCGCCCAAGTCCGACCGCGCCGCCCCGGCGCCCGCCGACCTCACGACGACCCCGGCCCTCCCGACGACCGCCGCCGGCGTCGCCCCGTCGCGCTTCGGCCCCGTCGCACTGGTCATCGCCGCGGGCATCTCGGTGCAGTTCGGCGCCGCCCTCGCGGTCAAGATCATGCCGGGGGCGGGCGCCGCGGGCGTGGTCACGCTGCGGCTCGCGGCCGCCGCGCTGGTGCTGCTGGTCCTGTGCCGCCCGAAGGTCCGCGGGTACTCGCGCGCCGACTGGGGCACGGTCGTCGCCTTCGGCGTCGCCATGGCCGGCATGAACGGGCTCTTCTACCAGTCCATCGACCGCATCCCGCTCGGCCCGGCCGTCACCCTCGAAGTGCTCGGCCCCCTCGTCCTGTCGGTCGTCGTCTCGCGCCGCCTGGTCAGCCTGCTGTGGGCGGGCCTGGCCCTCGCCGGTGTCGTCCTGCTCGCCGGCCACGGCGGCGGCAGCGGCTTCGGCGGCCTCGACCCGCTCGGCGCCGCCTTCGCGCTCGGAGCGGGCGCGATGTGGGCGGCGTACATCGTGTTCAGCGCGCGTACGGGCCGCCGCTTCCCGCAGGCGGACGGGCTGGCCCTGGCCATGGCGGTGGCGGCGGTGCTCTCGCTGCCGCTGGGCGTGGTCGAGGCCGGTTCGGCGCTCCTCGTGCCGAGCACGCTGGCGCTGGGCTTCGGCGTCGCCGTCCTGTCCTCCGTCCTGCCGTACACCCTGGAGCTGCTGGCGCTGCGCCGCGTCCCCGCCCCGACGTTCGCGATCCTGATGAGCCTGGAGCCGGCGATCGCGGCCACGGCCGGGTTCCTGGTCCTGCACCAGGCGATGTCGGCGATCGACGCGCTGGCGATCGCGCTGGTCATCGCGGCGAGCATGGGCGCGGTCCGCTCCCAGACCCGGAAGGCGGCCGCCGCCTGATGCCGGCGACGGCCGAGGTCGACGCGTACCTCGAACAGGCCCCGGAGGCCCGCCGCGAGGCGCTGACGCGCCTGCGCGAGCTGTGCCTGGCGGAGCTGACGGGCTTCGAGGAGGTCATGGCGTACGGCATGCCGATGTACGTACGGGCCGGCGCCGAGGCGGGGGAGGTCGCCTGGGCGAACCAGAAGCAGTACATCTCGGTCTACCTGATGCGGACGGACGTACGGGACGCCTTCGCGGACCGCCTGGCCGGCCACGACACGGGCAAGGCGTGCCTGCGCTTCCGCCGCCCGGAGACGGTGGACTTCCCCCTCCTCCGCGACCTCCTCCGCGCCACGTCGTCGGCACCCCCGGGCCCGATCACCCCCTAGGGGGTGTCTTTCGGATCCGGGTCAGCCGCCGTACCGGGCGGTCATCGCACCCAGTGCGTTCCGGATGCGGGACCTGAGGGTCGGTGGGGCGAGTACCTCCGCGTCCGGGCCCAGGGACAGGAACTGCTCCTCGGCCTGTTCCTGCGACTCGATCGGGAGGAGCGCCCGGGTCCAGCCCGGCAGTTCCGGGTCCGGGGCGCCGGTGGCCAGGGCCCGCGCCTGGGCGCCGGTGAGGCGCGCCGCGGCGCGCGGGGAGAGGCGTACCAGCGCCTCCTCCGGGTGGAGCCGCGCGTGGAACTCCTCCTGGGTCCGCTGCCAGTACCCCGCCAGGTCGAAGCCCCGCGGCGGCTCCGCGCGATCCGCCGTCTCCCGCACCGACAGGACCTGGTCCACCCGGTACGTCCGCGGCTCCGCCGCGCCCTCGGGCCCCGACGCAGCCGCCACCAGGTACCAGCGCCCCGCCTTCAGCACCAGCCCGTACGGCTCCAGCCGCCGGTCCACCTCCTGCGGCTCCTTCCAGCGCCGGTAGCGGACCTCGATCACCCGCCCCCGCCACACCGCGTCCGCGACCCGCGCCAGGTACGGGGTCTCCTCGTGCTCCGCGTACCAGCCCGGCGCGTCCAGGTGGAAGCGCAGCCTCATCCGGTCCGCCTGCTCCCGCAGCTCCGCCGGGAGCGCCGCCCGCAGCTTCAGCTGGGCCGCCGACAGGGCCCGCCCGAGCCCGAGTTCCGCCGCGGGCCCCGGCATCCCGGTCAGGAACAGCGCCTCCGCCTCGCCGGTGCTGAGCCCGGTCAGCCGCGTCCGGTAGCCGGCCAGCAGCTGGTAGCCGCCGCTGTGCCCGGCGTCCCCGTACAGCGGGACGCCCGCCGCGGCCAGCGCCTCCGCATCGCGGTAGACCGTGCGTACGGACACCTCCAGCTCCCGCGCGAGCTCGGCGGCGGTCATCCGCCCCCGGGTCTGGAGCAGCAGCAGCATCGACAGCAAACGGCTCGATTTCACTGACACAGGATGTCAGTGGAGTGCTCCTACGGTCCTCGCATGAACGACTTCGACTTTCTCCTCGGCACCTGGGACGTCACCAACCGCCGGCGCACCGACTTCCTCGACCCCGACGCCGAGTGGGAGGAGTTCCCGGCCGTGAGCCGGGCCTCCCGCCACTTCGACGGCGCCGCCAGCTTCGACGAGATCGAGTTCCCGACCAAGGGCTTCGCCGGCCTGACCCTGCGCCTGTACGACCCGGAGCGCGAGCAGTGGTCGCTGTACTGGGCGAGCCGCCGCACCGGCACCCTCTTCCCGCCGGTGCTCGGCCGGTTCACGGAGGGCACCGGCGTCTTCGAGGGCGAGGACACCTACGACGGCAAGGCGGTCCGCGTTCGCTTCGTGTGGTCGCGGATCGCGTCGGGCGCTCCCCGGTGGGAGCAGTCCTTCTCGGTCGACGAGGGCGCCACCTGGCTCCTGAACTGGACGATGGACTTCGCCCGTCACGCGTGAACCCGCACGCCCGCTCCGCCGGCCACGGGGGTGCTCGGCGGGGCGGGGTGCCCGGCGCTCAGCCCAGCGGCAGGTCCAGGTAGGACGGCGTGGCCTCCGGGGAGGTGAAGGCCAGCGTCGCGCGCGGCAGGTTGGCGTCCCCGTAGAAGGGGTCGCGGGCGTCGATCACCAGCATCAGCCGGTGCCCGCGCGGGACGTCGTACGCCGTCGCCTGGAGCTCGAGGTCGGCACTGACCAGGCTGTCGGGCGGCGAGTCGAGGTCCGTGTACGGGGCGTGCGTGATGATGTGCCCCGTCCCGTCGGGCGCCACCGCGAGCAGGTACGCGACGAACGCCGAGTCCGGGTTCGCGGTCCGGTACGTGACGCGCAGCCGCGGCGTGCCGCGCAGCCGGGCGGTCTCGGCCTCCGGGTCCGCCGTCCAGACGGCGGCGACGGTGCGGTCGATGTCGTCGGTGCGGTACGCCTTGGGGCGGCCCGCGATCTCGTCGTACCCGGAGCGGACGATCTCGTCGGCCACGGTCGCCGGGGTGTCCACCCCGCACAGCACGCCCGCGCTCCAGCCGGCCTCCGGGCGCTCGGTGAGTTCCCCGCCGCTCGCCAGGTGCAGCCGGCGCACCTGTTCGGTGACGGATTCCCAGGTGGGGCGGGGTTCCAGGGTCTGGCCCCACATGACCTCGCTGAGGACCTGGCCCTCGTCGTCGATGCCGTTGTCGATGTCCCTCAGGTGGTGGTCGAACCAGCGGTGGGCGTTCGTCCAGATCCGGTTGGGCAGGCCGATCATGCCGGTCATCTCGGGGCCGGAGTGGTCGCCGATGGACAGGTCGAGGCGCTTGGGGCCGGTGAGCTCGTTGAACAGCCTCAGGGTCTGGTTGCCGGGGAAGAGCGTCTCGTGCCAGGCGTGCGCGAAGTAGACGGGCACCTGGCGCCGGTTGAGCTCCTTGACGTGGGTGAACGGCGAGCGCTGCTCGGCCCAGCGCAGGGTGCCCTGGATGTCGCGGCCCGCGAGGACGTTCTCGAACACGCTCTGCGTCTGCGGGCTCAGCCGGGCCTTCGAGGCCGCCTTGAGCAGCGCCTCGACGCCCGCCACGTGCCGGGTCCGGTTCTCGTAGAAGGCCTCGCCGAGGTCGCCCCAGGTGCTGAGCGCGACCACGGCGTCGACGCGCGTGTCGTGTGCGGCAACGAGCTGGCTGATGCCGGAGCCGTACGAGTCCCCCAGGAAGCCGATCTTCGTGACCGGGCCGGCGGTGCGCTCGATGAGGTGGTCCAGGGCCCGGCTGCCGTCGGCGACGTCGAGCGGGCCGGCCACGTCGACCTGTCCCTCGGAGCCGGCGAAGCCGCGGGTGCTGTAGGCGAGCACGTTGTAGCCGCGGGCCGCGAAGACGCTGGCCTGGACGGCGTACGGGAGCCAGCCGTGGTTCGTCCACGGCGAGGGCATCACGATCACCGGCCGCGGCCGGCCGCCGTTGTGGCGCCAGAGCGCGGCGTCGAGCAGGTCCCCGTCGGAGCCGGCGACCTTGACCCGGCTGAAGACGGCGACGGACCGGGCGTCGGCGACCTCCGCGGCGCGGGCGGGGGCGAGGCCCGTGACGTCGCCGGTCTCGAGCGCGGCGACGAACGCCGTGAGGGTGGTCGCGTCGAGTTCGGGATAGAGCGAGAAAGCAGCTGAGACCACGTCGGTTCATCCTCTTCGTCGGGTGACGTTCTTCGTCGGGTGACGTTCGGCGAGTGACTTCTTCGAGTGCCTGCTTCGCGAGTGCCTTCGGCGCGGGGGGAGTTCGCGGGGGACGAAGCGTTCAGTATCGAGGCGACATCGGCCGGGTTCCGCCGCTTTCCGGCGTACGGCCTGAATCGCCCCCTCCGGGTGGGCGGCGGCGGGGCCCGCCGACCGGCCCGGGGCCGGTGTCGAACGCCAAATCGCCCTTGGGTCCCGTCAGTTGGCCGTGGTGGCGCGAAGGGAACGCTCGTCGGGCAAATCATGCAAGCATGCTTGATTGTTTTGTGCGCGGCTGCCAGTCTTCCCCTCACGCCGAAAGGGGAGCCCGCCGTGCTCGATCCGTCAGCTGTCGCCGTCTTCGCCGATCTGCGCGAGGAAGGCCTCGCGCTCGAAACCCTGGTACGGGACCTGCCCGCCGCCGGCTGGGCCGGGCCCACCCCCGCGAGCGGCTGGACCGTCGCCCACCAGATCGCCCACCTGCACTGGACCGACCGGGCCGCGCTGGTCTCCCTCACCGACCCCGAGGGCTTCGCCGCGTTGGTCGAGGAGGCGGTCAAGGCACCCGAATCCTTCGTGGACGAGGGCGCGGAGGAGGGCGCCGCGCTGCCGCCCGCCGAACTGCTGGCCCGCTGGCGCGCCGGGCGCGCCGCCCTCGACGAGGCGCTCGCCGCGGCCTCGCCCGACGCCCGCTTCCCCTGGTACGGGCCGCCGATGAAGGCCGCTTCCATGGCCAGCGCCCGCCTGATGGAGACCTGGGCGCACGGCCAGGACGTCGCCGACGCCCTCGGCGTACGCCGCACCCCGACCGCGCGGCTGCGGCACGTGGCGCGGATCGGCGTACGGGCCCGCGACTACGCCTTCGCCGTACGGGGACTGCCCGCACCCGCTGCGGAGTTCAGGGTGGAACTCGTACCCCCGGACGGCAGGGAGCCCTGGACGTACGGGCCGCCGGACGCGGCGGACCGGATCACCGGGCCGGCGCTCGACTTCTGCCTGCTGGTGACCCAGCGGGCCCACCGCGCCGACCTGGCCCTGACCGCGACCGGCCCCGACGCCGACCGCTGGCTGGACATCGCCCAGGCCTTCGCGGGCCCGGCGGGCCCCGGCCGCGCGCCGGGGGCGGCCCGATGAGCGGCGGCCGGCGGCCGCTGCGCGTCGGCAACGCCTCGGGGTTCTACGGGGACCGCTTCAGCGCGTTCGAGGAGATGCTGACCGGGGGGCCGCTGGACGTGCTGACCGGCGACTACCTCGCCGAGCTGACCATGCTGATCCTGGGCCGCGACCGGCTGAAGTCACCGGACCTCGGCTACGCCAAGACCTTCCTGCGGCAGCTGGAGGAGGGACTCGGGCTCGCGCACGAGCGGGGCGTGCGGATCGTCGCCAACGCGGGCGGCCTGAACCCGGCCGGACTGGCCGACGCGGTGCGCGCGCTCGCCGCCAAGACCGGGGTACCGGTGTCGGTCGCCCACGTCGAGGGCGACGACCTGATGCCGTTCGCGCAGGGGGCGCTGACCGCGAACGCGTACCTCGGCGGCGCCGGGATCACGGCCTGCCTGCGGGCGGGCGCGGACGTGGTCGTGACGGGCCGGGTCACCGACGCGGCCCTGGTCAGCGGCTCGGCGGCCTGGTGGTTCGACTGGGCTCCGGACGACTACGACCGGCTGGCCGGGGCGGTGGTCGCGGGCCATGTCCTGGAGTGCGGAGCCCAGGCCACCGGCGGCAACTACTCCTTCTTCACGGCGCACGACGTCCGCCGCCCCGGATTCCCGCTGGCCGAGATCGCCGAGGACGGCTCGTCCGTGATCACCAAGCACCCGGGCACGGGCGGGGTCGTCTCGGTGGGCACGGTGACGGCCCAGCTCCTGTACGAGACCCAGGGCCCCCGCTACCTCGGCCCGGACGTGACGGCGCGCCTGGACACGGTCCGCCTGGCGCAGGCGGACGCGGACCGGGTGTCGATCTCCGGAGTCGTCGGGGAGCCCCCGCCCGCCACCCTCAAGGTGGGGGTGACCCGCATCGGCGGCTGGCGCAACGAGGTGGTCTTCGTCCTGACGGGCCTGGACATCGAGGAGAAGGCGGCGCTGGTCCAGGCGCAGTTGGCGGACGCGCTGTCCCACGTGGCCACGGCGGACTGGACGCTGGCCCGCACGGACCACGAGGACCCGGAGACGGAGGAGACGGCCAGCGCACTGCTCCGCCTGGTGGTCCGCGACCCGTCTTCGGACCGGGTGGGCCGCGCCCTCACCTCGGAGGCCATCGAACTGGCCCTGGCCAGCTACCCGGGCTTCCACGTGACGTCCCCGCCGGGCCCGGCCCAGCCGTACGGCGTCTTCACGTCGTCGGCCGTCCCGTCGGCGGCCGTCCCCCACGTGGCGGTCCTCCCGGACGCCACGCGCCACCCGGTCCCCGCGGGAGCGGACTTCTCGGGAGCGGACCTCTCGGGAGCCGACCTCTCGGGACCGGACCTCTCGGGAGCCGACCTCTCGGAACCGGACCTCTCGGCCCGTCCCGTGTCCGAGGACCGCGCGCCCGTGGGCGGAGCCCCGCCCACGGCCGGGCAGCTGACCGGCGCCGCGCCCGCGGAGCCGGTCACGCGCGCCCCCCTCGGCCGACTCGTCGGCGCGCGCAGCGGCGACAAGGGCGGCGACGCCAACATCGGCGTCTGGACCGAACGGGACGACGTCTGGGAGTGGCTGGAGTCCACCCTCACCGCCGAGGCCCTCCAGGCCCTGCTCCCCGAGACCGAGGGTCTGCCCGTCACCCGCCACACGCTCCCCAACCTCCGCGCGCTCAACTTCACCATCGCCGGAATCCTCGGCGCCGGCGTCGCCTCGGCCCACCGCTTCGACCCCCAGGCCAAGGCCCTCGGCGAATGGCTTCGCGCCCGGCACGTCGACATCCCCACCCGCCTCCTGACGACGCACCTCCCGCTCACCCCGGAGGGGACCGCCCCATGACCCGCCTCACCACCGCCGTCGACCCCCACGCCCCCGACCACCTCGCCCACCACGCGGCCGCCACCGCCCGCCTCGCCGAGCTGGACGCCGAGCACGCCAAGGCCCTCCTCGGCGGCGGCGAGAAGTACACGGCCCGCCACCGGGGCCGCGGCAAGCTCCTCGCCCGGGAGCGCGTCGAACTGCTCCTCGATCCGGACACCCCGTTCCTGGAGCTGTCCCCGCTCGCCGCCTGGGGCAGCGACTACCCCGTCGGCGCCTCCATGGTCACCGGCATCGGCACGGTCGAGGGCGTCGAGTGCCTGATCACCGCCAACGACCCCACCGTCCGCGGCGGCGCCTCCAACCCCTGGACCCTCAAGAAGGCCCTCCGGGCCAACGAGATCGCCCGGCAGAACCACCTGCCCTGCATCAGCCTCGTCGAGTCCGGCGGCGCCGATCTCCCCTCCCAGAAGGAGATCTTCATCCCGGGCGGCGCGATCTTCCGCGACCTGACCCGGCTCTCGGCCGCCGGCATCCCCACGATCGCCGTCGTCTTCGGCAACTCCACCGCCGGAGGCGCGTACATCCCGGGGATGTCCGACCACACCATCATGATCAAGGACCGCTCCAAGGTGTTCCTGGGCGGTCCGCCGCTCGTCAAGATGGCCACCGGCGAGGAGAGCGACGACGAGTCCCTCGGCGGGGCCGACATGCACGCCCGCACCTCCGGACTCGCCGACTACTACGCCCTCGACGAGCACGACGCGATCCGCCAGGCCCGCCGGGTCGTCGCCCGCCTGAACCACCGCAAGCCGCACCCCGATCCGCAGCCCGCCGAGGAGCCGAAGTACGACCCGGAGGAACTCCTCGGCATCGTCCCCGCGGACCTCAAGACCCCCTTCGACCCCCGCGAGGTCATCGCCCGCATCGTCGACGGCTCCGACTTCGACGAGTTCAAGCCCCTGTACGGCACCAGCCTGGTGACTGGCTGGGCCACCCTCCACGGCTACCCGGTCGGCATCCTCGCCAACGCCCAAGGCGTGCTGTTCAGCGCCGAGTCGCAGAAGGCGGCCCAGTTCATCCAGCTCGCCAACCAGCGCGACATCCCGCTCCTCTTCCTCCACAACACCACCGGCTACATGGTCGGCAAGGAGTACGAGCAGGGCGGCATCATCAAGCACGGCTCGATGATGATCAACGCGGTCTCCAACTCCCGCGTCCCCCACCTCTCCGTCCTCATCGGCGCCAGCTACGGAGCCGGCCACTACGGCATGTGCGGCCGTGCCTACGAGCCCCGGTTCCTCTTCGCCTGGCCCAGCGCCAAATCCGCCGTCATGGGCCCGGCCCAGCTCGCCGGGGTGCTCTCCATCGTGGCCCGGCAGTCCGCCGCCGCGAAGGGACAGCCGTACGACGAGGAGGCCGACGCCGGGATGCGCGCCTTCGTGGAGGCGCAGATCGAGTCCGAGTCCCTGCCGATGTTCCTGTCCGGGCGGCTGTACGACGACGGGGTCATCGACCCGCGCGACACCCGTACCGTCCTCGGCCTGTGCCTGTCGGCCGTCCACAACGCCCCCGTCGAGGGCGCCCGCGGCGGCTTCGGCGTCTTCCGGATGTGAGCCCGCACATGACTCAGCAGCCCATCACCTCCCTCCTCGTCGCCAACCGCGGCGAGATCGCCGTACGGATCTTCCGCACCGCCCGTGCCCTGGGCCTGGCCACCGTCGCCGTCCACTCCGACCCCGATGCCGACGCCCTGCACGTACGGGAGGCCGACGCGGCCGTGCGCCTGCCCGGCGCCGCACCCGCCGACACCTACCTGCGCGGCGAGCTCGTCATCAAGGCCGCCCTCGCCGCCGGCGCCGACGCCGTCCACCCCGGCTACGGGTTCCTCTCCGAGAACGCCGGCTTCGCCCGCGAGGTCGTCGCCGCCGGGCTCACCTGGATCGGCCCGCCGCCCGAGGCCATCGAGGCCATGGCCTCCAAGACGCGGGCCAAGGAGCTGATGCGCGCCGCCGGGGTCCCGCTCCTCGACCCCGTCGACCCGGCGGCCGCCACCCCCGCCGACCTGCCCCTGCTCCTCAAGGCCGCCGCGGGCGGCGGCGGGCGCGGCATGCGCGTCGTACGGGACCTCGACACCCTCAAGGAGTCCCTGGACGCGGCCTGCGCCGAAGCGGCCTCCGCCTTCGGCGACGGCGAGGTCTTCGCCGAGCCCTACGTCGAGCGCGGCCGCCACGTCGAGGTCCAGATCCTCGCCGACTCCCACGGCACCGTCTGGGCGCTCGGCACCCGTGACTGCTCCCTCCAGCGGCGCCACCAGAAGGTCATCGAGGAGGCTCCGGCGCCCGCTCTGCCGGACAGCCTGCGCGAGAGCCTCCACGCGGCCGCCGTGGCCGCCGCCCGCGCCGTCTCCTACCAGGGCGCGGGCACCGTCGAGTTCCTCGTCACCGCCGACGGGCGCCCCTACTTCCTGGAGATGAACACCCGCCTCCAGGTGGAACACCCCGTCACCGAGGCCGTCTTCGGCCTCGACCTCGTCGCCCTGCAACTGCGCATCGCCGAGGGTGCGGCCCTGCCGCTGACGCCGCCGGAGTCCAGCGGGCACGCCGTGGAGGCCCGCCTCTACGCCGAGGACCCCGCCCAGGACTGGCGCCCCCAGACCGGCGTCCTGCACACGCTCGCCGTCCCCGGTGGGGGGCCCCTCGGCGAAGCCGGGGGAACGGTCCGCGTGGACACCGGGTTCGCCGACGGGGACACCGTCGGCATGCACTACGACCCGATGCTCGCCAAGGTCGTCGCCCACGCCCCGACCCGGGCCGAGGCCGTGCGCGCCCTCGCCCACGCCCTGGCCGCAGCCCGCATCCACGGGCTCACCACCAACCGCGAACTCCTCGTACGCTCCCTGCGGCACCCGGAGTTCGCGGCCGGTCAGCTCGACACCGGGTTCTACGAGCGGCATCTCGCCGCCCTCACCGAGCCCGCCCCGGACACCGCCGACCGCACCGCGCTGGCCGCCCTCGCCGCAGCGCTGGCCGAGGCAGCCCCCGCGCCGGGCGCGTCGCTGGCCCTCCGGCTCGGCGGCTGGCGCAATCTCCGCTCCCAGCCGCAGACGCGGCGCTACACCGTGGCCGGCACCGAGTACGAGGTCCGGTACAACCCCCTCGACCCCGAGGACCACCCCGGTGTGCGAGTCCTGTCGGCCGAGCGCCACCACGTCGCCCTCGAAGTCGATGGCGTGCGGCGGCTGTTCCACGTGAAACACAATTCGAACAAGCCGGAGGTGTACGTGGACTCGCCCTTCACCGGCGCCCACACCCTCACCCCCGTACCCCGGTTCGCCGATCCCCAGGACCGCACCGAACCCGGCTCCCTGCTCGCCCCCATGCCCGGCACCGTCGTCCGCGTCGCCGAGGGCCTCGCCCCCGGCGCCGCCGTCACCGCCGGGCAGCCCCTGCTCTGGCTGGAGGCCATGAAGATGGAGCACCGCATCGTCTCGCCCGCCTCCGGCACGCTCACCGCGCTCCACGCCACCCTCGGCCGCCAGGTCGAGTTCGGCGCCCTGCTCGCCGTAGTCCAGGAGGAACCGCCAGCATGAGCCCCGCCACCAGCACCACCGTCGAGACCGAGGAACACAGGGCGCTGCGCACCGCCGTCGCCGCACTCGGACAGCGCTACGGACGCGAGTACCTCTCCCGCGTCGCCCGCGAGGGCGGCCACCCCGACGAGTTGTGGGCCGACGCCGCCAAGCTCGGCTACCTCGGGGTCAGCCTCCCCGAGGAGTACGGAGGCGGGGGTGGCGGCATCGCCGAACTCTCCATCGTCCTCGAGGAACTGGGCGCCGCGGGCTGCCCCCTGCTGATGATGGTCGTCTCTCCCGCCATCTGCGGCACGGTCATCTCACGCTTCGGCACCGAGGCCCAGAAGCGGGCCTGGCTCCCCGGCCTCGCCGACGGCAGCCGCACGATGGCCTTCGGCATCACCGAACCCGACGCCGGCTCCAACTCCCACCGCATCACCACCACCGCCCGCCGCGACGGCGAGGAGTGGGTGCTGACGGGGCGCAAGGTCTTCATCTCCGGCGTGGACATCGCCGACGCCACCCTCATCGTCGGACGCACCGCGGACGCCCGCACCGGAAGCCTCAAGCCCTGCCTGTTCATCGTCCCGCGCGATGCCCCCGGCTTCTCCCGCTCCGTGATCGACATGGAACTCCAGGCGGCGGAGAAGCAGTTCGAACTGGTCCTGGACGAGGTCCGGCTGCCCGCGGACGCCCTGGTCGGAGACGAGGACGCCGGCCTGCTCCAGCTCTTCGCCGGGCTCAACCCCGAACGCATCATGACCGCCGCCTTCGCCATCGGGATGGGCCGCTACGCCCTGGCCAAGGCCGTCGACTACGCCAAGAGCCGCCAGGTCTGGAAGGAGGCGATCGGCGCCCACCAGGCCATCGCCCACCCCCTCGCCGCGGCCCACATCGACCTCGAACTGGCCCGCCTGATGATGCAGAAGGCCGCCCACCTGTACGACGCGGGCGACGACATGGGCGCCGGCGAGGCCGCGAACATGGCCAAGTACGCTGCCGCCGAGGCCTGCGTGAAGGCCGTTGACCAGTCCGTCCACACCCTGGGCGGAAACGGCCTCACCCGTGAGTACGGACTGGCCGCCCTGATCACGGCCTCCCGGGTCTCGCGCATCGCCCCGGTCAGCCGCGAGATGATCCTGAACTTCGTCTCGCACCAGACCCTGGGCCTCCCCAAGTCCTACTAGCCTGGCCACCGGCCGGGGGTGGGGACGGGGTGGGGTGGTGCCCGGGGCTCAAACGAGATGATTCGGCGCGAACCCCCTTGCGCCACCAAAGCCTCCCTCAGGCGCCGAACATCGAAGCCCGCCCCGGACACCACCCCACCCCGTCCCCGCCCCCGGACGGCACCGGTGCCGTCCCCGGCACCTCGGCCCGCCGGGCGCAGGGCCGCGGGGAGCCGCCCACCACCCGCACAACCTCCGGAGGACATGGCATGACCCGCCCCGTCGGCGCCGCGCAAGCGCTCGGCATCACCACCCTCACGCTCGACTCCCCGGCCAACCGCAACGCGCTCTCCGCCGACCTCGTCGGCGAGCTGCGGGCGGCCCTCGCCGCGGCGGCGGCGGACCCCGGGGCCCGGGCCATCCTCCTCACCCACACCGGCAACACCTTCTGCTCCGGCGCCGACCTGAAGTCCCCCTGCGACCCCGCCGACTTCCTCGCCCTGCTCCGCGAGATCGCCGAGCTGCCCAAACCGGTCGTGGCCCGCGTCACCGGACACGTCCGCGCGGGCGGCCTCGGCCTCCTCGGCGTCTGCGACATCGCCGCCGCCGGGCCCGCCTCCACGTACGCCTTCACCGAGACCCACCTGGGCGTGGTCCCGGCCGTGATCTCCGCGCCGCTGCTCCCGCGCCTGGACCCGCGCGCGGCGGCCCGCTACTTCCTCACCGCCGAGGCCTTCGACGCGGCCGAAGCCGCCCGGATCGGCCTGCTCACCCTGCACGGCGAGGACGTGGACCAGGTCCTCGCCCCCGTGCTCGCGGGCCTGCGCAAGGCGGGCCCGGAGGCCCTCGCCGCCACCAAGGAACTGCTCACCGCCCCGGTGCGGGCCGTCCTCGCGTCGGACGGCGCCGCGCTCACGGAGCTGTCCGCACACCACTTCGGCTCCGCCGAGGCCCGCGAGGGCATCACCGCCCGCTTCGAGCGCCGGGACCCGTCATGGGCCCTGTGACCGACACCCGGTCCACCGAGGACGACCGGAGCGGACCCGAGGCCCCGTCCGGCCCCAAGCAGGCCCGCAGCCGCGTCACCCGCCGCCACCTCCTGGAGGCGGCCGTCGCCTGCCTCGCCGAACAGGGCTGGGCCGGCTCCACCGTGGCCGTCGTCGCCGAGCGGGCCGGAGTCTCCCGCGGGGCGGCGCAGTACCACTTCCCGACGCGCGAGGACCTCTTCACCGCCGCCGTCGCGTACGTCTCCGAGGAGCGCTCCGCCGCCCTGCGCGACCTCTTCCAGGCCGGGCCCGCCGCCCGCCCCGCCGTGGTCGAAGCCCTCGTCGACCTCTACACCGGAGCCCTCTTCCGCGCCGCCCTCCAGCTGTGGGTCGCCGCCTCCAACGAGGAACAGCTGCGCCCCCAGGTCGTCGAACTGGAGGCCCGCGTGGGCCGCGAGACCCACCGCATCGCCGTGGAACTGCTCGGCGCGGACGAATCCGTCCCCGGTGTACGGGAGACCGTGCAGGGCCTCCTCGACATGGCCCGGGGCCTCGGCCTGGCCAACGTCCTCACCGACGACACGGCCCGCCGCGCCCGCGTGGTCGCCCAGTGGTCCCGGATCCTGGACGCCGCCCTCGGCTGAACGCCGCCGCCTCGAACGCCGAGGGCGCCGCACCCCGTACTCGACGGGATGCGGCGCCCTGACCGGCGTACGGGCGTACGGGCGTACGCGGCGAACTCAGGCCGTGTCGGCGATGTCCGCGTAGCCCTCGATCTCGCGCGGGTCGCGGCGCCCCGGGCCGATGTAGCGCGCCGACGGCCGCACCAGACGGCCCGTGCGCTTCTGCTCCAGGATGTGCGCCGACCAGCCGGCGGTCCGGGCGCAGGTGAACATCGAGGTGAACATGTGCGCCGGGACCTCCGCGAAGTCCAGCATGATCGCGGCCCAGAACTCCACGTTCGTCGCGAGCACCCGGTCGGGGCGGCGCGCGTGCAGCTCCTCCAGCGCGGCCTTCTCCAGCGCGGCGGCCACCTCGTAGCGCGGCGCGTCCAGCTCCTTGGCCGTGCGCCGCAGCACGCGGGCGCGCGGGTCCTCGGCCCGGTACACGCGGTGCCCGAAGCCCATCAGCCGCTCGCCCTTGTCCAGGGCCTTCTTCACGTACGCCACGGCGTCGCCGGTGCGCTCGATCTCCTCGATCATGCCGAGGACGCGGGACGGCGCACCGCCGTGCAGCGGCCCGGACATGGCGCCGACGGCACCGGACAGGGCCGCGGCCACGTCCGCACCGGTCGAGGCGATCACGCGCGCGGTGAAGGTCGAGGCGTTCATCCCGTGCTCGGCGGCCGAGGTCCAGTACGCGTCGACGGCCTTGACGTGCTTGGGGTCCGGCTCGCCCCGCCAGCGGATCATGAACCGCTCGACGACGGACTCGGCCTTGTCGATCTCGCTCTGCGGCACCATCGGCCGGCCCTGCCCGCGCGCGGACTGCGCGACGTACGACAGCGCCATCACGGCGGCGCGCGCGAGGTTGTCGCGGGCGGTCTTCTCGTCGATGTCCAGCAGGGGCTTCAGGCCCCACACGGGGGCGAGCATGGCGAGGGCGGACTGCACGTCGACGCGGATGTCGCCGGAGTGCACGGGGATGGGGAAGGGCTCGGCGGCGGGCAGGCCGGGGTTGAACGCCCCGTCGACCAGCAGGCCCCAGACGTTTCCGAACGAGACGTGCCCGACGAGATCCTCGATGTCGACGCCGCGGTAGCGGAGCGATCCGCCTTCCTTATCCGGTTCGGCGATCTCGGTCTCGAACGCGACGACCCCTTCGAGCCCGGGTACGAAGTCGGACATCAGGCGGCTCCTCAGATAGTGCGAACACGCGCGGCTCCCGGCGTGACTCGCGGTCCGGCGCGGTCATCCCCGTTGATGCCCGGCACGGCCGTCGGTCACCCGCGTGGGGACCTCCGGACCGGCCCCAAGATTTTGGCTGTTCCGGATGGCAGGCGGAAGCGTGACATACGGCACACTGCCGCGAGCACTCCTGCGGCAGGATGGCACGCGTGACCGACCAGGACATTGACCCCGCCACGATGCGCAAGCAGTACCGCTCGGAGATCGTCCACGAGGACGGCCTCGCCGAGGACCCCATGCGGCAGTTCGCCGAGTGGTTCCAGCAGGCCGCCGACTCGCACCTCTTCGAACCCAACGCGATGGTCGTCTCGACCGCAACCCCCGACGGCCGTCCCAGTTCCCGCACGGTGCTGCTGAAGCAGTTCGACGAGCGGGGATTCGTCTTCTACACCAACTACGGCTCCCGCAAGGGCCGCGAGATCGACGCGAACGCGCACGTCTCGCTGCTCTTCCCCTGGCACCCCATCTCCCGCCAGGTCATCGTCACCGGCACGGCCTCGCGGATCGGCCGCGACGAGACGGCGGCGTACTTCCGCTCCCGCCCGCACGGCTCACAGCTGGGCGCCTGGGCGAGCGAGCAGTCCCGGGTGATCGCCTCCCGGGCCGAGCTCGACCGCCGCTATCAGGAGCTGGCGGAGCGCTACCCCGAGGGCGAGCAGGTCCCCGTTCCGCCCGAGTGGGGCGGCATCCGGGTCGTCCCCGACGGGATCGAGTTCTGGCAGGGCCACGAGAACCGGCTCCACGACCGGCTGCGCTACGTCCTGGAGGACGGGAAGTGGCGCCTGGAGCGGCTCTGCCCGTAGCCGCCGGCCGTCACCCGCGCGAAAACGCAGACGACCCGCGAGCTCGGGTTTCTCTCCTGCAGTGAGAGAAGCCGGCCGGACGTACCGGCGAGCCCGCGGGTCGGGTGACTGCTTGGGATTGGCGCCTGGCTACCCGCCGGGCACCGCACTGGGTGCGTGCGACGACGGGCCCTTAGCCCGCAGCCACCTCACGCGTCCGGTTTCCGTACATTTCGGGAACCACCTCCCTTCTCGTGTACGGCAGAGCCTAGAACCGCTCCCCGAGGTCCTCAAGTGATTTATTTCGGGGCGATTCGGGGAATGCGGTGTGGGCTGCGTCACGTTCCAGTTGAATGATCTGACGTGCCGCACACGCGAACACCTGCAGGGGGTGCCAGGTGAGTGCTTCCGGACGTGGTGAGACCACCGACGATCTGCTCGCAGCGCTGCTCGACGGGATGGACGCCGCCTTGTGCGCGTTCGACTCCGACGGCGTGATCACGCACTGGAACCGCGAGGCCGAGCGGATCCTCGGCTGGAGCGCCGCCGAGGCGGTCGGGCGCAAGGGCTTCGCCGGGTGGGCCGTGCGCGCCGCCGACGCACAGGACGTGGAGGAGCGGCTCATGTCCGCCCAGGACCTGCCGGGGCGGCAGGTGCACGAGTTCGCGCTGCTGACCAAGGAGGGCGGCCGGGTGCTCGTGCGGACCCAGTCCGCCGGGGTGCCCGGGGCGGACGGGAAGCCCGCGGGGGTGTACTGCGCCTTCAGCGAGGTGCACGCCCAGATCGACCTGGAGCGGTCCATCGCACTGAGCGAGGCGCTGATGGAGGACGCCTCGTGGGGTGTCGTCCTCGTCGACGTGGACCTGCGGCCCGCCGTGGTCAACGCGCACGCCGCCCGCGCCTTCGGCTCGGGGCGCACCGCGCTGCTCGGCCGACCGCTGGGGGAGCTGCTGGCCCAGGGCGTGGAGGAGCTGGAGGGGGCGCTGCAGCACGTGCTCGCCGAGGGGTCCCCGCCCGCGCCCATGGAGCTGTGGGTGTCGGTGCGCACACCGGAGGGGGTGCGGCGGCGGTGCTGGCGGTCGGGGTTCCTGCGGCTGGGCTCGCCGCTGGCGGAGGAGCCGGTGCCGCTCGGGGTCGGCTGGCTCTTCCAGGACATCACCGAGGCCCGGCAGGCCGCGCTGGACACGGCCCAGCTGCGGTTCCGCGCCGGCCAGCTGCACCGCTCGGGCCGGGCGGCCGCCGAGTGCGAGGACCCGGCCGAGGCGGCCGCCGTACGACTGGACTTCGCGCTCGCCGGCTTCGCCGAGCACGCGCTGCTCGACGTACTGGAGCAGTCGGGCGACCCGGACCGGCGCCGGCTCGTACGGATGGCGGCGTCGCCACCGCTGCTGCCGGGGGCGGAGGCGATCTTGGCCCGGTACGAGCCCGGGCACCCGGCGCTCCAGGCGCTGGACCGGATCGGCTCGGTCCGTACGAGCGCTCCGCGCGGGGAGGCGGCCGGCGGCTGGGCGCGGGAGCGGCAGTGGCCCGAGGACGCGGCGCACGTGCTGTGCACGGTGCTGCGCAGCCGCGGGCGGACCGTGGGGGTGCTGACCTTCGTACGGGCCGCTTCGCGGGCGGCCTTCGAGCAGGCGGACGCGGCGTACGCGGAGGAGGTGGCGGCCCGGGTGGCCGCCGACCTCGACCTGGCGGCCCGGCCGCGGCCGGGCCGGGCCTAGAAAATGTCCGGATCGGGCCGGGACCGCGGCTCAGTGGCGGAAGAAGATCCGGTCGCCGTACTCCTTCAGGACGCGGCCGTTCCATTCGTGGCCGCCGTCCACGTTGCCCGAGCGCAGCAGCGGGGGCTCCAGGCCGCGGGCGGCCAGCTCGCCGGCGGCCGCCGCCATGACGGCCTGCATGATCGCGCTGGTCACGACGGTGGAGGCGGGGGCGAACGGCGCGTCGATGCCGTCCAGGCTCAGCTCCGCGTCACCGACCGCGATCTTGCTGTCGAGGACGATGTCGCAGTGGTCCTTGAGGAAGGTGCCGGAGACGTGCCGCGACTTGGTGCCCGTCGCGTAGGCCACCGAGGTCACGCCGATCACCTTCAGGCCGAGGGCGCGGGCGTTCATGGCCATCTCCACCGGCAGCGCGTTGCGCCCGGAAAGGGAGATGATCACGAGCACGTCGCCGTCGGTGGCCGGGCTGCTGTCGAGGACGGCCCCGGCGAGGCCGTCGACCCGCTCCAGGGCGCTGCCCAGGGTGGCCGGCATGACGTCGATCCCGACGGTGCCGGGGACCGCGAGGAAGTTCACCAGTGCGAGGCCGCCCGCCCGGTAGACCACGTCCTGCGCGGGGAGCGAGGAGTGCCCGGCGCCGAAGGCGAAGAGGCGGTTCCCGGCGGCGACGGCCTCGGCGATGGCGGCGCCGGCCTCCGCGATGTGCGCGGCCTCCTCGTCCCTCACCCGCTCCAGGAGTCCGATCGCGGCGTCGAGGAACTGACCGGCCAGCTTGCTCTCGCTCATACGCCGATGGCCCTTCCAGAGGTGGGGTTCGTCCGTGTCCGCCGCTCACCGTGCGGTCTGGACCAAGGGCGTGTCAATACGAACGTCAATCCCGGTCCGGGAGCGCCCGGGGATGTCCCGGGCGGGGCTTGACGTCCGGCACGGGACGGTTGTCGGCGCGATGCGTCAGAATTGGGTGCAGGGCCAGCGCACGATATCCGAGGGGCACGAATGTCCGGACTGATCGATACCACGGAGATGTATCTCCGCACCATCCTCGAGCTGGAAGAGGAAGGCGTGGTCCCCATGCGCGCCCGCATCGCCGAGCGGCTCGACCAGAGCGGCCCGACGGTGAGCCAGACGGTGGCGCGCATGGAGCGCGACGGCCTGGTGGCCGTGGCGAGCGACCGCCACCTGGAGCTGACGGAGGAGGGGCGGCGGCTGGCGACGCGCGTGATGCGCAAGCACCGGCTCGCGGAGTGCCTCCTCGTCGACGTCATCGGCCTGGAGTGGGAGCAGGTGCACGCGGAGGCCTGCCGCTGGGAGCACGTGATGAGCGAGGCGGTGGAGCGTCGGGTGCTGGAGCTGCTGCGCCACCCGACCGAGTCGCCGTACGGGAACCCGATCCCGGGGCTGGAGGAGCTGGGCGAGAAGGCCGAGGCGGACCCGTTCCTGGAGGACGGCATGGTCAGCCTGTCGGAGCTGGATCCGGGGGCGGACGGCAAGACGGTGGTCGTGCGCCGGATCGGGGAGCCGATCCAGACGGACGCCCAGCTGATGTACACGCTGCGGCGGGCGGGCGTGCAGCCCGGCTCGGTGGTCAGCGTGACCGAGTCGCCCGGCGGGGTGCTGGTCGGCAGTGGTGGCGAGGCCGCCGAGCTGGATTCGGAGATCGCCTCGCACGTGTTCGTGGCCAAGCGCTGACGGCCTCCACACAGGCGAGCGCGCGGCGCTGTCGGTGGTGGGCCTGTCGGTGGCGGCACTGTCGGTGGTGGGCTGGGGCGGTCCCGGCGCCTTGCGGCGCCGGGACCGGTCCTCCCCTTTGCTGACCCGGAGCCCCGAGCTCTCAAGGTCATCCCCTCGGACCGTCTTCCCCGAGCGGCCCGCCTCCCTGTTGAAAGGATCTCCATCGGCAGCGGCGGCCAATCCTTGAGCAAGGTCACTCGAAAGAGCGGTGTTGAAGACGAGAACCCCGTTTTCGAATACGGGTTCGATAGTCTGGCCGCGAGCGAAGGGGGTGCATCTGCCGTGGTACAGCGCATCGATGTGACAGGGGCCGACGGTGTGCGCCTGGCCGCCTGGGAGTTCCGGGAATCACCCCCCACCGCGCCCCCGGATCCCGACGAGCCCCGGGTGCTGTTACTCCACGGTCTGATGGGCCGCGCCTTCCACTGGGCGGGCACCGCCCGCTGGCTCTCCGAGCACCGCCGCGTCATCGCCCTCGACCAGCGCGGCCACGGCCAGAGCGAGCGCCCCGCCGGCGGCCCGGGAGCCTCGACCCCGCTGGGGCGCGAGGCCTTCGTGGCCGATGCCGAGGCCGTCATCGAGCAGCTCGGCCTGGCCCCCGTGACCCTGGTCGGCCACTCCATGGGCGCCCTCACCGGCTGGCAGCTCGCCGCCCGCCGCCCCGACCTGGTCGAGGCCCTGGTGATCTGCGACATGCGCGCCTCGGCCCTCGGCGAGGCCTCCCAGCAGGAATGGGAGGAATGGTTCCGCCGCTGGCCCCTCCCCTTCCCCACCCAGGACGCCGCCCGCCGCTGGTTCGGCGAGGACGATCCCCGGGTGGAACGCCCCGACCCCGGCCGCGGCGCCTTCTTCGCCGAGGTGATGCACCAGGCCCAGGACGGCTGGCGCCCCGTCTTCTCCCGCCGCCAGATGCTGACCGCCCGCGAGACCTGGGTCCACGACGCGCACTGGGAGGAGCTGGCCCAGGTCCGCTGCCCGACCCTGGTCGTCCGCGGCCTCGACGGCGAACTGGGCCGCGCGGAGGCCCAGGAGATGGTCCGCGTCCTCCCGGCGGGCCAGTACGCCGAGATCCCCGACGCCGGCCACTACCTCCACTACGACCAGCCGGCGGCCTGGCGCGCCGCCCTGGAACCCTTCCTGGACCAGATCAGAAGCGCCGCCCGCTGAGAAACGCGGAAACGCGGAAACGCGGGAGGGGGTGACGGGCAGCAGCCCGTCACCCCCTCCCGTACGCGCAGCCGTACGTACGCCCGCCCGCTCAGCCCTTGCTGACCGCCAGCAGGATCTCCGGCAGCGTCCTGGCCACCGTCGGGGCGGCCAGGCGCAGGCCGGCCCAGGCCGCGAAGGTGCCCCAGGCGGCTCCCAGCGGGAGCATGATCCAGGTCAGGGACTGCTGGTCCGTCACGTTGAGGAAGACCGTCAGCGCGATCACCGGCGAGCAGATCAGCGCCGACACCAGCATGCCGCCGAAGATGCCCGCCCACGCGAGCCCGCCCTGACCCGGCGCCACGTTCTTGAACGCGCCGTCCGTCGGGATCGAGTACGCGAACCGGGCCGAGGCCAGCGCGCCCGTGCACAGCATCGAACCGAGCAGCGCCAGGGCCACCCCGAGGGCCGCCGGGAAGGCACTCCAGTTGTGCACGAGCGCCGCCGTGACCGCCGTCAGCACGACCGTGTACGGAACGGTCACCAGGGCCAGGGCGTACGCGCGGGCGCGCAGCTCCTCGAACGCCTCCCGCGGGGTCGAGATGGTCTGCGCGACCATCCAGAACGCCGAGGTGTCCTGCCCGAACTGGTTGTACATCTGCATGCCCAGCATGCCCGCGCCGAAGCAGGCCAGGTACAGCGAGCCCGTGCCCTGCAGGGCGTTGAAGACCGGGACGATCACGCCGACCGCCAGCGCCGTCACCCACGCCGACTTCGTCTTCGGGTCGCGCACCACGTACCGCAGCGCGCGCTGCATGACCGCGCCCGTCCGGCCGGCCGGCAGGAACGCCCACGCACCGGCGCCGGCCGAGCCCGCGGACTCCCGCTTGCCCGACGGCTTGGCCGCCGCGATCGTCGACCCGTCCGGGGTGACCATCAGCGCGGTCAGGCTCCGCTCCCAGAAGCGCAGCAGCAGGACCAGTGCGATGACCGTCACGGCCAGCTGGCCGGCCGCCACCCCGTACGCGCCCTCGCTCGCCGAGTCGACCATGCCGACGGCCGTCGCGGGCGGCAGCCACCGCACCACGGCCTCGGCCGGCTCCAGCTGCGCCAGACCGCCCGACTGGAACAGGCGCTGGCTCGCGAAGTTCGCCAGCTGCGCGCCGATCGCGATCAGCAGACCGCTGAGCAGCGCGAGATCGCGCCCCTTGCGGCTGGTCAGCAGCCGTACGTTGGCCGTGGCCACCGAGCGGGCCAGCGTGACGCAGCCCAGCACCATCAGCGGTACGGCCACCACGGCCGCCACGATGCCCGCCGCGCCCCGCGCGACCGCCACCACCGAGCCCACCGCCAGGCAGACCGTGAACAGCGGGCCGATGCCGACCAGCGAGGAGGCCAGCAGGGCCCGTACGAGCGGCCGCGGCCGCAGCGGCAGCATGACCAGCCGGCTCGGGTCGAGGGTCTCGTCACCGCTCGGGAAGAACAGCGGCATGAACGTCCAGCCCAGCGCCAGGATCGCGGCGAGCAGCACGACGACCGTGCCCGCGTGTGCGTTCCCGTGCAGCACGGCCAGGCCGATCATGGCGAGGACGGCCACGGCCAGCGACAGCGCCAGCGAGGTGAAGTACGCGGCCTTGCGCTTCGACGAGCCCTTGAGCCCGTTGCGGATCAGCGAGAGCTTGAGGCGGACGAAGACCGCGGTCAGGTCGAGCGCGGGAGCGGCGGACGGGGCCGTGGCCGAGGCGCGTCCGGCCGCCGGGGCGGAGGCGGATGCGGCGCTCATCGGGCCGCCTGCCCGCCGAGCCAGTCCAGGGAGTCGCCCGCGTCGCGCCCGCCCGCACCGACCAGCTCCAGGAACGCGGCCTGCAGCGAGGGCGCGTCGCCCCGTACGTCGGCCAGCGGGCCCGCGGCACGGATCCGGCCGGCGGCCATGACGGCGACCCAGTCGCACAGCGACTCGACCAGCTCCATCACGTGGGAGGAGAAGACGACCGTGGCGCCGGAGGAGGTGTACCGCTCCAGCACCCCGCGGATGGTCTGCGCCGACACCGGGTCCACGCCCTCGAACGGCTCGTCCAGGAACAGCACTTCGGGGTTGTGCAGCAGGGCGGCGGCCAGGCCGATCTTCTTCCGCATGCCCGTCGAGTAGTCCACGACCAGCTTGTGCTGCGAGCCCGCGAGGTCCAGGACCTCCAGCAGCTGCGTCGCCCGCTTGTCGGTCTCCTCGCCCGGCAGCCCCCGCAGCCGGCCCATGTAGCCGAGCAGCTCGCGCCCGGACAGCCGCTCGAACAGCCGCAGGCCCTCGGGCAGTACGCCGATCCGCGACTTCACCTCGACTGGGTCGCTCCACACGTCGTGTCCGGCGACCAGGACCCGCCCCATGTCGGGGCGCAGCAGCCCGGTCACCATCGACAGCGTCGTCGTCTTGCCAGCGCCGTTCGGCCCGACCAGTCCGATGAACTGCCCCGCGGGCAGCTCCAGATCGATCCCCGCGACCGCGACCTGGTCGCCGAAGCGCTTCCACAGGCCCTCGACCCGTACCGCCGCCCGTCCGGCGGACGGCGCGGATCGCGCACCGCCCGGTCCGTCCGTCCCACCCGTCGCAACTGCCTGGTCCGGCATGTGCGCCTGCCTCTCGTCCTGTTCCCCGTGGTCTTGCCCTCCTCACGATAGGAGGGCGGGGAGAGGGTGGGCAGTTACTTATGTCATGAGTTTCCGGGCACGAACATCCCGGTCCTGACCTGCGATCTCACGGATCCCGTCAGGCGCCCCGCCGGTCGCGGTCCGCCGCCGCCTCGCGTCCGCACGCGTACGCCAGCGCCGCGATCAGCTCCTCCGTGTCCGGCAGCCACCGGTTGGCCGGGGTGGGCCGGCGCGCCCACTGCACCGCGCCCCGGCCGCCGAAGCGGGTGGGCGGGGCGGCCACGTACTCGCCCTCGCCCCGCGCGGCCAGGTCGATCGCGGCGGGCGACCAGCCGAGCTTGCGGACCAGGTCCGGCACCTTCGCCCCGGCGCCCGGCAGGACGAAGAACAGCATCCGGTGGTCGGGCGTCAGGGCGACCGGCCCGAGGGTGCGCTCCATCCGCTCCAGGCGCGCCAGCGCCAGGAACCCGGCCGAGTCCGGTACGTCCAGCGCGTCGAACGTCCGGCCCGTCGGCAGCAGGATCGAGGCCTCGGGGCGCTTCGCCCAGATCCGCCGGACCTGGACCGCGCTGCCCGTGGCCAGCGCCGCCCAGTCCTTCACCGTGGGGTGCGCGCCGGGGGCCGGGCAGTCCTGTGCCCCGCAGGAGCACACCTCCCGCCCGTCGGCGGACTCCAGCCAGGTGCCCGCGAAGACGTCCCAGTGCCGTTCTTCCGCGTACCGCACGGCATGGTCCAGCAGCTGCTCGCCGCGCTGCTTGGGGATGGGTGCCGTCTCCGTGACTCCGATGGTCTCTTCCACGCCCATCACAACTCCCGGGGTCACTCGGGGTTACGGGCGTAAACCGGCCGGTGGGCGGAGCATCGATCCTGCATACGGGGCGCACTGGAGCACGGGTGGGGGCGCGTAGGAGGTCGGGGCGCCGGAGTTGGGTAGCGACACGACGCAGAGCGGATGATTCTCCGCAACTCAGGCGGGAAGTGATCATTCCAACGATCACCCGCGGCTACTGGGGGTTTTCATGGCAGCCAGGCCTCTCGTCGCGCGCCAGCCGAATGAACGGCTTCAGGCGCTCATCCAGGAAGCCGGGTGCTCGAACGCCGGGCTCGCCCGGCGCGTCAACATGTGCGGGGCCGAACACGGCCTCGATCTCCGCTACGACAAGACGTCCGTGGCCCGGTGGCTGCGCGGCCAGCAGCCGCGCGGCCGGGCGCCGGGCATCATCGCCGAGGCGCTGGGGCGCAAACTCGGCCGGACCGTCACCATCGACGAGATCGGCATGGCCAACGGCAAGAACCTCGCCTCCGGCATCGGCCTGCAGTTCTCCCCGACCGTCATCGGCGCCATCGAGCAGGTCAGCGAGTTGTGGCGGAGCGACGTCGGCCGCCGCGACTTCCTGTCCGGGTCCAGCGTGGCCGCCTCGGCCCTCGTCGAGCCGAGCCGCGACTGGCTGATCACCGGCGCCGACGCGCAGGTGGCGCGCACCGGCGGCTCGCGCGTCGGGATGCCGGACGTGGAGGCGGTACGGGCGACCACCGACGCCCTCAAGGAGCTCGACCACCGCTTCGGCAGCGGGCACGTGCGGCCCGTCGTCGTGCACTACCTCAACTCCGTGGTCTCCGGGCTGATCGGCGGCTCGTACCGGGAGCCGGTCGGGCGGGCGCTGTTCGCGGCGGTGGCCAGACTGACCGAGCTGGCCGGCTACATGGCGGTGGACACCGGCCAGCCGGGCCTGGCGCAGCGCTACTACATCCAGGCGCTGCGGCTGGCGCAGGCGGCCGGGGACCGGGCGTACGGGGGCTACGTGCTCGCGGCGTCGATGAGCCACCTCGCGGCGGAGCTGGGCAATCCGCGGGAGATCGCGCAGCTCGCGCGGGCCGCGCAGGAGGGGACCCGCGGGCAGGTCACGCCGCGGGTGGAGGCGATGTTCTACGCCGCCGAGGCGCGCGGGCACGCGCTGCTGGGCGACACCCGGGCGACGGCGGTGCTCTCCTCGCGGGCGGTGACGGCGCTGGAGCGGGCGGAGCCCGAGTCGGGCGACGACCCGGTGTGGATCCGGCACTTCGACGCGGCGTACCTCGCGGACGAGCTGGCCCACTGCCACCGGGACCTCGGCCAGGCGGACGCGGCGGCCCGGCAGGCGGAGGAGGCGCTGCGGGGGCTCCCGGCGGGCAAGGCGCGCCGCCGGGCGATCGGGCTGCTGCTGCTGGCGGCGGCGCAGGTGCAGCAGCGCGAGGTGGAGCAGGCGTGCCAGACGGCCGCGAAGGCGGCCGACCTGCTGTCGGGGCTCCGCTCGAACCGGGGCGCCGAGTACCTGGACGACTTCCGGAGCCGGCTCGCCCCGTACCGCGAAGAGCCGGCGGCCCGCGAATTCACCGCGCGGCTGGAGGTGGTGGCGTAGGGGGTGTCCGCGTGATCGGGGCCGGGCCCGGCCCCGATCACGCGGGGGGCCTCCGGCGGCGGGGGGTGACCGGGTAGCGTGAGCCGACGATTCGGAATACCGGAGTAGTCGGCGAAGGAGTCCCGGTGACGGAGAGCGGACAGGGCGGCGGCCCGCAGGCGGGTACGCCATGGGGTCCCGACCCGACGCACCCGCAACAGGGCCGGCCCGCGTACGGCTACCCGCAGACGCCCGCCGGGCCGGAGCCGGGTGCGCCGCAGGGCTCGCCCGGGTACGGGTACCCGCCCGTGCCGGGGCCGGCGGTGCCCGGGCACGTGGTCGGGCCCGGCTACGAGGGGCCGGGGGATCCGCACGGGCACGGCTACCCGCCGCTGCCCGAGGCGGTCACCCAGTACATCCCGCCGGTGCCCGCGGAGCCGGCGCCCGGCGGGGCCGGGGCCCCGTACCCGCCCGCCCCGGCCGCGTCCGCGCACGACGAGGGCGCGACCCAGTACATCCCGCCGGTACCGGCGGCGCCCGCGCACCACGAGGCCGCCACGCAGTACATCCCGCCCGTACCGGGGCACGACGAGGGCGCGACCCAGTACATCCCGCCCGTGCCGGCGGCGCCCGCGCACCACGAGGCCGCCACGCAGTACATCCCGCCCGTCACCGACGGGTTCGACGCGCTGTTCCGGGAGGAGGGCGGCGACGACGGGCACACGCGGCAGTTGCCGCCCGTGCAGGAGCCCGTGCTGCGGCAGCCGCCGCCGCGGGGATATCCGCCGCGCGGGCAGCGGCCCGCACCCCCTCAGGCGCCTCAGGCCCCGCAGTTCCAGCAGCACCCGCAGCCGCATCAGCACCCGCAGTACGCGCAGCCCGCGCCCCCGCCCCCGCCCGAGGCGACGCGGCGCGTGCCGGCCTGGGTGATCGCCGCCGTCGTCATCGGCCTGGCCGTCGTCGGGCTCGGCGTCGGCGCACTGCTCAGCGACGGCAAGAAGCAGAACAACGACCCCGCGGCCGCAGCCGCGACACCCACCGCCGGGAGCTCGGCCGCGGCGGCCGCCGAGGCGCCCGTGGACCCGGCCCGCTCCCAGGCCGTCCAACTGGACAAGCTCCTCGCCGACAGCAACGACAGCCGCGCCGCCGTGATCCGGTCCGTCGACGACATCAAGGGCTGCCGCAACCTCGGCCAGGCGGCCACCGACCTGCGCGACGCCGCCCGCCAGCGCGAGGAGCTCGTCACCCGCCTCCAGGACCTGAAGATGGACCAGCTCCCGGACAACGTGAAGCTGGCCGCCTCGCTGACCAAGGCCTGGCAGTCCTCCGCGGCCGCCGACAACAGCTACGCGGCCTGGGCGGACGACACCGCCGGGGACAAGAAGGGCTGCAAGGACGGGCAGGCCAAGGGCACCAACAACGCCAGTGAGGGCAACAAGGCGAGCGGCGAGGCGACCAGGGCGAAGGAGTCGGCCGCGGGCCTGTGGAACGCGATCGCGGCCAAGTACGGCCTCACCAAGCGGGACAAGTCCCAGCTCTGACCGAAGGCCGCGGCCCGGCCGCCGGCGGGCGGGGGACTACGCGGCCCGGGGCGCCTGCTCCAGGGTCTCCGTCATGTCCATCGACTGTTCGCCGCCCTGCTGGGCGACCAGCCGGCCCGACTGGACGACCTGGAAGTTGACGCGCCCGTTGACCATGCGCGGGAAGCCGGCGACGGCGCGCATGTCCCCGTACCGCCAGCTCAGGTCCGGGGTCAGGCCGCCGGTCTTGACCGGCTCCTCCTGGTTCAGCATGCGCGCCACCTTGCGCGCCGTGACGTCCTCGCCGGACTTGAACCGCTTCAGGGTCTCGCTGAGCACGGTGTACGCGATCCAGGTGGTCTGCGTCCCGCTGTCGTCCGGGTCCACGGCGTCGTTGCCGAAGGCGTGCTCGGAGATCACCTTCCGCATCGGCTCCCACAGCGCGTCCGTCGACACCGGGTACCAGCTGGCGACGTACGCGCCCTCGAAGGGGCTCTCCCGGCCGCCCGTGCGGTCGACCACGGCCTGGCTGACACTGCCCAAGACCGAGGAGATCTGCGGGTTCTTGTGCTTGCTGTCCTCGCGCCGGAACGCGTCGAAGAACGTCTCCGTGCGCTCGCCGAGCACGGCGGTCACGCAGCCCCGGTCCTTGCCGCCCGAGGAGTTGGCCAGGGCCTCGCGGGCCGGGGTGATGTAGTCCGCGGAGTCCTCGGCGGCCCGGATGTCATTGGCCTCGGGCGCCTTGTTGAGCTTCAGGCCGGCGTTCAGCAGGATCGGCATGGAGTCGCCCGCGAGGGTGTCCGGGCGGACGATGGCCACCTGGCTGCAGGCCTTGCCCAGCTGGTGCCCGGCTCCGGCGAGGAGGACGGGCTGGCCGCCGTTGACGGGGTAGGAGAGCGTGCTCTGGAACTCCTCGGAGGAGACTCCGTACCCGCCTATGAAGGGGATGCCCTCCGCTTCCAGCGGGGCCATGAAGGCGCGTCCGTGCTGGCTGTACGAGCCGACGACCGCGACGGCCTTCTCGTCTATGGCCTTGCGGGCGCAGTCGGCGGCACCGGTCGGGGTGTTCTTCTCGTTGCAGGTCAGTACGCGTAGTTTGTGCCCGTTGATACCGCCCTTGGAATTGACCCAGGCCTCATAGGCCTTGGCCATTCCCGGCATTCCCGGCATGTTGGTCGCCCGGGTGTCCTGCGGCGCGAAGGTCATGACCGTGATGGTGCCCCCGGAGCCCCCCGAGCCCCCGGGGAGCGCCCCGCATCCGGCGACGAGACACGCGCCCATCGCCGTTGCCACGAAGGTGCGGGTCGGGGAAGCCGTGCGTCGCCATTTGGTCATGTCCACGCACGCTTCCGCCCCAGGGGTAACTGAAGAGTGAGAGGGGCACAACAGGGGGTGACACGAAGGTGAATTGCCGGGGGCGGATTGCGCACAGGTGCTTCAAGATCGCGCAAGCCGTGAACGTAACATCGCAAGCGTGACATTCGCCCAAGGTTCGAAGAACTCTTCCCGCCGAGGTGGCCGCTCCTCCACCATGGGCGGCATGCCCCTGAACGACATGCCGTGGTGGCGCTGGCGCAGCAACGTGCGCTCGGCGCTTCACATGCTCTCCGACCCGGTCTTCCACGAGGAGACCTGGCTCGCCGGCGGCGAGGGGTACGGGGACGTCACCGACGCCGTCTACCGCCTCGTCGAGGACACGTGGCTCGACAGCTGGTCGGCCGACAAGTACGTCGGCACGATATTCCGCGACTCCCAGGAGGCCGCGCTCGTGGACCTCGCGGTGCTGCGGGTGCTGCGGATCCTGCACCAGGTCGGCCCCGACGCCCCCGTCTCCGCCTACCTGGAGCACCATGCCTGGCCCGAGGCGGTGCGTGCCGCGCGCGAGGCGCACGTACGGCTGGCGACGGCGGACGGGGACGAACCGGACGAGCCGCCGCGGTCGCTGGAAGTGCTGAGGATCCTGACCCGCGCGGCGTGAGCCGCGGGGTGTGAAAGGCTGTGGGGTCATGAGCGACGACCCGCAGGCCCAGGCCCCCCAGCAGTACGTACTGACCCTGTCATGCCCGGACAAGCAGGGCATCGTGCATGCCGTGTCCAGCTACCTGTTCATGACCGGGTGCAACATCGAGGACAGCCGGCAGTTCGGCGACCACGACACCGGCCTCTTCTTCATGCGGGTCCACTTCTCCGCCGACGCTCCGGTGACGCTCGACAAGCTGCGGGCCAGCTTCGCCGCGATCGGCGACTCGTTCCGCATGGACTGGCAGCTGCACCGCTCCGACGAGCGCATGCGGATCGTGCTGATGGTGTCCAAGTTCGGGCACTGCCTGAACGACCTGCTGTTCCGCTCCAGCATCGGCGCGCTTCCGGTCGAGATCGCGGCGGTGGTCTCGAACCACACCGACTTCGCCGAGCTGGTGCGCTCGTACGGGGTCCCCTTCCACCACATCCCGGTGACGAAGGAGACGAAGGCGGACGCGGAGGCGCAGCTGCTGGCGCTGGTGCGCGAGGAGAACGTCGAGCTCGTGGTCCTGGCCCGGTACATGCAGGTGCTGTCGGACACCCTGTGCAAGGAACTGAGCGGGCGGATCATCAACATCCACCACTCCTTCCTGCCGAGCTTCAAGGGCGCGAAGCCGTACCACCAGGCGCACGCGCGCGGTGTGAAGCTGATCGGCGCCACCGCCCACTACGTGACGGCCGACCTGGACGAGGGCCCGATCATCGAGCAGGAGGTCGAGCGGGTCGGCCACGAGGTGACCCCGGACCAGCTCGTGGCGATCGGTCGCGACGTGGAATGCCAGGCGCTGGCGCGGGCCGTGAAGTGGCACAGCGAGCACCGCGTTCTCCTGAACGGCAACCGTACGGTCGTCTTCGCGTAGGGGATGCTCCCGGCCCCCTGCCCCGTCGGCTCGGCGGGGGCGGGGGCAGGGGCGCGCCCAAGACACCTCCTAGAGGCGGCTGAGCGAGGCCGCCGCGAAGAGGACGTCGCGGATGGCCTCGCGGTCCCCGTGCTGGCCCACGGCCGCCTCCTCCGGTGAGATGTGCCCGGCGGCCAGCTGGCAGAACTCGGCGCCGTCCAGCGCGATCTGCGCCACCGTGTGCTCCGCCGACGGTTTCGCCGCCGGGGAGTCCAGGGCGATGTCCCAGCTGCCGCCGCCCGCTCCCTCGATCTCCAGGCGCAGGGTCCGCCCCGGTGCGCCCGCCGCGACCAGTCCGCGGACCGGGGCCGCGAGGCCGGCCCGGCGCCGGTGGGCCAGCGCGCTCGGCAGCAGCCGCGCCGCCAGGTCGATCATCCGGTGCAGGTGCGGCCCGGAGGGCGGGTCGTACGGGTAGTCCACCGCCTCCGCGATGTCCCACGCGTGGACCCAGCACTCGAAGGCCCGCTCCAGGAACGCGTCCCCGAGCGGCAGTGCGAAGGACCCGTAGTCCACCGACAGTTCGCCGACGCCCCGGCCGGCGAAGGACACCGTCCGCAGCAGCGTGTGGCCCTGCTCGCGCCACGGCTCGCGGATCTGCCGGCTGATGGGCTCCTCGGCAGAGCTCCAGAAGTGCTCGGTACGGTCCGTGGCGTCCGACGGCGCCTCCGGGCCCAGCGGGTCGTCCAGGCCCAGCGCCGTCGCGACCAGCCCGTCCACCGTCAGCAGGTGCCCGATCACCCCGGCCACCGTCGTGCGGCGCGAGCGCCGCTGCTCCTCCTCGAACCACTTCAGGCGTACGGGGGTCTGCCACTCCGAGTCGCCGAAGTCGCGCAGCAGCGCGTCGAGCCGCGCGGTCTCCGTGTCGTACGGGTTCGCCCACACCGGCACCGGGATGCGGGCGGGCCGCTTGCCGAGGCAGTCCTCCAGCACCCGCGAGCGCAGCAGCGGCTTGAGGTCCAGGCTGTCCTCGGGGTGCAGCAGGCCCACGGCATCGCGCAGCCGCAGCGCCTCCTCGGCGCACTGCGCGCACTCGGTGAGGTGGTCCTCGACGGCCTGCGTCTCCTCGGCTGAGCAGGCCGCGAGGGCCCAGGCGCCGAGCAGGGACTTCAGTACGGCGTGGGTGCGCGGCGGCTGGGGCGGCTCAGGTACGGCGGGCGGCTCGGGCAGCGGATCGGACAGCGGATCGGGCAGCGGCTGTGGTGCCTGCCGCGGATCGAGGTCGTCGGCGGCCCCGCGCGGACCCGGTATGCGCGCCGGGCCGCCCGGGCGCTGCTCCTCGTATCCCTCGTGGGGCGGGTCGGCGGGGCCGTTCATCGGGGTGTTCCATATCCTGGCGGGCCGTATCCGGGCGGAGCGGCGTCCTCCTGCGGGAGGACGTTGGCGGTCGACAGCAGTTGCAGGCCCAGGCGCAGCCGGCGCCGGGCCTCGTCCTCGCTGATGCGCAGGTCGGCGGCGGCCTGCCGGTAGTCGCGGCGCTTGAAGTACGCGAGTTCCAGCGCGGCGCGCAGCGGTGCGGGCATGGACGTGACGATGTAGTCCGCGCGGGCGGCGGCGGTGGCGCTGCGGACCTTCTGTTCGAGCTCCTCGCGCGAGCCGCGGCCGAGTTCGGCCTGGCGCAGCCGGGCCACGGCCTGGCCCTGGGTGATCCGGGCGACCCAGGAGCGCATGGAGCCCTGCTTGGGGTCGTAGGCGTCGGGGTTCTCCCAGATGTAGCCGAACACCTCGCGGGTGATGCGGTCCGCCGCCGTCTCGTCGCCGAGGACCCGGTGCGCCAGGCTGTGCACGAGCGAGGCGAAGCGGTCGTACAGCTCTCCGAGCGCGGCGGCCTCGCCGCGGGCGAGGCGCTGCTGCATGCGGCGGTCCCAGCGAGGTGGTACGTCCTTCGGCATATCTGCCCCCAGCCGTGTGTCGACGCCTCGAATGTAGTCGCCAGAGGCGGGTTCGCGCCCGTTTTGGGGGAACGGGGTCCTGGAGGAGCGCTCTGCGTGATAGGTGCGCTGCCGGGTGTGAACGGTGGGGACGGACGCGGCACATGGGCACAGGCGTACGCGCCCCGCCGCGCTTCCCGTGCGCGGGTTCGATGCGGCCACCTGCTTGACGACTTCGCTTAACGGGCAGGCCACGTAGGCCTTACGCTCCTGCCTTGTCTTGAACTGAACTCCACCGCACATGTGAAGGCGGAACGCCGCATATGGACAGCGCAGAATACGAGCGCAAGATCGCCGCCCGGTTTGCCACGTTCGACCAGGACGGGAACGGATACATCGACCGTGAGGACTTCAGCGCGGCCGCGAGGGCCGTGCTGGCCGAATTCGGCACCACCGCGCGGTCGGACAGGGGCCAGGACCTCTTCGCGGGCGCGGAGGCGTTCTGGCAGGGGATGGCCGGGATCGCGGACGTCGACGGGGACCAGCGGGTGACCCGCGAGGAGTTCATCACCGGGGCGGCGAAGCGGCTGCGCGACAACCCGCAGCGGTTCGCGGAGATCGCGCGGCCGTTCCTGCACGGGGTGATCGCGGTGGCGGACGAGGACGGCCGCGGTACGACCCCGGCGGCCGCGGCCCGCGTCCTGCGCGTCCTGGGCACCCCGCCCGAACTGGCCGAAGGGATCGCGAAGACCCTGGACGCCGACGCCGACGGCCGCATCACGGAGGACGAGGTCCTGACGGCCTTCGCCGCGTACTGCGGCGTGGAGGCCCCGGACGCGTAACGCCTTCCGGAGCCGGAGCCGGAGCCGGAGCCGGAGCCGGAGCCGAGCCCGGGCCGCGGCGCACGGCGGGTGGCCGTGGCCGCGCGCCGCGCCGGCGCCGCGTGCTACCGGACCGCCGTGCCCGCGCGGGCCAGGTCATGGCCCGCGGCCGCCGCCGGGGCTCCCGCGGCCGCATCCGTGTGCCGCGGCGGGGCCGGGCGGGCTCGGTCGATGTCCTTCAGCCGCATGGCGGGGCGCTCGACGAGGTGCCAGGAGAGCACCGCCGCGAGCAGGGTGCCGCCCGCGGCCAGCGCGAGGTAGACGCCGAAGCCCCAGCGGGCACCGCCGAGCGCGGCCACTGCCTGCTCCACGACGAAGCCGTAGATGTAGATCCCGTACGAGTAGTCGTGCTTGGCGCCCACCCGCCGGAACGGCTTGGGCAGCCGGATCGCGAGCCACAGCAGCAGGTAGGCGAAGGCCGGCACGCCGATGACGTAGAACCAGCCGTAGTGCAGGCTGGCGAGCAGGGTCAGGCCGGCGAGCACGCCCAGCGGGTCGCTGACCGGGATCCGCTCCTTGTACGCCTCGATGAGCGCTCCGAGGACGAAGGCGAAGCCGAGGTAGAAGACCCAGTTGACGACGAAGCCGCCGACGATCGGCACGTCCGGCATCCCGTCGCGCATCGGGATCTCCGTCGCGTTGGTCAGCGGGTCCGCGAGCGCCTCGGTCAGGACGAACCAGCCCAGGACCGCCGCGACCGCGAGGATGGCGCGCCGCGCGCGGACCACGCCGCCGGCCCGCGCCCCGGCGAGGACGAGCAGGGCGACCCCGAGGTAGCAGAGGACCTCGTACTCCAGTGACCACAGCGCACCGTCGAAGCTGCGGTTGTGGGCCAGCCCCTTGTGCATGGCGCCGTCCAGTACACCCGAGATGCCCCATTGGTGCACCCGGATGGCGAAGTTGGCCCTGAGGTAGTCGAACGGGCTCTCGCCGTGGTTCCAGAAGCCCGCCAGCCCGCCGTGCTGGCGCCAGTACAGGAACGGTGCCACGGCGAAGGCCGTCACCAGCAGGCACACCCACAGGCCCGGCAGCAGCCGCAGTGCCCGGTGCCACAGAAAACGCCCGATCGGGAGCCGGTTGCCGCTGCGGGTGACGAGGATGCCGGACAGGATGAAGAAGCCGAAGACGGACATCTTGCCCAGGTCGGTCTGTCCGGAGGCGAAGCTGTAGCCGAACTCGCGGGACCCGAATCCGAGGATGCGCGCGTGGGACAGCACGACGGCGGACGCGAGGAGCAGTCGCAACAGCCCCAGGCTGTTGTCCCGGCCGGAGAACAGTTCGGCGACGGTGCCGTGAGACCACCGGACACGGCTCAGGGGGGTATCGCGGACTCGCATGACGCCTCTCGCGAACGGGACCCGGAGGGGCGCTCTGCTTGTGTGAAAAGGACAAATAATTGTGACACGCGGCCCGTGTGCGCACCGATGGGCCGCCCGGAATGAGACATCCGCCACTGCCGGCAGGGCTACGCGTACCGCTCGCGCAGCTTGTACTTGAGGACCTTGCGCAGGGTGTCGTTGCGGGGGAGGGCGTCCACCAGCTCCAGCTGCTCGGGGAGCTTGTGGGGGGAGAGGCCCTGCGCGCGCAGGTGCGCCGTCAGTTCGGGCAGGGTGAGGGGGGCCGCTCCGGCGGGCTGTTCGACGACCGCGCAGACGCGTTCGCCGCGTTCCGGGTCGGGGAGGCCGATGACCGCCACGTCGGCGATCGCCGGGAGCCGGTGGAGCAGGTCCTCGATCTCCTTCGCGGAGATGTTCTCGCCCTTGCGGATGATCACGTCCTTGGTGCGGCCCGTCAGGACCAGGTAGCCGTCCCGCGTCAGGTGGCCCAGGTCGCCGGTGATCAGGTAGCCGTCGGCGTCGAAGGCCTCGGACGGGCGGTCCTCCCGGTTCAGGTAGCCCCGGCAGACCGCCTCGCCGCGCAGGCGGACCTCGCCGTCGGTGTCCGGGGGCAGGGGAGTGCCGTCCGGGGCGGTGATGCGGACCGACATGCCCGCCGGGGGGCGGCCCTCCGTCGTGGCGAGGTGCTCCGCGGTGTCGTCGGGGGCGCCCATGGTGATCATCGGGACCTCGGTCATGCCGTAGCCGTGGGTGAGCTGGCAGCCCAGCTCGCGGACGACCGCGTGGTAGATCTCCGGGGGCTTCGGGGCGCCGCCGCCCGCCAGCAGGCGGAGGGTGGGGATCAGCTTCGTGGAGGGGTCCTTGCGCTGCTCGGTGAGGAACATCGAGTAGAAGGCCGTGGAGCCGCCGGCCACCGTGACCCCGTGGCGGCGGTAGCCGGCCAGCGCGTCCGGCATCGCGAACTTCTCGAAGAGGACCGCGGGGAATCCGTACAGGAGCAGCATCACCAGGTAGTCCGGGCCGCCTATGTGCGCGTACGGGAAGGCCACCGAGCCGGTGTCGGCCGGGTCCAGGCGCAGGGCGTGGGCCAGGCAGGAGCCGCCCGCGATCAGCGAGCGGTCGGTGTGCAGGACGCCCTTGGGGTCGGAGGTGGTCCCGGAGGTCCAGTAGATCCAGCGGACGGACGTGCCCTCCGACGGGGGCGCAGGGAGTACGGCGGGGTCCGCGGCGGGGAGGGAGGCGTACGCCTCGAAGACGCCGCGCGCGCCGAGGCGCTGCGCCATCGCGGTGTGGTCGAAGCCCCGCCAGACGCCCGGGACGGCGAAGAACTCGGCTTTGGACTCGCGCAGCGCGAAGCCCACCTCCCGGTCCCGGTAGAAGGGGATCACCGGGGTCTGGACGGCCCCGATCCGGGCCAGGGCGAGGGAGAGGAGGACCGTCTCGATCCGGGTGGGCAGCTGCCAGGCGACGACGGTGCCGGGCCGTACGCCCATCCCGTACAGCCCCGCCGCGACCCGCTCGGAGCGGTCGTGGAGCTCGGCGAAGGTGAGCCTGCGGTCGTCGGCGGGGTCTTCGGCGGCCTCGATCAGCACCGTGGCGCCGGGGCTCAGCGCGGCCCGCGCCGCGACCAGCTCCCACAGGGTGGCGGAGTGGCCCAGCCGTACCGCCGTGTCCTTGGTGTCCGCCATCCCCGGCCTCCCTTAACTGACGGTGAGTCAGATCCAGCGCAGAGCGTAGGCCTCCGGCGCTTGTCGGTCCAGGGGTGGCGGGGCTAGCGTGTTTCTGACGCTCCATCAGATTCACCGGATTCATCGGCTCGCGAGGGGACACCATGGAACTGGAACTGCCTCGGATCATCAGCGTCGACGACCACGTCATCGAACCCGCGCACCTCTTCGACGTCTGGCTGCCGGCCAAGTACCGCGACCGCGGGCCCAAGGCGCTCACGGCGGGCATCGGCGAGCTCCAGTACACCGGCGGCAAGTACGTGATCTCCATGGACCCCGACGGCCCGCCGACCGACTGGTGGATCTACGAGGACCTGAAGTTCCCGTACAAGCGCAACATCGCCGCCGTCGGCTTCGACCGCGACGACATGACCCTGGAGGGCATCACCCGCGAGGAGATGCGGCGCGGCTGCTGGGACCCCAAGGCCCGCCTCGCCGACATGGACCTCAACCACGTCGAGGCCTCGCTCTGCTTCCCGACCTTCCCGCGCTTCTGCGGGCAGACCTTCGCCGAGGCCCACGACAAGGAGGTCGCCCTCGCCTGCGTGCGCGCCTACAACGACTGGATGGTCGAGGAGTGGTGCGGCGACAGCGGCGGCCGGCTCATCCCGCTCTGCATCATCCCGCTCTGGGACATCGACCTCGCCGTCGCCGAGATCCGGCGCAACGCCGCCCGCGGGGTGCGCGCCGTGACCTTCTCCGAGATCCCCACCCACCTCGGGCTCCCCTCCATCCACTCCGGCTACTGGGACCCCTTCTTCGCCGTCTGCCAGGAGACGGGCACCGTCGTCAACATGCACATCGGGTCCAGCTCCCAGATGCCCGCCGCCTCGCCCGACGCCCCGCCCGCCGTCCAGGCCTCGCTCAGCTTCAACAACGCCATGGCCTCGATGATGGACTTCCTGTTCAGCGGGGTGCTGGTGAAGTTCCCGACGCTGAAGCTGGCCTACAGCGAGGGGCAGATGGGCTGGATCCCGTACGCCCTCGAACGCGCCGACGACGTATGGCAGGAGCACCGCGCCTGGGGCGGGGTCCGCGACCTGATCCCCGAGCCGCCGTCCACCTACTACTACCGGCAGATCTTCTGCTGCTTCTTCCGCGACAAGCACGGCATCGCCTCGCTCGACGTCGTGGGCCGCGACAACGCCACCTTCGAGACCGACTACCCGCACGTGGACTCGACCTTCCCGCACACCAAGGAGGTCGCCCTCGACCACGTGAAGGGGCTGGACGACGAGACGGTCTACAAGCTGATGCGCGGCAACGCCATCCGCATGCTCGGCCTGCCCATGGACGAGAACCGCTGATGGACCTGACGTACACGCAGGAGGAGCAGGACTTCCGGGCCCGGCTGCGCGAATGGCTCGGCAAGACCCTGCCCGAGCTGCCCGCGAGGCCGTCCCCCGACGACTGGCCCGGCCGGCGCGCGTACGACGCCGGCTGGCAGCGCAGGCTGTACGACGCCGGCTACGCCGGCCTGCACTGGCCCGTGGACGCGGGCGGGCGCGGGGCCACCCCCACCCAGCACCTGATCTTCCTGGAGGAGACCGAGCGGGCCGGCGCCCCGTACGTCGGCGCCAACTTCGTCGGGCTCCTGCACGCCGGTCCCACCATCGCCGCCGAGGGCACGGCCGCCCAGCGCTCGCGCTGGCTCCCGCCCGTACTGCGCGGGGACGAGGTGTGGTGCCAGGGGTTCAGCGAGCCGGACGCGGGCTCCGACCTGGCCGCCCTGCGCACCCGCGCCGTGCGCGACGGGGACGACTACGTGATCACCGGCTCGAAGATCTGGACCTCGCACGCGGAGGTCGCCGACTGGTGCGAGCTGCTCGTGCGGACCGACCCCGCGGCCCCGAAGCACCGCGGGATCTCCTGGCTGGCCATGCCCATGGACGCGCCCGGGGTCACGGTCCGGCCGCTGCGCACCCTCGCCGGCTCGGCCGAGTTCGCCGAGGTGTTCCTCGACGAGGTCCGCGTCCCCGTCGCCAACCGGGTCGGGGACGAGAACGACGGCTGGCGCGTCACCATGGTCACCCTCTCCTTCGAGCGGGGAACGGCCTTCGTCGGCGAGGTCGTGGCCTGCCGCCGCACCCTGGGCGAACTCGCGCGCACGGCCAAGGCGAACGGCCGCTGGGACGATCCGGTGCTGCGGCGCCGGCTCGGGCGGCTGTACGGGGAGTTCGGCGCGCTGTGGCGGCTCACCCAGTGGAACGTCAGCGAGTCCGAGGCCTCCAGCGGGGTGCCGGGCGTCGGCGGCTCCGTCTTCAAGCTCGCCTACTCGCACGCGCGCCAGGAGCTGTACGACACCGCCGCCGAGGTGCTGGGCGCGGACTGCCTCGCGCTGGAGGGGGAGTGGGTCCCGGACCGGCTCTCGTCCCTCTCGTACACGATCGCGGCGGGCACCTCGCAGATCCAGCGGAACATCGTCGCCGAGCGGATCCTCGGCCTCCCGAAGGGCCGGTGAGGGCCGTGGACTTCCGGTTGACGGACGAGCAGCGCGACCTGCGGGCGGGCGTACGGGACCTGCTGGCGGGCCGCTACGGGCGCGAGGCGCTGCGGGCCTCGGTGGACGCGGGCGGGACCCTGGACCGGGGGCTGTGGCGGGAGCTCGGCGAGGCCGGGTTCTTCGCCCTGCGGCTCCCGGAGGCGCGGGGCGGGGTCGGGCTGGGGCTGCCCGAGGCGGTCCTCGTCTTCGAGGAGGCGGGCCGGGCCCTGCTGCCGGGGCCGCTCGTCGCCACGCACCTGGCGGCGGGGACGGTTGCGGGGGCCGCGGAGGGGGCCGCGGTGGTCACGGCCTTCGACCTGGGCGGGACGCTGGTGGCCCACCTCGGCGAGGCGGACGCGGTGCTCGGTGCGCCGTTGCTCCCTTCGGGTGAGCCGGTGCCCTCGGCGGACCCGCTCACCCCGCTGCACCGGGTGGCTTCGCGGCCGCCGGCCGGCACGGAGGCGTACCGCGACGAGGGCGCGCTGCTGACGGCCGCCCTCCAGGCCGGCAGCGCGCTGCGGACGGTGGAGCTGGCGGTGCAGTACGGGCGCGAGCGCGAGCAGTTCGGGCAGCCGATCGGGGCCTTCCAGGCGGTCAAGCACCTGTGCGCGCAGATGCTGGTGCGGGCGGAGGTGGCCCGTACGGCGCTCTACGCGGCGGCGGTGACGGCGGACCCGGCGGAGGTGGCCGCGGCCAAGCTGCTGGCCGACGAGGCCGCCGTGCGCAACGCCCGCGACTGCCTCCAGGTGCACGGCGGGATGGGCTTCACGTGGGAGGCGGACGTGCACCTGCACCTCAAGCGGGCCTGGGTGCGCGCCGAGCAGTGGCGGACGGCGGGGGAGGCGCAGGAGCTGCTGGCGGCGGAGCTGGCGGCGGCCTCGACGTAGCCCGATGTAGCTCCCTGTCACGAAAAGGGGCGGGACGGGGCGGGACGGGGCACGGTCGGGACGGCCCGGGACGCATGTCCGATTACAGAGAGTTGATATCGGTTTGTGTCCTTGGCCCGGCCCATTGCGGCCCGGACCGGGCGGCCTGCTCCGGTACGCTCCCGGGAATGCGAGCGGCCCAGCAGCGCGAGCGACGCGCAGTATGCACCACGCCTACTCCTTCGCGCTGGAATATGCCCGAAGCGCTTGTTGTGGTGACTGTATGTCAACCATGCTGCTCCGCAAGGGGATCACACTCGGTGATCCCGTCCTGTCGCGAGGCGAAGTGTCCGCCGGTTCGGATGGTGTGAGCGGTGCAGGTGCTTCAGGTACAGCTGGAGGTAGGACCGGATCCCGCCGAGGTCGGCCGGGCCCGCCGCTGGGCGCGGTCCCGGCTGGCGGGGTCGGGCATAGGGGATGACGAACCGCTCGCCGAGACGCTGATCCTGCTGATCTCCGAGCTGGTCACCAACGCGGTCGTGCACACCGGCTGTCCGGCCGTCCTGCGGATGCTCTTCGGGGAGCCGGGCGTACGCGTCGAGGTCGCCGACACCAGCTCCCGCGGCCCGGCCCGGCGGCAGGCCGCCGGGGACGACACGGGCGGGCGCGGGCTGGAGCTGGTGGACGGGCTGGCCGACCGCTGGGGCTGGCAGCGCGAGGGCGCGGGCAAACGGATCTGGTGCGAGATCGACCGCGCGGACAAGCCGGCGGATTGTCGGTCGACGTGGGAACCGCGCGTGTACCTCTAACGAGGTGTTGACGGCTCGTCAACTGTTGATCACCCTTGTAAGGAGCGATTCGTCGCGAGGGGACGCCAAGGGCAGACCTTGACGAGTGCGGGTCGTGGGGTGGCGGCTGCCGTGCCGCGCTCGGGGCGCGCACGACCGTACGCCGCCACCCGCTGGTTCCCGCGCAGCCTCAACCGGGCGGCGTGACCAGGCCCATTTCGTAGGCCTTGATGACCAGTTGCACCCGGTCCCGGGCGTCCAGCTTCGTCAGCAGCCGGGCCACGTGCGATTTCGTCGTCGCCACCGTGATGAACAGGTCCTGCGCGATCTCGCTGTTCGACCGGCCCCGTCCCACCAGGGTCAGCACCTCCTGCTCCCGGCCGGTGATCGCCGGAACGCGCTCGGGGGCGGGCGCCGGGCCCGCGGCGAAGTCCGCTATCAGGCGGCGCGTGACGCCCGGCGCGATGAGGGCGTCGCCCGCCGCGACCACGCGGACCGCGGCCAGGATGTCGTCCAGCGCCATGTCCTTCACGGCGAAACCGCTCGCGCCGGCGCGCAGCGCCCCGTACACGTGCTCGTCCTCGTCGAAGGTGGTCAGGATCAGCACGCGGGCGCCGTCCGGGCCGGCTGCCGTCAGGCGGCGGGTCGCCTCGATGCCGTCCATCTCCGGCATCCGGATGTCCATCACCACCACGTCGGGGGCGAGCTCGGCGCTCATGCGGACCGCCTCGGCGCCGTTCGCGGCCTCGCCCACGACCTCCAGGTCCGGGGTGTCGGCCATCAGGACGCGCAGCCCCGAGCGCACCAGGGGCTGGTCGTCGGCGAGCAGTACACGGACGTTGCCGCCGGCGTTCATTCCTTCTCCTCGGGTTGTCCGACCGGCAGGGCCGCCGCCACGCGGAAGCCGCCCCCGGGTCGTGGTCCGGCCTCGAAGCGGCCGTTCAGCAGGGCGGTGCGCTCGCGCATGCCGGTGAGGCCGAATCCGGCGCCGGGGGCGGCGCCTTCCGCGGTGCCGCACCCGTCGTCGGTGATCTCCAGGGTCAGTTCGTCCCGTCCGTACGCGATCTCCACCCGGCAGCCGTCGGCCCGCGCGTGCCGGACCACGTTGGTCAGCGCCTCCTGCACGATGCGGAACGCGGCCAGCTCGATGTCGGAGGGCAGCGGCCGCCGCTCCCCCGACCACGCCAGGTCCACCCGTACGCCCGTATCGCCCGCGGCGGCCGCGGCGAGCCGGTCGATGCCGTCCAGGCCCGGCGCGGGCGCCAGCGGCGCGGGCTCGCTGCGGCGCAGGGCGACCAGCGTGCGGCGCAGCCCGGCGAGGGTCTCGCGGCTGGTGGCCTCGATGGCCCGCAGCGCCTCGCGGGCCTGTGCGGGCTGCGTCTCGATGACCCGGCTGCCGACCCCCGCCTGGATGGCGATCACGCCGATGCTGTGGGCGACCATGTCGTGCAGCTCGCGGGCGATGCGCAGCCGCTCGTCGGTGAGGGCCTGCTCGGTGGCGCGGGCATGCGCCTGCGCGGCGGCCTGGCGGCCGCGCCGTACGGAGTCGCCGATCAGCCAGCCGAGGACCACGATCGGCAGCTGGCTCTGGGCGAGGACGCGGGCGGCGGAGCCCTCCGCGGGCACCGCGAACTGGGCGGTGATCAGCAGGAGGACGGTGATGCCGACGGCCGCCAGGGTCACCCGGCGCGAGCGGGTGGCCGCGGCGATGCCGAGCGCCACCGCGGCGGGGATCACCAGGGTGATCGTGAGGCCGGGGGCGCGGCCGAGGAAGAGCAGCAGGTACGTGCCGAGCAGCATCAGGGCGAGGGTGGTGAGCGGCGCCCGCCGCACCAGGAGGGCGGCGGTCAGCACGCCGGTGACCGCGAGGAGCGGCCCCACGTCGAAGATCTGGTCGCCGAGGCCCAGGGGGACGCGGAACGCGAGGTTCGACAGCAGGAGGGTGCCGAGCGCGGCGCCCGTCCAGAGGGCCGCGACCTGCCATCGGAAGGGCTGCCGACCCCGGCCGGCCTGCCCTGATGAGGTGTCCATGGCGCGACCCTAACGGCGGCTGCGCGTACGGACATCCGCCCTCGGGATGCATCCCGCAGGGGGGTGCCGGACCCGGTGGTAACAAGGCATTCCGCTTTCGAGGACAATTGGGGCGCACTCGACGTTACTCAGCAGTAGGAGCAAGCGCGTGAACCAGGACCGGCGCCGCCAGGCCGAGGACTTCCTGCAGCCCGACGAGCAGTTGATCGCCGTATGTGCCTGCGAACCGGGTCCGGGCGTGCCGAACCCGCCGGAGGACCTGCTCGCGCCGCCGGAGCCGGCGGCGCTCGGCCGCCGGATCGAGGAGAAGCTCCCGCGCCCCCTCCAGCAGTTCTTCAAGGCGCGCGGACACGACCCGCGCCGGGAGACGGCCGAGCGGGTCCCCGACGCGTCGGACGGCACGGGCATGGAGGGCGGCTGGCAGAGCGCGGCCGGCCGGTTCCTGATCGGCCGCGCCAACGCGCGCGGCTCGGCGACGGACGTCCTCGTGGTGACGGACCGGCGCTGGTTCGCCCTGACGGACGTCTCGCCGCTGTGGCAGTCGACGCCGGTGATGCAGCAGTACTGGGAGGTCCCGCGCTCGGCGATCACCGTCGTCCGGGCGAACGGGACGGGCCTGCTCCAGAAGGGCCGCATGCACATCGAGTTCGCCGACCTCTCCTGGGTGGCCGTCGCCGCCCTGACCCCGGCGGAGGCCCCCGCCTTCGCGGCCGCCGCGGCCCGCTACCGCTGAGACACGGGCCGTCGCCCCGGCGCGCTCGAGGCGGTGTCGCCCCGGCCGTCGGCCGGGGCGACGTGCGGCTCGGGGAGGGCTACTCCGGTCCGGCCCCGGCGATCACCGCGAAGGTGCCGCCCTGGGGGTCGGCGAGGATCGCCATCCGGCCGGCCGGCATGTCGAACGCCGGGGCCTTCACGGCGCCGCCCGCCCGGACCGCGGCCGCCTGGATGCCGTCGACGTCGTCGACGGCGAAGTACGGCAGCCAGTGCGGCGGAACCCCGGGCGGCAGCGCGGAGAGGTCCATCATCCCGCCGACCGCGCGGCCGCCGACCTTGAACTCCGTGTACCCCTCGGCGCCCGGCATGTCCGACTTCGCCGTGCTCACCGGCAGTACGGCCGAGTAGAACGCCGCGGCGACCGCCGTGTCCCCGGTGCTCAGCTCGTTCCAGATCAGCGCGCCGTGCTCGTTGACGATGCCCGCCCCGGGGAAGGTGCCGTACTGCCAGAGGCCGACGACGGCGCCGGTCGGGTCGGTGACGACGGCCATCCGCCCGAGGTCCATGACGTCCATCGGGCCCATCATCACGCTGCCGCCCGCGTCGGTGACCGACTTGAGGGTGGAGTCGATGCCGTCGGTGGCCAGGTACGTGGTCCACACGGTCGGCGGCATCGGGTCGGGGACGGAGCCGTCCGGGTTGGAGGCGCGCATGATCCCGGCCACCGGCTTGCCCTTGAGGGTGCAGACGGAGTAGCCGCCGGTCTCCGCCGGGCCGATCTCCCCCTGCCAGCCGAAGAGGTCGCCGTAGAAGTCGAGGGCCGCCTGCTGGTCGGGGACCATCAGGTCGATCCAGCAGGGGGTGCCGGCCTGGTAGGGGCCGTTCATGTCGGGCACGGATGCCTCCGGGGCTGCCGATGAGGGTTGGACGGCCGCTCCCTACCCCGCCCCCGGCCGCCGAACCGGGCCGTACGGATGAACGTGCTCAGAGGATCGCGACCGGGGCGACCGGGGTGCCGACGCCGCCAACGAAGGGCTCGGGCATGGCCGACAGCAGGAAGCCGTAGCGGTTTTCTTCTGCACAGGCTGTGGACAACCTTTCGAGGTTCCAGTTCTGGCCCTGGTGCATGCCCATCTCCACCAGGTCCAGCGCGTGCACCGGCAGCCACAGGTTCTCGATCTCCGGGGGGAAGATCTCGAAGGTCAAGGTGTCATTGGCCACCGCCGCCACGTCCCGCGCGTGGAACCACTCCGGCGTGCGGACGGACAGCCCGGGCGACGGGAAGCCGTAGCCGTGCTTGTCGCCCGCCAGATAGACCTGGATCTGGCCGGTGCGCACCAGGACGACGTCTCCGGCCCGCACGGTGACCCCGCCGAAATCCTCCGCCTCGGCCAGGTCCTCGGGCGTCACCGCGTGGCCGCCCGGCAGCCGGTCCAGGCCCTTCGCCCGCGCCACGTCCAGCAGGACGCCCCGCGAGACGATGTGGCCGGCCTTGTCGATGCCGCTGAACTCGGCGCGCCCGTGCGCCGTGATCGTCCCCGCCGGCCGGCCGTTGTAGATCTTCCCCGAGTGCGAGACGTGCGTGAGCGCGTCCCAGTGGGTCGCGGCCTGGAGCCCCATGGTCACGGCGTCGTCGCTGCACGCCACCGTGCCCGGCCCGAACAGCTCCTGGTTGATCTGCACCATCGTGTGCAGCGGGTTGATCCGGCCGGGGATCATGCCGGCCTGGACCCCGTCCTCCTTGAGCGGGAGCGCGAGCGCGACCCGGCGGCCCGAGCGGACCTCGGCCGCGGCGGCCCTGACGACCTCGTCGGTGATGAGGTTCAGGGTGCCGATCTCGTCGTCGGCGCCCCAGCGCCCCCAGTTGTTGACGCGCTTGGCGATGTCGTGGAACTCGGGGGGCATGGCCATGGATCTCATCAGCTCCCTGTCGATGCGAGATGAACCGGGTCTTGTGCTCCCGTGTCCGGCTGCCCATAGAATCTAACGGACCGTCAGAAATCGCGGGAAGGGGTCGGGCGTGGGGAACTTCTTGACCGGCAAGGTCGTGGCCGTCACCGGCGCGGGCCGGGGCATCGGGCGGGCCGTGGCACTCGCGGCGGCCGCCGAGGGCGCCAGGGTCGTCGTCAACGACTACGGCGTCGGCGTCGAGGGCGGGGAGCCGACGAGCGAGATAGCCGACGGCGTGGTGAAGGAGATCCAGGCCGCCGGCGGCGAGGCCGTCGCCGTCGCCGACGACATCTCGACCATGGCGGGCGGCCAGCGCATCGTCGACACCGCCCTCGCGCAGTTCGGCCGCATCGACGGCGTCGTGTGCGTCGCCGGCATCCTGCGCGAACGGATGCTGTTCAACATGTCCGAGGAGGAGTGGGACCCGGTCGTCGCCACCCACCTCAAGGGCACCTTCACCGTCTTCCGCGCCGCCTCCGCCGTCATGCGCCGCCAGGGCTCCGGCACCCTCATCGGCTTCACCAGCGGCAACCACCAGGGCTCCGTCGCCCAGGCCAACTACAGCGCAGCCAAGGGCGGGATCATCTCCCTCGTCCGCTCCGCCGCACTCGGACTGGCCAAGTACGGGGTGACCGCGAACGCCGTCGCACCCGTCGCCCGCACCCGGATGTCGGCCAACGTCCCCATGGAGCTCAAGGAGATCGGCGAACCCGAGGACGTGGCCGCCCTCGTCACCTACCTCCTCTCCGACAAGGCCGTCGCCGTCGGCGGCGAGAGGATCACCGGGCAGGTCTACACGATCGCCGGCCCGAAGATCGCCGTCTGGGCGCAGCCGCGCGAGCTGCGCGCCGGATACGCCGAAGGCTCCTGGACCCCCGAGAAGATCGCCGACTTCCTGCCCGGGACGGTGGGCACCGACCCGATGCCGATGCTCGCGCAGCTGGAGGCCATGGCCAAGGCGGCGGCCGCCAAGGACCGCCCCAACGCGTAGGGGAGCCCCGACGACATGGACTTCAGCTTCGGGGCCGAGGACGAGGAGCTGCGCGCCCGCGCCCGCTCCTGGCTCACCGGGCACCTGGCGGGCCCGTACGCGGACGCCCTCGGCCTCGGCGGGCCCGGCAGCGAGCACGAGGGGGTCGAGGCCCGGCGCGCGTGGGAGCGCGAACTGGGCCGGGGCGGCTGGATCGGCCAGGGCTGGGAACTGCCCTCCGGGGCGTACGGGCAGCAGCGGCTCTCACTGACCGGCCAGGTCGTCTGGGCCGAGGAGTACGCGGCGCTGCGCGCCCCCGCCCGGGTCGGCCACATCGGCGAGAACCTCCTCGCGCCGACCCTGATCGCGTACGGGTCCCGGGAGCAGCGGGACCGCTTCCTGCCCGGCATCGCCCGCGGCGAGGAGCTGTGGTGCCAGGGGTACAGCGAGCCGGGCGCCGGCTCCGACCTCGCGGGGATCCGTACGACGGCGGTACGGGACGCCGCCGACGGGCGGTTCCGCGTCACCGGGCAGAAGATCTGGACCTCGCTGGCCCGGGACGCCGACTGGTGCTTCGCCCTGGCCCGGACCGAACCGGGCTCGCGCCGCCACCGCGGGCTGTCCTTCCTGCTCGTACGGATGGACCAGCCGGGACGGGTCGAGGTCCGGCCCATCCGCCAGATGTCGGGGACGAGCGAGTTCAACGAGGTCTTCTTCGACGGCGCGACGGCGCAGGAGGTCGTCGGCGGGGAGGGCAACGGCTGGACCGTGGCCATGGGGCTGCTCGCCCTGGAACGCGGGGTCTCGACGCTCGTCCAGCAGATCGGGTTCGCCGCGGAGCTGGAGCGGGTGGTGGCGGCGTACGCGGCCGCGGCGCCGGCGGGCGCCGGGGATCCCGTACTGCGCGAACGCCTCGTACGGCAGTGGGCCGAGCTGCGCACGATGCGGTGGAACGCCCTGCGGACGCTGGGAACGTCCGGCGACCCGGGTGCGCCGAGCGTGGCCAAGCTGCTCTGGGGCGGCTGGCACCGGCGGCTCGGCGAGCTGGCGGTGGCGGTCCGCGGAGCCGGGGCCTCGGCCGGGCCGGCGGACTGGGCGCCCGGGACCCCGTACGAACTCGGACTCGACGAGGAGCAGCGCCTGTTCCTGTTCACCCGCGCCGACACGATCTACGGCGGCTCGGACGAGATCCAGCGGAACATCATCGCCGAGCGCGTGCTCGGCCTGCCTAAGGAGTCCAGGTGAGAGGCGTCGTGTTCGACGGCAAGCAGGCCCGGGTGGTCGAGGATCTGGAGATCCGCGATCCGGGGCCGGGGGAGGTGCTGGTCGCGATCACGGCGGCCGGGCTGTGCCACAGCGACCTGTCGGTGATCGACGGGACGATACCGTTCCCGCCGCCGGTGGTCCTGGGGCACGAGGGCGCGGGGGTGGTGGAGGCGGTCGGGTCGGGTGTGACGCATGTGGCACCGGGCGATCACGTCTCCCTGTCGACCCTCGCGAACTGCGGGGCCTGCGCGGACTGTGACCGGGGCCGGCCGACCATGTGCCGCAAGGCGATCGGGATGCCCGGGCAGCCGTTCTCACAGGGCGGGAAGCCGCTGTTCCAGTTCGCGTCCAACTCGGCCTTCGCGGAGCGGACGATCGTCAAGGCCGTCCAGGCGGTGAAGATCCCGGACGACATCCCGCCGACCTCGGCCGCGCTCATCGGCTGCGGTGTCCTGACGGGCGTGGGAGCCGTGCTGAACCGGGCCCGCGTGGACCACGGGGAGTCGGTGGTCGTCATCGGTACGGGCGGCATCGGGCTCAACGTGATCCAGGGCGCGCGGATCGCGGGCGCGTCCGCCATCGTGGCGGTGGACGCGAACCCGGCGAAGGAGGCGGTGGCCCGGCAGTTCGGCGCCACGCACTTCATCGACGCGTCGGCCGTCCCCGACTCGTCGGCGGCCGTGCGCGAGATCCTCCCGACGGGCGCGGACCACGCCTTCGAGTGCGTGGGCAACGTGAAGCTGATCCGGCAGGCCGTCGACCTGCTGGACCGGCACGGGCAGGCGATCCTGCTCGGGGTCCCCGGCTTCAAGGAGGAGGCCTCGTTCACGGTCTCGTCCATGTACCTGGACAAGACGATCATGGGCTGCCGGTACGGCTCCTCCCGCCCGCAGCGGGACATCGCCCTGTACGCGGAGCTCTACCGGCAGGGCAGGCTGCTGCTCGACGAACTGGTCACGGAGACCTACCCGATCGAGGACTTCGCGAAGGCCGTGGACGACGCACGGCACGGGCGGGTGGCGCGGGGGGTGCTCACGTTCTGACCTTCTGACGTTCTGGCCCTCTGACGTTCTCACCCGTACGACGCGAAGACCCCGCCTCCGGCCGGAGGCGGGGTCTTCGCGCGCTGCCTGCGGGCTACTCGGCGGCGAGGCGGCCGAAGCGGCCCTTGTGGAAGAGGAGCGGGCCGTCCTCGCCTGCGGCGCCCATGGCCTCGACCCGGCCGACCACGATCAGGTGGTCCCCGCCGGTGTGCACGGCGTGGATCCGGCAGTCGATCCAGGCGGGCACGGCGTCGAGCTGCGGTGACCCGGTCACGGGGGCGGGGGTGTGCGCGACCCCGGCGAACTTGTCGGCGCCGCTGACCGCGAAGGCTCGGCACAGCTCGCCCTGCCCGGCGCCCAGGATGTTGACGCAGAACACCCCGGCGCGGGCGATCCGGGGCCAGGTGGTCGACGTACGGGCCACCATGAACGTGACCAGCGGCGGGTCGAGCGACAGCGAGGCGAAGGACTGGCAGGCGAACCCGGCCGGGCCGTCCTCGCCCTCGGCGGCCGGAGCGGTGATGACGGTGACCCCGCTGGCGAAGTTCCCGAGCACGGACCGGAACTCGGCCGGGCTGACGGGGGCGCGCTCGTCCTCGCCGACGGCCCGCAGGTCGGGGCGCGGCAGCGCGTCGACGCGGCCTGCGCCCTGGCCCTGCTCCGACGGGGCGGAGGTGGGGGAGCCGACTGACCTGAGGTATCGGACGACGGTGGCCGCCATCCCTGCGTGTCCCATCACGTCAACGATTGAAGCTGACGGTCCGTCAGATGGGAAGGGGCGCGGGCGGGTGACTCGGAAATGGGGAGGGTGTATCGTCGCCATCGATTGAACGTGTTCAATTATTGTGGGGGTGGGGGCCATGGGGACGCCAGAGGTGCACGAGGTGCCGGACGCGCGGAGCGGGGCGCGGACGCGGACGCGCCTGTCGACCGGGTCGGAGCTGGCCTTCACGGCGCAGGCCGTCGTGGCGGGAGCGGTCTTCCTCGCCACGTCCGGCATGCGCGACGACCACGGCCTCGGCATCGATTCCTCCGTCTTCGGCTCGATTCCCCTGATGCTCCTCGTGGTGGCCTTGGCCGCGTACCTGCACCGGGCGCTGTTCACCCTGCCGGTGATGGCGCTGACGCGGTCCCTGGGGAGCCCGTGGTGGGCGGCGCCCTGGGCCGCCGGGCTCGCCGCGGCCTACGCGGGGTGGGCCGCGGCGGGCTGGGACCTGCCGTACGGGTGGACGCTGCTGTGGATCGCGGGCCCCGGGGTGCTCCCGGTGCTGGCGGCCTCGTACGCGCACCACCGGTCGCTGGGGTGGACCGGGATGGCGGCCCGGATCGGCGCCGTCACCGGGATCGCCCTGCTCCTCTGCGCGTTCGGCGCCTTCCTCCAGGAGCGGACCGGACTCGGCGCCTACGAGCCGCCCCGGCTGGAGCGGGAGCAGTACGCCGGGGAGTGGATCGGCGGCGGGGGCGCGTACCGGCTGCGGCTGGGGGAGAACGGCGAGGCCGTCGTCGGGAACCTGGCGCTGGCCGCGCCGGACGGGCTGTGGGACACCTGCTCGGGGACCGGGACGTGGACGTTCGAGCCGAGGCGGGAGTCCGGCGGCCTCTTCGACCGGACGCGGGACCGGGTCGCGCTCAAGGTCGAGGGCTGTGGCCCGATGCGCGACTGGGAGGTGGCCGGCACGGCCGAACGGCCCGAGCTGTTCTGCGTGATCGGCGATGCGCAGGACCTCCACCCCCGGTACGCCGAAACCATGCACCGGCTGTAGCCACGGGGCGGGGCGCGCCGGGGCGAGGAGGGGCGTTCGCCCGTACGGGTGAATCCACTGCCCCGCCGGGACCCGTACGGCGGACAGCCCCTCGGCAGGTCGGCATCGTGGCCCCCGGTCCCGATCCACCCGTCTCCCAGGAGGACTCCATGCTCGGCACCGACTTCCGTCTCGGATCGCCCGTCTGGCTCGACCTCGGCAGCCCCGACACCACCGGCGCCGCGGGGTTCTACGGCTCCGTCTTCGGCTGGACCTTCACCGACCTGGGTCCGGACGCCGGCGGGTACGGGTTCTTCCAGGTGGACGGGAAGACCGTCGCCGCGCTCGGACCGCTCACCGAGGAGGGCGCGAGCTCCGCCTGGATGCTGCACTTCAAGGCGGACGACATCCAGGCCACCGTCTCGGCCGTGCGGTCGGGCGGCGGGAAGATCCGGATGGAGCCCATGGACGTCATGGGCGAGGGCTGGCTGGCGCAGGCCACCGACCCGCAGGGCGCCGAGTTCGCGCTCTGGCAGCCCGGGAAGACCGCCGGGCTGGGGCTGGTCTCCGACGAGAACAGCCTGGTGTGGGCGGAGCTGCACGTACCCGACCCGGCCGCGGCCGTCGCCTTCTACGACGGAGTCTTCGGCTGGCGCAGCCAGGACATGGAGACGCCCGGGATGACGTACCGCGTGCTCAGCCTCAAGGACGGCGACCAGCAGCAGACCTCGTTCGGCGGGATCGCGCCGATGGGCGACGGCGCGGGCGGCGGCGGCGTCGAGAAGCCGCGCTGGGTCCCGTACTTCAACGTCGCGGACGTCGACGCCGTCGTCTCGGCGGCCGGCGCGAACGGGGGCTCCGTGCTCATGCCGGCCGCGGACGTGCCGGACGTCGGCCGGATCGCGTGGCTGGCGGACCCGTCCGGCGCCGTGTTCGCCCTGCTGAAGCCGAACCCGCAGATGTGAACCGCCGGTTCAGCGGCCGAGGTACTTGGGCGAGCGGCGCTCCACGAAGCTCGCCACGCCCTCGTTCGCGTCGGCGGTGGTCATGTTGATCTCCTGAGCGGTGGCCTCGGCGGCCAGTGCGGCCGCCCGGTCACCGTCCAGGGAGGCGTTGACCAGCTGCTTGGCCAGCGCGAGGGCGCGGGTCGGGCCCTGCGCGAGGCGCTCCGCCCACTCGCGGGCGGCGGCCTCCAGCCCCTCGGCCGGAACCACCCGGTTGACGAGGCCGAGCCGCTCGGCCTCGGCGGCGGGGACGGCGTCGCCGAAGAACATCAGCTCCTTGGCCTTCTGCGGGCCGATCAGGCGCGGGAGCAGGTACGCGCCGCCGCCGTCGGGGACCAGGCCGCGGCGGACGAACACCTCGATGAAGCGGGCCGATTCGGCGGCGATGACGAGGTCGCAGGCGAGGGCGAGATGGGCGCCGATGCCGGCGGCCGTGCCGTTGACGGCGGCCAGGACGGGCTTCTCGCAGTCGAGCACGGCGGTGATCAGGCGCTGCGCGCCGAGCCGGATCATGCGGGCGACGTCGCCGGCGACGCGCTCGCCCGGTGCGGCGGGGGCGCCGCGGAGGTCCGCGCCCGCGCAGAACCCCTTGCCGGTGGCGGTGACGACGACGGCCCGGACACCGGGGTCGGCGGAGGCCTCGGCCAGCAGCGCGATGACGCGCTCGCGCTGGTCCCAGGTGACGGCGTTCATGGCCTCGGGGCGGTTGAGGGTGATCCACGAGACGCCGCTCTCGATGCGGTGCAGGACTTCGTCCTCGGTGCTGCCGGTCATCCGGTGAACTCCCGTTCGGGGTGGGGGCGGTCGGGGGCGGCTGCGCCGCTCCGGGGCTGCTCAGGGGGGAGCGGGGCCGCGCCGCGGTCAGCGGCAGATGGCCAGGGCGTCCAGGGCCACCGCGCCCTGGCCGCGCGGGAGCACCATCAGCGGGTTGATGTCCAGCTCCGAGAGGACGCCCCCCAGCTCCAGCGCCATCCGCTGCACCCGCAGGACCACCTCGACCAGCGCGTCGACATCGGCGGGGGGCGCCCCCCGGACCCCCTCGAGCAGCGCGTGGCCGCGCAGCTCGGCCAGCATCGCCCGCGCCTGGTCCTCCCCGAACGGGGGGACCCGTACCGCCGCGTCGTGCAGGACCTCCACCAGGACCCCGCCCAGGCCCACCGTCACCGTCGGGCCGAAGAGGTCGTCCTGCGTCACGCCGACGACCATCTCGACCCCCCGCTCCACCATCTGGCAGACGAGGATCCCGTCCAGCGGGACGTTCTCGTAGCGGGCGATGTCCGTCAGCTCCCGGTACGCGTCCCGGATCTGGCTCGCCGAGGTCAGGCCGATCTTCACCAGCCCGAGTTCCGTCTTGTGCCCGAGCTGCGGGCCCGATGCCTTCATCACCACCGGGTACCCGACCAGCCCCGCCGCCCGTACCGCGGCCGCCGCGCTGGTCACGAGCTGCTCGCGGGGGACCCGTATCCCGTACGCCCGCAGCAGCTGCTTCGCCGCGTGCTCGCTGAGCTGCTGGCCCGGCCGCATGAGCGCCTGTGCCTTGCGGTACGAGGGGGACGAGGTCCGCGGGGCGTCCTCGAAGGGGGAGCGGTACGCGGCCGTGAACCGGTGGTGGCCGAGGTAGGCGCGGACGGCGGTGATGCAGTTGCCGAACGTACGGAAGGTGGCGACGCGGGAGGAGCCGAGCAGGGTGGTGCGGTAGGCCTCCTCGGTGCCGACGGGGGAGCCCCAGATGACGCAGATCAGCTTGTCGCTCTGCTCGGCCGCGTCCACCAGGTCCTGCGCGAGCTTGTCGCTCATGGGCGGGAAGGGCCCGGTGATCGGGCAGATCAGGACGCCCACCGACGGGTCGGCGAGGATCGCGTCGATGATCTTGCGGCCGCGCCAGTCGCCGACCGGGTGGCCGCCGTTGTCGACGGGGTTGGCGACGTTCAGGTACTCCGGTATCCACTGGTGGAGTTCCTGCTGCTTGGCCTCGCAGAGGGTGGGGAGGCTGAGGCCCGCCTCGGTCGCGAGGTCCGAGAAGTGGGCGCCGGTGCCGCCGGAGATGGAGTACACGACGACCCCGTCGGCCAGCGGTTTCCGGGCTCGGGCGAGGAGGGCGGCGGTGTCCTGGAGCTCGTCCAGCCCGTCGACGCGGATGACGCCGAACTGCCGCATCGCGGCGTCGACGACGGTGTCCGCGCCGGTCAGCTTCCCGGTGTGGGAGGCGGCCATGCGGGCGCCGGTCTCGGTGCGGCCGACCTTGACGGCGACGACGGGGACGCCGTTGCGGGCGGCCCGGTCGGCGGCGAGGAGGAACTGGCGGCCGTCCTTGAGGCCTTCCACGTAACAGGCGATGGCGCCGACCTCGGGCCGCTCGGCGAAGTAGGAGATGAAGTCGGAGGTCTCGAGGTCGGCCTCGTTGCCCGTGGGGGCCCAGTGGGAGAGCCGGATGCCCAGCTCCTGGAGGGTGTAGACGGGCCGGCCCTGGTGGCCGGACTGGGTGATGAGCGCGATCGCCGGGCCGTCGAGGTCCTCGCGGAACTCCTCGAAGGCGTTGAGGTTGGTGTTGGGGCCGAGGAGGCGCAGGCCCGAGCGCCGGACGGCGGCCGCGAGCCGCTCCTGGGCGGCGGCGCCCGCGGTGCCGGTCTCGGCGAAGCCGGAGGCGAAGGCGACGGCGAACTTCACCTTGGCCTCGGCCAGTTCCTCGATCACGGGCAGTGGATCACCGACGAGGAGGACGGCCAGGTCCACCTGCTCGGGCAGGTCGGCCACGGACGCGTGGCAGGCCAGCCCGAAGACGGTGGGGCGGGTGGGGTGCACGGGGTGGATCCGCGCGCCGACGCGCTCCGCCCAGGCGATGAGCTGGCGGGTGATGCCGGTGTTCGGTCTGCCTTCGGCGTCGGAGGCGCCGATGACGGCCACGGACTCGGGCCGGAAGAACCGGTCGAGGTCGGGGACATCGGCGTGCAGGGGCCGTCCGCTGACGTCCACCGCGACCGCGTCCGCGGCGGACGGCGCCGCCGTGGAGTGGACGGCCGTCCTGGGGGTCTCCCCGCAGGCATCGACACGTGCGCGGAAGTCGGTGGTGAGGGTGCCGTGAGTAGATCCAAGCATCGTTCCGCCCGCTCCTGCTCGATGAACCTCAATAACTGACGCGTAGTCAGATTACTGAACTGACGTGCCGTCAGGAACAGTGCTGCGCAGGAAAGCTGGTGGAGGTGGTGTGTGGAACGGTCCCAGACCCCGCCGGGACGGGTCCAGAGCACCTTTCGGCCGAGGTCCGGCCGGCGCACCGGACGGGGGCGGGGGCTGGGGGCGCCGTCAGGTGCGCGAGGGGACCGTGCAGGTCGGACCGCCGACGGTGAGGTCGTCGGCCTCCTCGTACGGATCGGCCACGGGCCACGGGCGGTGGGCCCGCTTCGCCTCCTTCGAGAAGTACGGGTGGACGAAGCCGTCGGCGGCGGCGCCGCAGTCGTGGTTGGCCAGTCGCCGCCGGTACTCGACGGGTGCGAGTCTCCCGGTCGCGGGATCGAAGTCCAGGACCAGGTGGCGGCGTACGACGACCCGCGCCACCTCCTCCGTGTCGCTGGTGGGACCCGGCTGCGGTTCCGCCGTGCGGCGCAGTGCGTAGGCGAAGGTGTAGTCGGCGTGGATCCGCACCTGCCGCGCCACGCCGTCGGCGGCGGGGTTCGGTGCGGCCTCGTAGGCCATGCGGCCGTGTGCCCTGAGGCCGCGGTCCGCCAGGGTCAGGCTCTCGGGGTCGAAGCGGGTGAACATCTCCAGGGCGTCGGTGTTCGGGGCGCCGGGGTTGCGCAGGTGTTCCGCCAGTGCGGCGGTCGCCGGATGCCCCGGGTCGAGCAGGTCCAGGGCCTTGGTCGGGAGCCCGCCCTCCAGAACGCCGGGGTCCATGTCGGCCGCGGTCAGGAACTCACGGACGCGGCGCAGTCCGTCGCCCACCACAGGGCTCGGTATGGGTCCCACCGCCTCGGCCGGCGGCAGCTCGATGTCCTGCCCGCTCGTCGCCCAGGGCGCAGCGGGCGAGCCGCGGAACGGCATGTTCGTCGTCGCGGGCCACTCGGCGGGCCACATCGCCTCTTCGAGCAGACCGGGAGCGAACGGCTCGTCGGCGGGCCGCTCGCCGAGCGCGGAGACCAGCGCCCAGGTGATGACACCCGCCAGGGCCACGGCCGCGCCTGCACCGAGGGTCCGCTTGCGCATCCGGCGCAGCCGGTCCTGGCGCAATGCCTCCTCGCGTCCGGGATCGCGGCTCTCCATGCGCAGTCGGGCAACGAAATCCACAGGATCCGGCATGTCCGGTCCCCCCTTGTGCTTGTGCTTGTGCCTCTTCGTGTTGATCGGTGGGCTCGGCACATGTCGGCGGCCGCGGCGAGGAGCGGCGACCGGTCCTTGCCGCAGTCGGTGCCGGTGTCGTTGCTGGTGCCGGGGGCCGCGACGGCTTAGGCGAGGGGGTCGACCGGGCGGAGGCCCGTGTCCGGGAGGGGGGCGGCCGGGGGGAGGCCGGCCAGCGGGCCGAGGCGGCGGGAGACGGCCTTGGCCATCTTCTGGGCGTCCAGGGCCATTTCGCGGAACATGCCGCTGATGGGGTTGGTGAAGCCGGTGAAGTACAGGCCGGGAGCGTGCGCCGGGGTGCGGGTGCCGTGTGTGCGGGGGCGCCCGCGCCCGTCGAGCACGTCCAGGTGCCCGACCAGGCCCTCCAGGCCCCGGCGGTACCCGGTGGCCGCGACCACCGCGTCCGGGGTGATGCGGGAGCCGTCGGCGAGCACCACCTCCGCGCCGTCGAAGGAGGCCACGGCGGCGACCGGTTCGATCCGGCCCGCGCGTACGGCGTCGATCAGCCCGACGTCCTGGACCGGGATGGCGCCCTCCCTGACCCTGCTGTACAGGCCGGTGGCGGGGCGGGGGAGTCCGTACGCCGTCAGGTCGGGGACCGAGGCCTTGGCGACGAGCGCGCCGAGCCGGTCCACGAGCCGTACGGGCAGCCGCCGCACCAGGATCCCGGTGCGCTGCGCGGGCCAGCCCGCGGTGGAGCGGCGCACGATGTGCGGTGCGGTGCGCACGGCGAGCCGCACCCGCGCGGCCCCGCCCTCGACCAGGTCGACGGCTATCTCGGCGCCGGTGTTGCCGGCGCCGACGACGAGTACGTCACGGCCCGCGTACGGCGTGGCGTTGCGGTACTCGCGGGCGTGCCGCAGCTCCCCGCTGTACGTGTCCCGGCCCGGCCAGTCGGGCAGCGCGGGGGTGTGGTTGAAGCCGGTGGCGACGACGACGGCCCGGGCGTCGAGCACCCGCCCGCCGGTGGCCTGCAGCAGCCAGCCGTCCCCGCCGGGGGCGGGGTCGATCCGGGTGACCTCGACGCCGGTGACCAGCTCCAGCTCGTGGAACTCGGCGTACTTCTCCAGGTACCGCACCACGTTGTCCCGCGACACCCACCGCCCGAACCTGCGCGGCATGGCCAGCCCGGGGAGGGCGGAGAGCCGGCGCGTGGTGTGCAGGTGGAGCCGGTCGTAGTGCCCCCGCCAGGAGGCGGCGACGTCGTCGGACTTCTCGACGACCACCGCGCGCACCCCGCGGGCGCGCAGCGCGGCGGCCGCGGCGAGGCCGCCGGGCCCGGCGCCGATCACGTAGACCGGGCGGGGCTGGGTGGACATGTCGGGGGCTGTGGGGACTCCAGGCATGAGGAGTGAGCGTATCGACACACAGCGTTGATGGGTCTCGGACAAGGAGGGAATCGATTGCGGATCGATCACGGGGCGGTTGCGGCGGCCACCCGCCGGGGCCCGGCCGGGCACGGCCCGGTCGGCCGGCCTCCGCCCCTCCCTCCGAGCGGGCGGGCGCTGCGGCGAGCTGCGCCCGAGCCTGGCCGAGGAGCGGCTTCGCGCGGAGACCGGGGGCGTCGAACCGGCGGTGGCCGCCGCCCGACGGGCCGAGTCCGGCCGAACGGAGCGCTCGGTCACCCTTGCGGGATCGCTCCCGATCCGCTGAACTGACGTACCGTCAGATCGAGGAAGGGGAGGGCCGATGCAGACCATCTGGCTCAGTGGGGCCGAGTGGCTCGCCGTGCTCCGGATAGGGCTCGGCCTGTGGTGGCTGGAGAGCTGGCGGCACAAGGACAAGAAGGGCTGGTTCGAACGCGGCACCGGCATCGCCTGGGCCGCCGACGTCGCCGGCAAACACCGCTGGCCGTTCGTCAAGGGCGGCTTCGAGAAGGTCGTCCAGCCGCGCCCGCGGCTGATGGCGTACGTCGTCGTCTACGCGGAACTCGCCCTCGGGCTGGGCCTGGTGCTCGGCTTCCTGACCCCGATCGCGCTGGTCGGCGGGCTGCTGCTGAACCTGCTGTATCTGGTGCTGATGATCCACGACTGGGCCGAGCAGGGGCAGAACGCGATGATGGCCCTGATCTCGCTCGTCGCGCTCTTCGCGATGGCGTGGCAGACGTGGTCCGTGGACGCGGCGATCGGACTGTTCCTGTGAGCGCCGGAAGTGCGGGGAGTTCTGTGAGTGCCGGGAGTCCTGTGGGTGCGCCGCGTTACGACCTGCCGGAGACCGACGACTTCACCCGGCCCTACTGGGACGCGGCCGCCGAGGGGCGGCTCCTGCTGCGCCGCTGCGCGGACTGCGCGCGGGTCCACCACTACCCGCGGGAGTTCTGCCCGTACTGCTGGGCCGGCGAGGAGCGGGTGGCCTGGGAGCCTGCGAGCGGCCGCGCCACCCTCTACACGTGGTCGGTGATCCACCGCAACGACCTCCCGCCGTTCGGGACGCGCGTCCCGTACACGGCGGCCGTGGTCGACCTGGCCGAGGGTCCGCGCATGATGACGGAGGTCGTCGACTGCGCCCCGGCGGACCTGCGGATCGGCATGCCGCTCGAAGTGGCCTTCCGCGAGGCGGCGGAGGGCGTGTGGGTGGCGGTGTTCCGGCCGGAGGGTGCGGACTCGCGCCCTTAGGGGGCGTCCGTCCCGGGGGGTCCGGCACTGGTCGGCGGGACACCCCCCGAGGGGCCCGTCACGGCCAGAGCAGCTCGCGGGTCCAGGTGGTGGCCTCGGGGGAGCGCCGGTAGCGCAGCCGGACGTGGCGGCGTGCCGGGTCGCCCTGGAAGAACTCGACCTCGGTCGGGTCGAGGACGTACCGGGTCCAGGTCGGGGCCGGGGCGTCGGGCTCCGTACCGGCCCGCTCCCAGGCGGCCTCGGAGGCGCGCCGCAGCTCGTCCACGCTGCCGAGCACCTCGCTCTGCTGGCCGGTCAGCGCCGCCGCGAGCGCGCCCCGCGAGCGGACCGCCAGGTCCGCCCGGCTCTCCTGCGGCCCGCAGGCCGTGACCCGGCCGCGGAGGCGGACCTGCCGGGCCACGGCCGGCCAGTAGAACCCGAGCGCGGCGTCCGGGTGGCCGGCGAGCTGCCGGCCCTTGGCGCTGGTGGCGTGCGAGGCGAAGTGCCAGCCGTGGCCGTCCGCGTCGTGCAGCATCAGGGTGCGTACGTCGGGCCGCCCGTCGGCGTCCACGGTGGCCAGGCTCATCGTGTGCGGCTCCGGCTGCCCGGCCGCGGCGGCATGCAGGAACCACTGACGGAACAGCGCCAGCGGCTCGGCGGGCGCGGCGTCCGGATCGAAGCCGGGCAGGGGGCCGTCCCATACCCGCAGCGAGTGCAGGGTGGCGCGGAACGCCTCGATCTCGTCCGTCTCGGAGCTGGGGATCTCACGGGTCATGCCGCCCATCGAACCACGGGGACCAGCTTCGGCATTCGCCGGATTCGGAGCCTCCGCTCTTCCTATGATGTGCAGCCTTCAACGACTTGAGGTGGGGGCCCATCATGCGCAGCGGCGGCAGTGGCAGATCGAGCGGGGCGAGCGGTACGCGCGGGGTGGGTGGAGCGGGTGTGAGACGGCGCGGCGGTGTGCTCCGGCACACCGTGGTGGCCCTCCTGGTCGCCTGCACGGCAGCGGCCTGCGGCCCGGCGGAGGGCGGAGGCCCGGCGGTACCGCCGCCGCCGAGACCGTCGGTGAGCGTGACGGCCTCGCCGACGCCGTCCCCGTCCCCGTCCGCGACGGCCACGCCGTCCCCGTCCGCGACGCCGACCCCCACGCCTCCGGTGGTGGAGACGCCGGACGCGAAGCCGGCCCCGACCCGTACGCTCTCCTCCGGCTCGACCGGGAGCACGCCGAAGCCGCCCGCCACGAAGGCGCCGACGAAGGCGCCGACGCAGGAGGCGAGCCATCCGGCGAGCGGCACGTGCGAGATCGTCTCCAACGCCGGGAACTGCTACAAGGCGGGCCAGTTCTGCCGCAAGGCAGACCTGGGCCGCTCGACCCACGCCGAGAACGGGCGCCTGATCTACTGCCGCCTGGACGGGAGCCAGCCGCGCTGGCAGTACTGAGGGGCGGGGCCGGTCTGTTGGGCGGGGTCGGCTGGGCGGGGGCTCCGGCCGGGCGGGGTCGGGAGTGGTCCGGGGGTTTCCCGACAGTCCACTGTCCTTCCGTGTCGGTCCGGGCCGTCAAGGGCGCTCCCTGCGGTCGCGTCGCTTCGCGATGGCCTTCGGCCACCCTTGACTGCCCGGCCCGCCCCGGAATGCCATAAGACTGTCGG
>NZ_JBIASZ010000015.1:0-113126 GCF_042891345.1 Streptomyces sp. NPDC001903
CCTCCACACCTACAACCACCACCGCTGCCACACCGCACTCGGCGGACACCCACCCATCAGCCGAATCAACAACCCTGCGGGTCAATACACCTAGGCCGTATCCCGGCCCGTCACCTCACCCGCGCGCGCAGCTCCATCGCCCCGCGGGCGGCCGCCTCGCTCTCATACACCTCGCACATGTGCCGCCCGTCCGGCGTCGCCGTGTGCTCGACCTCCCACAGGCTGAGCTCGCTGCCGTCCAGCAGCACGAACGAGTGCTCGTACAGGTTGAACCCGGTGCCCCGCCCGTCCGCCGTGAACGGCCGGGTCCCGAAGGCCTGGGTGATCTGGTGCGCATACGCCGACCGCAGCAGCAGCGCCGTCCCCTCGCCGGGCCGGTCCGGATTCTCCGCCCGCCGCAGCACCCGGCGGGCGTGATCGGCGGACTCCTCCACCGCGTACTCCCGGTGCCGCCGGGCCGGCGAGCTCGCCGCGAACAGCGCGCCCAGATCAGCCACGCCGGTGTCCGGCTCCTCCTCGGCGGCGGCGAGCGCCGGATCCAGCGCCGGGTCGAAGGCCGCCTCCGCCGGGGCCTCGCCGAACAGCCGGGCCACGGCCAGGCAGGCCTCCGCCTTGCTCACGAAGACCTCGTGCCGGATCGTCCGGTCGCCCACCAGCCGGTACACCAGCTCCCATAAGGAGGCCGAACCGCCGTCGGAGAGCAGGTACGTGTGCCGGTGGGTCTCCCGCCACAGGCCCGCCGCCGGGCTGTGGTGGGAGGTGTACAGCGAGGAGCTGTGGGCGAGCGCCGTGCCGAGGCGCTCGACCAACCGGTCCGGCAGGTCGAAAGAGTTGAGGGCGCGGCCCAGGAGTCGCTCGAGGTGCGCCTCGGTTGTCTCGTACGGATCGCTCAAGGTGGGTCTCCAGGCCGTCGCAGCTTGTGACTTCGCGGAAGCTCAACGTAGCCCCTGGCTCTGACATCACGTCCGGGGTTCGGTAAAACGTCCGGGAAGCATCAGGGGTTCCCGCCACCCCTTCAGGTCAACTTGCCCCGGGATGAGCATGGTTCGCCCGGGTCTGTTCCGGAGCGCGGCAACATGGCCCGTATGGCAACGAAAACAGTGGACCTTCCCCGCCAGCAGGGGCTGCCCCACACCAGACACGAGGACGAACCGGAGGCGGGCCGACGGGCTTTGGCCTGGCTGCTGGCGCTCACCGGCGCCGCCGGGGTGCTGGCCTCCTGGGTGATCACCCTCGACAAGTTCCTGCTGCTGGAGGACCCGGACTTCAAGCCCGCCTGCAGTCTGAACCCGGTCGTCTCCTGCGGCAGCGTCATGAAGAGCGAGCAGGCGGCGGCCTTCGGCTTCCCCAACCCCCTGCTGGGGCTGGTCGCGTTCGGGGCCGTCGTGTGCGTCGGAGCCGGCCTGCTGGCGGGCGCCCGCTACCGCGGCTGGTTCTGGCTGGGACTGAACGCCGGGATGCTCTTCGGAGTCGGCTTCTGCACCTGGCTGATGGTCCAGTCCCTGTACGAGATCAACGCGCTCTGCCTGTGGTGCTGCCTCACCTGGGCGGCCACCCTGCTGATGTTCTGGGCGGTCACCGCCCGCAACGTCCGGGCGGGGGCGCTGCCCGCGCCCGGTCCCGTACGGACCTTCTTCGCCGAGTTCGGCTGGGCCCCGCCCGCCCTGCACATCGGCGTGATCGGAATGCTGATCCTCACCCGGTGGTGGGAGTTCTGGACCGGGTGACCGCGGCGCCCCGCACGCCCGAGGGCCCCGGCAGCTGGAGGCTGCCGGGGCCCTCGTCACATCGCTCCACGGGCGACAGGGCCCGGACCGGGGAAAGCGGGGGAGCGGAGATCAGCTGCCGACGGACGCGTTGCCCGACAGGACCGGGATGTTGTCCAGGATGTGCGAGAGCGGCTCGTCGCCCTTGGCCTGGGTGGAGTTCTCGGTGCACTGCTGGTTCATCGGGTTGGACAGGACGTTGATGTCCTGAACGCCGATGTTGAGGGCCGCGAGGATCGACTGCGCGTTGACCTTGACCGGCAGACCGATGCAGGGCTTGTTCAGGGTGCCCTGGACCAGGCCGAGCTGCGGGCTCATGTCGCCGGCGGTCTTCTGGTTGCCGTAGATCTGCTGAGCACCGTTCCCGTTGACGGTGTTGATCCCGTTGTCGTTGCCGATGGCCATGGCCGGGGCCGCAACAGCAGCGCCCGCGCCGACGGCGGCGGCGGTGACCGCGGCAGCAGTCATGATCTTCTTGAGCATCATTGGTCCTTTTGTCGCACGAGTGCCCGCTAGTGGAGCGCCCTGGTCAACTGCCCTCCACGGGGGTTGGTTCCGCTGCTTCACTCAAACGGCCCGCTCCGGCCGAGGATTTCCCCGCCCCGGGTGAGCCTTCTCCGGACGCCTGCGCGAAGCCCGTACGCAGCGCCCAGAGCCGGTCCGGCCGTTCAAGATCCTGTTGCGCTCCGTAGAAGGTGTTCGCACGGTGGGTGAGGAAGCGGATCGCTCGGGTCCGCCTCTGTGCGACCACCGAAGGAAATGCCATGCACCGCACGAAGCCGTCCCGCATCCGCGTCCTCGTCCCGTCGGCCCTCGCCGTCGTCATACTCTCCGGCGCGGCCGCCCCCGCGGGCGCCGCGGACGGTGACACGGCCGCCGTCGTCACGAAACGCATCGCGGCCGCCCAGCAGCAGATCGACCGCCGCGTGGCGGCCGCCGGCCCGCTGGACGACCTCCTCGCGCAGATCACCGCGATCCTCGACGGAGTGACCAAGTCCCTGGAGACGCTCCTGCCCGGGGTGAAGCTCCCGGAGATCAAGCTGCCGACCCTGCCGAGCCTCCCGGCGATCCCGGAGATCCCGGCGCTGCCGATCCCCTCCCTCCCCGAGATCCCGGAGATTCCCACGACCCCGGAGATCCCGGAGATCCCGGAGATCCCCGTCTCCAAGCCGGCGGCTCCGGTCTCCAAGCCGGCCGCGCCCGTCTCCAAGCCGGCGCTCCCCGTCCCGGCCCGGCCGGCGGTACCCGCACTCCCGGCGAAGCCGGCGGTCCCGGCAGTCCCCGCGGTCCCGGCAGTCCCCGCGGCCCCGGCAGTCCCCGCGGCCCCGGCAGTCCCCGCGGCCCCGGCAGTCCCCGCGGTGCCCGCGGTGCCCGCACCGGTCAAGCCGGTCCAGCCGGCCAACCCGGTCCTGACGCCGGTGGAGAGCGTGCCGGAACTCCCCGACCTCCCGTAGCGGGGGGCAGGATCGCACATCGCGGCCCGAAAACCGCGCGTGGTTACGACTATTGAGCTGAACAGGTCTGATTGCGCGCGGGGCCGTGTCGTATGGGAGTCCGGACCGTTTCGCTCGGTGTGAGCCCCGCGTCGGGGCAGAACATCGAACAGAAGGTGCACTTCCCATGAACTCTGCCAAGAAGGCCGCCCTGGTCCTGGCCTCCGCCGGTCTCGCTGCGGCCGGTGCCGCCGGCTCCGCCATGGCCGACTCGTCGGCCGAGGGCGCGGCCGTGGGTTCGCCCGGTGTGCTCTCGGGCAACCTGGTCCAGGTCCCGGTCCACGTGCCGGTCAACGTCTGCGGTAACACCGTCAACGTGATCGCCCTGCTGAACCCCGCGTTCGGCAACGTCTGCGTCAACGACTGACGTCAGTCGGCACATGTGACAGTGGGCGCCACCGGCCTCGCCGGTGGCGCCCACTGTCGTGCTCCCGCGGTTCCCGGAGTTCCCGCGGTTCCCGCCGGGGCGGGCGGCCCGACCTGCTCAGTGGGCCCCGCCGTTGAGCTTCACGCCGCCGAGGAGCGGGGACGCCTGGGTGGCTCCGTCCGCCACCTTGAGCACCTCGCCCGGCGCATTGTTGCGGACCTTGTTGACGCGCTGCGCGGTGTCCACGACCTTGGTGACGGCCTCGCCCTGTTCGGCCACCCCGTTGCCCAGGGTCTCCGGGAGCTGCTCGGTGACCGGAGCGAGCGAGTTGACGGCCTCGGTGGCCCCGCCCGTCAGGCTCATGGGGGGCATCGCGACCGGCGCGGCGGCCGCGAAGGCGGGAGCGGCGGCGCCGAGCGCGGCGACGGAGCCGGCGATGACCGCGGCGACCTTCGTGAGCTTCATTATCGAAATCCTCTTCTTTCGTGGACAGAGGCATGAGCGGCGACGGTCGCGCCGCATTCGCCCTGGGTAACGATTCCCCGCCACTCCGGAAACGCGTACGGCAACGGCCGGAGAATCCGATGAAGGATTCTCCGGCCGATATTTCTTCCGATTACCGGTATTGCCTGTCAGGCGGTCCGGGACCTCCGGTACAGAATGGCGCCGCCCAGGATCAGGGCCGACGCGAGGGCCGCCGCGGCACCCGGCTGACCGGCACCCGTCTCGGCGAGCTCCGGAGCCGACACCTGCGCCGGGGCGGGCAGCGGAGCCGGTACGGGGACCGGCGCGGCCGGCGTCACCGGGACGGGTGCCGGTGCGGGCGCCGGCGCCAGGTGGATCGGGGTGTCACCGGCGGGGGCGGCCGGCGGCTGGTCGGCGGGACGGACGACCTCGGGCGCCGGCGCGGGAGCCGGGTGCTCCACGAACCGGCTGCCGTGCGGCGGCGCCGGTACGGGGGCCTCCTCGGCGACCGGCGCGGGCGCCGGGAGCGGCCGGGGCGCCTCCGCCACCGGGGCGGGCCCCGGAGCCGGTGCGGGCAGCGGTACGGGCGCCTCGTTGACCGGGGCCGGCAGGGGCACCGGGGCCGGGACCGGCGCGGGCTGCGGCGGCGCGGGCACCTCTACGGGCGCCTCGTGGACGGGCGGCTTCGGAGCCGGGTGGGGCAGGGGCTTCGGTGCGGGGTGGGGCTGGGGCGCGGGCCTCGGAGCCGGATGCTCCGCCGCCGGCTTCGGGTGGGGCGCGGGCTGCGGCTTCGGGTGGGGCCGCAGCTGCGGCCGCTCGGGCGCCGGGGGAGCGTGGTGGGCCACCGGAGCCGGGGCCGGGAGGGCGTGCGGGTGGTCGTCGCACTCCTCCTCGTCCGGGCCTCCGTAGCCGCCCTGCCCGGGGTGTCCGCCGTGGCCCGCCGGTACGCCGTGGCTCCGGTCCTCCTCCTCGCCCGATCCGCCGTAGCCGCCCTCGTCGCGCCCCTCCTCGTACCGGGGGGCCGCGTGGCGCGGTGCGTGCCGGCGGGCCTCCTCGTGGCGGGGCTCCTCGTGGCGCTGCTCGGGCAGCGCGTGGCGGCCGCCCTGGTGCTCTTCGAGGTAGCGCTCGAAGGCCTCGGCGTGTTCGGGGCTGAGGTAGCGCTCGTAGTCGCGGCCGGCGTGGTGGGCGTCGGAGCCGGTCGTGGTGGCGCACGTGTTCCCCATCGAGGGGTTGAGCGCCGCTCCGCCGTCCACGCTGTTGCCGCACACGTTCGGCGAGAGGGTGATCGGTACCGAGACGCTGTTGCCGGACAGCGCGCCCGGCGAATGCGAGGCCTCGGCCATCGCCCCCGGGTGCGCGTAGGCCGCGCCGGTCGCGATCGACAGCAGGCTCGAGGCGGCCGCCGCCGTGAGCACCCCCTTGCCCAGTACCTGTCGGCTCAGTACCTGTCGCATGGGTCCTTCCCTGTCTACCGGCATTCCCGCCGGTGCTGAATCGAAGGTGGCCTCGGAGTGCACCGCCGTGCACTCCGAGGCCACCCCGAGGAGGTTTGCCCTTGCGGGCAGGCGCTTCGTCAGGCGTTGATGCAGGTGTTGCCGAACGCGGGGTTCAGCGCGCCGATCACGTTGACCGTGAGGCCGCAGACGTTGACCGGGACGTGCACCGGAACCTGGACGAGGTTGCCGGAGGCGACGCCGGGGGAGCCGATGGCCTTGCCGTCGGCGACCGAGTCGGCCATGGCGGGCGAGGCGGCACCGGCGGCCATGAGAACGCCGGCGGCCAGCACCACTGCCTTCTTGTACGTCATTTGTTTTCGATCCTTCCCGCAGAGGCTTGTCCACTGCGGAAATAACAACGAGTGGGTCCGGGAAAAGAAACCGGAGATTTTCCCGGCAGCTTCCGCGAATTCACCCGCGCCCGTGCCGCCCGGAATTCGCGCCGGATTTACGCGCTATTCGCGGCGTGTACGGGCGGCGTGGCCGGGCCGTGTCGACAAGCGGCGAGGCCGCCGCGACCCGGAGGGTGCGGCGGCCTCGCTTGCGCGGCTGCGGTCAGCTGCCGGCGGACGCGTTGCCCGACAGGACCGGGATGTTGTCCAGGATGTGCGAGAGCGGCTCGTCGCCCTTGGCCTGGGTGGAGTTCTCGGTGCACTGCTGGTTCATCGGGTTGGACAGGATCGGGATGTCCTGGACGCCGACGTTGACGAGCGCGAGGATCGACTGGGCGTTGACCTTGGCCGGCAGCGCGATGCAGGGCTTGTTGAACGAGCCCTGGATGAGCGCCATCTGGGGGCTCATGGTGCCGTAGGTGGCCTGGTTGCCGTAGATCTGAGAGGCGCCGTTGCCGTTGACGGTGTTGATGCCGTTGTCGTTGCCGATCGCCATCGCCTGCGGAGCCATGGCGGCCCCGATGCCCACGACCGAGGCTGCGGCAGCCGCAGTGGCCATCATCTTCTTGATCATTGTCGTCCCTTTTTTGCTGGATTGCCCGGTAGTGGAGCACCCGGATCAACGGCAGGTCCCGGGTCGGGGTTGCGTGCCTTCACTCGGATGCCTGGGTTTCGAGCGACCCGATTGACGGTTGGGCTGACAGTCGGACCGACGGTCAGGCGTTGACGCAGGTGTTGCCGAACGCCGGGTTCAGCACGCCGACCAGGTTGGCCGTGACACCGCAGACGTTCACGGGGATGTTGACCGGGACCTGGACCAGGTTGCCGCTGCCCACGCCGGGGGACTCCGCCGCGAAGCCCGCCGCCGCCGAGTCCGCGGAGGCGAGGCCCGCGCCGCCCATCAGCGCCGCGGTGCCGGCGACCGCCAGGGTGGTGCCGCGCATCAGCCTCTTCTTCATCTCCGTTTTCCTTTCGGTTCGAACAGTGGTGCACCGCATAACGACCCGCCGCCTGCGAGGGTGCGTGTTATCGCCCAAAAGGCCGTACGAGCGAGTCCGGCGTGATTTCCAGCCTGATTTCTGACAAAGTTCACTCCTGTTTTGTCCCCTTGATCGAAAATGGAGACAGGGTCATGGGTTCGTCCCGCAGAATCCTCGGCACGCTCGGTCTGCTGTCCTGCCTCGTACTTTCGGCGAACGTCCCCGCTGCGGCCGCCCCGCCGGGCCCCGCGACCCCCGCCGCGCGGGAAATGGCCAAGATCCCCTTCACCCAGCGTTACCGGGCCGTCCAGCACGGCGGGCTGGTCCGCGCCTCCAACTCCTCCATCGCCTGCCGCCGGGAAGAGGCGCCGGACGCCGAGCCGTGCAGCGAGGTCGACCGGGGTGCGGCGGGGGTCAACGGCGATTTCGACATGTTCTACAGCGAGGTCGACAAGGATCCGGACACCTACAACTCCACCCGGGCCGAACTCAAGGTCCCGCTGGGCGCGAAGGTCTCGTACGCCCGCCTGTACTGGGGCGGGAACCTGCGGGTGGGCGAGCAGAAGCCGCCGGAGGACAACGGCCGGGTGCTGGTCGCGGAGCCGGGCGGGGCGTACAAGGAGGTCCTCGCCGACACCGTGATCGGCCACCGGTCGGACGCGGGCAGCGATGCCTACCAGGCCTCGGCCGACGTGACCCCGATGGTCCGCAAGGGCGGCGCCGGGATGTGGACGGTGGCCCAGCTGAACATCGCGATGGGCCATTCCGAGGTGGGCGCCTGGGGCGGCTGGACGCTGGTCGTGGCGTACGAGCACCCGCAGGAGCCGGTGCGCCGGATCTCGGTGTGGGACGGCTTCGGGTCGATCGCCGCGGGCGCCGGGGCGGGGGCCGGCGAGACGGTCGAGGTCGCCGGTCTGGACGCCGCCGCGGGGTCGGCCGGGAAGGTCGGGGTGGTCGCGTACGACGGGGACCGCGGAACCCTCGGGGACTCACTCACGGTGACCTCCGACAGTGGCCGACGGGTCGACATCAGTGATGCAGAAAATCCTTTTAATGATGTTATGAATTCCACGATCACGGAATTCGGGGATCCCTCGTTCGTGCGACAGCCCGAACATATGAATAATCTCGGATATGACGCGGACGTGTTCGACCTGAGTCCCGCCCTGTCCGGTGGTGCCCGCAGCCTGAGCTTCAGGTTCACGGGCGAAAGCCAGGGTCAATTCCTCGGCGTGCTCTTCGTTCAGACAGACGCGCGCCGCTGAACGTAGGAGACCACTCCGCGTGCCGACACAGCCTCCCCCTGCGCAGCCCTCCCGTGCGCAGGCTCCGATCACCCGCCCCCTGTCCGTCCTGCACCTCGTCCAACCCGTCGACGGCGGTGTCGCCCGCGTCGTCGTCGACCTCGTCCGGGCCCAGACGGCCGCCGGGCTGCGGACCGCCGTCGGCTGCCCGCGCGGCGGACAGCTCGCCGACGCGGCCCGCGAGGCCGGGGCCGAGGTGCTCACCTGGCGCGCCGGCCGGGCCCCGGGACCCGACCTGCCCGCCGAAGTGCTGGGCGCCCGGCGGGTGATCGGCCAGGTCGGGCCGGACGTCCTGCACGCCCACAGCGCCAAGGCGGGCCTCGCCGGGCGGCTCGCCGTACGCGGGGCCGTGCCCACCGTGTTCCAGCCGCACGCCTGGTCCTTCGACGCCGTCGGCGGGGCCACCGCCGCACTCGCGCTGCGCTGGGAGCGGTTCGGGGCGCGTTGGGCCGACCGGGTGCTCTGCGTCAGCGAGGCCGAGCGCCGGGCCGGGGAGGCCGAGGGCATCGCCGCCCACTGGTCGGTGATCCGCAACGGCGTCGACCTCGACCACTTCCGCCCCGGCGGCCCCGACCGCGAGGCCGACCGGGCCCGGGCGCGCACCGAACTCCCTTTGCCCGCCGCCTTCCTGGGCGACGGGCCGCTCGCCGTCTGCGTGGGCCGGCTCTGCCAGCAGAAGGGCCAGGACATCCTGCTCCGGGCCTGGCGGGAGGTGCTCGGCAACGTCCCCGAGGCCCGTCTCGCGCTCGTCGGCGACGGCCCCGACACCGAGCGGCTGCGCCGCAGCGCCCCGCCCGGGGTGCTCTTCGCGGGAGCCGCCCGCGACATCCGACCGTGGCTTCGGGCCGCCGATCTCGTTGTACTGCCGTCGCGGTGGGAGGGCATGGCGCTCGCCCCGCTCGAAGCCATGGCCTGCGGCCGGCCGGTCCTGGTGTCCGACGTCAGCGGTGCCCGGGAGAGCCTGCCGCCCGGCCAGGGACGGCTCTGCCTGGTACCGCCGGAGGACCCGACGGCCCTGGCCAAGGCCCTGGGACGGCTGCTCGCCGAACCGCGGCTGCTCGCCGAACTCGGGGAGCAGGCCGGGCAGCACGCCCGGACCGACTTCGACGTGCGGCGGACCACGGACGCGGTCACCGGTCTGTACCACGAACTGCTGGGCAGGCCCCGGCCCTTGAACCAGGAGCGCATCAGCCGATGACGATGGACAGCGCACCCGCCCGGCACACCGGGCAGGGCGGAACGGGGCCCGCCGGCGGCACCGCCGGCACCGCAGCCGTCCGACGGTCCGTGACCGCCATCCACCCCCCACGCCGGCCCCGGGCCGACGCGGCCCGGCCCCTGGCGCGGCCCCAGCGGGTCCGGCGCCGCGACGGGGTCCTCCCGCTGCTGACCGCCGACGCGCTGGCCGCCGTACTCACCACGACGGTCCTGTCCCCGCCCGGGACGGCGGTGCCGGCCGGGGCGGCCGCCCCGATGGCCGTGCTGGCCGCCGCGCTGCACGCGCAGGCCGGGCTGTACCGGCCGCGGCTCGCGCCCTCGGCGCTGCTGGAGCTGCCCGCGCTGGCCGGGCGGGCCGCCATCCTGTGGTGCGCCTTCGCCGCCGTCGTGGCCGCCACGGCGCCGGGCGAGGCCCTGGGCTGGTCGGCGCTGCTGGGCGCCGTCTGTCTGCAGATCGTACTGACGTGCACCGGGCGCGGGTTCGTCAACCGGCTGCGCCGCCGCGCGGCCCGCCGCCGGCCGGCCTCCGCCCTCGTCGTCGGCCCCGGCGCCGGGGCGAGCGCGGTCGCCGCCGCCCTGCACGGGCGCCCCGAGTACGGGCTGCGGCCCGTCGGGCTCGCCGACACCGCGGCCCCCGAGGAGGGCGGCGGCGCCGTGCCGGTGCTCGCCACGCACGAGGACATCCGGCGCGCGGTCATCCAGAACTCGGTCCGGCACGCGGTGTTCACCCGCCCGCCGGAGGCCGACGAGCGCACCGCCTCCCTGGTCCGGCTCTTCCACGACCACGGCTGCCGGCTCTGGCTCGCCGACCCGGCCGGCACCGCCAAGGTGACCGGCATGCGGGTGGCCCAGCCCGCCGACCAGCTGTGGGGGTACGCCGTACAGCCGCTGCTGCCGCGTCCGTCGCGGCCGGTGGAGCGGTGGGTCAAGCGGGGCATCGACGGACTGCTGGCCTCGCTCGCGCTGATCGCCGCCGCGCCCGTGATGGGCGTGTGCGCGCTGGCCGTACGGATCTCCGACGGCCCCGGGGTGATCTTCCGGCAGGAGCGGGTCGGCCTGTACGGGCGCCCCTTCACGCTGCTGAAGTTCCGCACCCTGCGCGCCGACGAGCACGAGTCCGCCACCCGGTGGACGGTGGCGGGCGACAACCGGATGAGCCCGGTCGGCTCCTTCCTGCGCAAGTCCTCGCTGGACGAGCTGCCGCAGCTGTGGAACGTGGTCCGGGGCGACATGAGCCTGGTCGGACCGAGGCCGGAACGGCCGTTCTTCGTGGCGAAGTTCAGCACCGTCCACCCCGGCTACGAGGCCCGGCACCGGATGCCCGTCGGCATCACCGGGCTCGCCCAGATCAACGGTCTGCGCGGGGACACCTCCATCGAGGACCGGGCCCGCTTCGACAACCACTACATCGACACCTGGTCGCTGTGGCAGGACCTGTGGATCCTCGCCCGCACCGCGGCCTCCTTCTTCCGCTTCCGGCTGGGGGGCAGCTGATGAGCCTCGCCGTATCCCCGTACGGAGCCCGGCCCGATGCGGCGGGGCTGCTGCGGCGGCACTGGCCGCTGCTGCCGCTCGCCGCGACCGTCCTGCTGCTCCTCGCCCCGATCGCGGCGGGCGACGCGAGCACCTCCGGCAAGGTCGGCCCGGCCGACGCGGCCTCCCTGGTGCTGGTGCTGGTCTGCGCGGTGCAGGCGCTGCGCGGCCGGGTGCGGCAGCTGAGCCCGCTGGGCGTGCTGGTCCTCGGCGTGCCCGCCGTGGGGCTGGCGGTGGCGACCGCGACCGCCGGGGACCCGTACGCGGCGCTGCCCGGCTTCGTGCGCTACCTCCAGGTGTTCGTGCTGGTCCCGGCGGCGATCGTGCTGCTGGTGCGCGACGCCGGGGAGTTCCGGCTGGCCGCCGGGTGCTTCGTGGTGCTGGCGCTGGTGCAGGGCGCGGTGGGGGTCGTGCAGTTCGCGACCCACACGGGGGCTTCGTACCAGGGCGAGGACATCCGGGCCGTCGGCACCTTCGGGCCCGGCGACGTGATGGGCATGGCCACGGTGGTGGCGTACGGGCTGGTCGTGGCGACCGCGGCGGCCCTGGCTCCGGGACTGCCGGGCCGGGTGCGGCGGTTGGCGGGCGCTGCGGCCCTGGTGCTGGTGGTGCCGCTGGTGCTGTCGTTCAGCCGGGGCGCGTGGATCGCGACCGTCGGCGCGGCGCTGCTGGTGATGCTGCTCGCCGGGATCCGGCGGGCGCTGAGGGTGCTGCTCGCGCTGGCCGCGGCCGGGGTGGTCCTGGTGGGCGGGCTCGGGGTCGGCTCCGAGATGGTCGCCGAGCGGCTGACCTCGATCACCCAGGTCTCCAGCGCCCCCGACCAGTCGGTGACCGACCGCTACACGATGTGGGCCGCGGCCGAGTCGATGTGGCGCGAGCGGCCGGCGGCCGGGGTGGGCCTCAAGGGCTTCCCGGCCAATCGGGACGGGCACTCCTCGCTGGGCCTCTCCTCCGGCAGCGACACCGCCGGCGCGGGGCAGGCGTACATCCGCCAGCCGCTGCTCTCCCCGCACAACATGTACCTGCTGGTGCTGAGCGAGCAGGGGCTGATCGGGCTGACCGCGCTGGCGGGCGGCTGGGCGGCGCTGCTCGTCGCGGGCCTTCGGCGGTACGCGAGCGGCGGCGCCGGGATCCGGGACTGCGGGCTGATCGCGATCGGGCTGTTCGTCTGGCAGCTGACCGACTTCCTGTACGCGGACATCGGCGGGCCGTCCACCGTCCTGACCGGGGTGATCATCGGCCTGGCGGCCTGGTGGGCCCTGCCGTCCTCCTCCGGAGCGGACGCGGTGTCCGGCGGCCCCGGCCGGCCGGGGCCGCGTACGGCCCCCGGCGCGGGACGCGGTCCGGGCGAGGCTGCTGCGGCGGGAGGGCGCACCGGTCTCACGATCGCGCTGCGCGCCGTTCCGGGTGCGGACGGCCGGTGACCGATACGACGCCTTGGCGGCCCGCCTCCGGCCCCCCGGCCGGGGCGGGCCCCGCCCGCGTCCCGGGCACGTCGGCCCCGGCGTCCCCCGCACCCCCGCACGCCTCCGCCGGAACCCGGCCCCCGTCCCCGGAAGGGGCCGGAGCACGCGCGGAGCGCGGTGTCCGGGTGGCGGCCCGGGCCGCGCGCCGCGCGCTGCCCGAAGGCCCGGGTCCCGTACGGGACGACCCGTCCGCCGGTCCGCCGGGCGGGAACGCGGCGCCGGCTCCGCTGGGGCGGTTCCTGGCCAAGGCCGCCGCCGTCACGGCCGGACTGACCGCCGCCGGGGCGGTGTTCGGGCTGTTCCGGGACCAGACCATCGCGCACCTCTTCGGGGCCGGGCACGACAGCGACGCCTTCCTGATCGCCTGGACCGTGCCCGAGATGGCCTCGACGCTGCTCATCGAGGACGCCATGGCGCTGCTGATGGTGCCCGCGTTCAGCCAGGCCCTGGCCCGGCGGGCGGCGTTCCGCGCCGGGCTCACCCGCAAGGAGGCCCGCGCGCAGGACCCCGTACGGCTGCTCGTGGGGGCGACCCTGCCGCGGCTGACGGTGCTCCTGGCCGCCGTCGCCTCCCTGCTCGTCGTCGCCGCGCCGCTCGTCGTCGCCGTGCTCGCGCCCGGACTGCCCGACCCGGCGCTGGCCGTGGAGTGCACCCGGATGACGGCGCTGACCGTGCTGTCCTTCGGGATCGCCGGCTACTTCAGCGCCGCGCTCCGGGCGCACCGCTCCTTCGTGCCGCCGGCCGCGATCTACGTCTCGTACAACGTCGGGATCATCGGGACGATGATCGCCCTGCACGCGGTGTGGGGGGTGCGGGCGGCCGCCGCCGGGGTGGCCGCGGGCGGACTGCTGATGGTCCTCGTCCAACTGCCCGCCTTCATCCGGAACGTGGGCTTCGGGCCGCCCCGCGCCAAGGGCGCGCCGCGCAGCCAGCGCGACCGGGACCGGCCGACCCTGATCGCGTTCGGGGTGATCGCCCCGGTGATCTTCTTCGCGGTGTTCCGGCAGTCCCAGGTCCTGGTCGAGCGGTTCCTGGCCGCGTCGCTGCCGCCGGGGGCCATCTCGCACCTGAACTACGCGCAGAAGGTCGCGCAGATGCCGATGGTGCTGTCCCTGATGATCTGCACCGTCACCTTCCCCGTCGTCGCCCAGGCCATGGCCGGCGGAGAGCGGGAGAAGGCCCGGCGGCGCGTCGAGCAGGACCTCGCGCTGGCCTCCCTCGCCGTCCTCGTGGGCAGCGCCCTGGTCATCGGGTACGCGCCCCAGATCATCCAGGTCCTCTTCGAACGCGGCGCGTTCACCCACCGCGACACCCTGGCCACCGCCTCCGTCATGCGGGTCTACGCCCTCGGACTCCTCGGCCACTGCCTCGTCGGGGCGCTGTCCCGGCCCTTCTTCTCGACCGCCCGGCCCACCTGGTTCCCGGCGCTCGCGATGGGCGCCGGACTCCTCGTCAACATCGTGGCCGGAGCCTTCGCCGTCCGCTGGTGGGGCACATACGGCATCGCCGCCGCGAACGCCGCCGGCATCTCCACCACCGCGGCCCTGCTGCTCACCGGGCTCGGCTCGCGGATCGTCGCCATCCAGGTCCGGCGCGTCGCGCTCAGCATCGGCCGGCTCACCGTCGCCGCCGTCGGCGCCTGCGGCACCGGCTGGATCGCCGGGCCGATGATCCCCGACCCGCTGCTCAGCGCCGCCCTCGGCTGCCTCCTCGTCCCCGCCATGTTCGGCGCCTGCGGCATGGCCATACGGGCGCTCGAGATCACCGCCCTGCCCGCCCAGATCGCCCAGATGACCCAGAGGTTCCGCAATGCCCGCTGACACCCGCACGGCGCCGGCCGCCACGGCGGTCCCCGCCCGCCGGACCGCCTCGCCGTGGGTCCTGATGTACCACTCGGTCGCCGAGTTCACCGACCCCGCCGAGGACCCGTACGGCATCACCGTCACCCCGGCGACGCTGGAGGCGCAGCTGCTGTGGCTGCGCTCGCGGGGCCTGCGCGGGGTGTCCGTCGGCGAACTGCTGCGGGCCTGCGCGGCCGGGCGCGGGGCCGGGCTCGTCGGGCTGACCTTCGACGACGGCTACACCGACTACCTGACCCGGGCGCTGCCGCTGCTGCGCCGGCACGACTGCACCTCCACGCTGTTCGTGCTGCCGGGGCGGCTCGGGGTGGACAACGTGTGGGACCCGCTGGGCCCGCGCAAGTCCCTGCTGACCGCCGAGGGCATCCGCGAAGTCGCCGCCGCAGGGCAGGAGATCGGCTCGCACGGGCTGCTCCACCAGGACCTCACCGCGGCCGCCGACGACATCCTCCAGCAGGAGCTGCGGGGCAGCCGGGAGCTGATCCGGGAGCTGACCGGGACCCTGCCCGAGGGGTTCTGCTACCCGTACGGGCACCTCGACGCGCGGGTCGTCGCCGCGACGCGGGCCGCCGGGTACGGGTACGCCTGCGCCATCGACCCCGGCCGGCTGGCCGGCCCGCACGCCCTGCCGCGCACCCACGTCAGCCAGGCGGACGGGTCGGGGCGGCTGCGGATCAAGCAGCTGCGGCACCGGGCGCAGGAGCTGCGGCAGGCGGTGCGCCGGTGAAGTCGCTGCGGGCGCTGCACATCATCACCGGGCTCGGGGTCGGCGGAGCCGAGCAGCAGCTGCGGCTGCTGCTGCGGCACATGCCGATGCGCTGCGACGTGCTGACGCTGACCAACCCCGGGCAGGTGGCCGAGGGCCTGCGGGCCGACGGGGTCCGGGTGGTGCACCTGGGGATGCGCGGCAACCGGGACCTGGGCGCGCTGCCGAGGCTGGTCCGGTTCATCCGGCGCGAGCAGTACGACCTCGTGCACACGCACCTCTACCGGGCCTGCGTGTACGGGCGGCTCGCGGCCCGGCTCGCGGGGGTCGGGGCGACCGTGGCCACCGAGCACTCGCTCGGCGAGGGCGAGATCGAGGGCCGGAAGCTGACGGGCGGGGTGCGGGCGCTGTACCTGGCCAGCGAGCGGCTGGGCGCGGCGACCGTGGCGGTGTCGGACACCGTCGCGGCGCGGCTGGAGGCGTGGGGGGTGCCGGCCGCGCGCGTGCACGTCGTACCGAACGGGATCGAGGCCGCCCGCTTCCGCTTCGACGAGGGGGTGCGCCGGGCCACGCGGGCCAGGACCGGGCTGCCGGAGCGGGCGTTCGTGGTCGGCGGGGTCGGCCGGCTGGTGCCGGGCAAGCGGTTCGACTCGCTGGTGCGGGCGGTGGCGGCGCTGCCGGGGGCGCACCTGCTGCTGGCCGGGGACGGGCCGGAGCGGGCGGCGCTGCGGCGGCTGGCCGCGGAGCTGGGCGCGCAGAGCCGCATCCACCTGCTGGGGGAGCGGGACCCGCTGGGCGACAGCGCGGACGGGCGCACCCCCGGCATCCCGGCGCTGCTGGCCGCCATGGACGTGTTCGTGTCGCCGTCGCGGGAGGAGGCGTTCGGGCTGGCGGTGCTGGAGGCGCTGGCCGCGGGGCTGCCGGTGCTGCACGTCACCTGTCCGGCGATCGACGACCTGCCGGCCGCGGAGGCGCCGGGGGCGCGCCGGATCGGGACCGGGACGCAGGAGCTGGTCGCCGCCCTGCGCGGGCACATGGAGGCCGGGGCGCGGCGTCTGCCCCAGCCCCCGGTGGCCCGCCGCTACGACATCGCCCGCAGCGCGGAGCGCCTCCTCGCGGTCTACGCCCTGGCGCTGCCGGGGTCCCGTCCCGCCCCGGCGCCCGGGGACGCCCTGATCGACGCACCACCGACCCGGTCCCCCGAGCGGGGGGCCGAAACCACTCCCATCCCTCCTGGAAGGCACGTACATGGCTGACACCGCCGATCCGAAGAAGGCCGATCCGAAGAAGGCCGAGCAGAAGGCCGATCAGAGGAAGGCCGAGCAGCGCAAGAGCGACCGCCGCCGTCGCAAGGTGCGGCTGCTGCCGCCGCCCGCGTGGTGGCCGCTGCCCGCCGCCGCCCTGCTCGGGCTGGCCGCGGGCGGGGCGTACGGGGTGCTGAAGGCGCCCGAGTACGCCGCCACCAGCTACGTCGTCGCCGTACCGGACGACACCACCGAGCCGGCCACCGCCCTCGGCTTCGCCCAGGCGTACGCCCGCATCGCCACCAGCAGTTCCACCCTCGCGTACGCCCAGCCGCGCGCGGGCATCAGCGCCGGCCGGCTCCGTACGCAGGTGCGCGCCGAGACCTCCCCCGAGTCCCCGATGATCGCCATCACCGGGACGTCGAAGAGCGCGACCGAGGCCGCCGACATCGCCAACGCCGTCGCCGACGCCCTCTCCCTGAGCAGCAATCAGGCCGCCAAGAACACCGGCGTCCAACTGCTGCTGTTCAACCAGGCCGTCGCGCCGAGCGAGCCCGCCTCGCCCTCCGCCGCCATCAGCGGGGCCGTCGGGCTGTGCGCCGGCGGACTGCTCGGCGGGCTGTGGCTGCTGGCGCGGCCCACCGCCCGCACCCGGCGGCCCGAGGAGCGCCGCGTCGCGGAGCCGGTCGTCGAGGAGTACGCCTCCCTGCCCGCCCAGGGCGACCACACCGAGACCAAGGAGAAGGAGTCCGTGCGATGACCACGGGCTCCACCGGGGCCCTGTCGGTGACGCTGTGCCGCGATTCCCGGCAGTTCGCCGCGCTGGAAGAGGAGTGGAACCGGCTCCTGCGGTCCTGTCCCACCGCCACCCCCTTCCAGAGCCACGCCTGGCTCCACTCCTGGTGGCTCTCGTACGGCCGGGACGGGCGGCTGCGGATCGTGCTCGTACGGCGCGGCGGGGAGCTCGTCGGCGCCTGCGCGCTGATGCTCGTCCACCGGCCGCTGCCGCTCCTGGTACCGCTCGGCGGCGGCATCACCGACTACTTCGACGTGCTCGTGGCCGCCGAGTACGCCGAGCAGGTCGTCCCGGTGCTGGCCCACGGCCTGCACCGGGCCGCCCGCGGCGCGGTCGTCGACCTGCGCGAGGTGCGCCCCGGGGCCGCCGCGGAGGCGCTGTACGGCCAGTGGCCGGGGGTGCGGAGCACGCTCACCGACTCCACCTGCATGGAGCTGCCCGCGCTGCCGTTCGACGAGCTGGTCAAGCGGATGCCGGCCTCCGGGGCCCAGCGGGTCCGGGCCAAGCTGCGCAAGACCGACGCGGCCGGGATCGAGGAGCGGGAGGTCACCGAGCAGGAGGTGCCGCGCGCGGTCCGGACGCTGCTGCGGCTCCACGAGAAGCAGTGGCGCGGGCGCGGGGTGACCCCGGAGCACCTCAGGCCCCGTTTCGCGGAGCACCTGACCCGCGCCACCCGGCGGATGGTGCGGGCGGGCGAGGGCCGGCTGACGGAGTTCCGGCTGGAGGGGAAGGTGGTGGCCGCCAACGTCACCCTGCTGTCGGGGGCGCTCAGCGGCGGATACCTGTACGGGGCCGATCCGGACCTGCGGACCCGGAAGGTGGACGTGGCCACGCTGCTGCTGCGCTACGAGGCGGGCCGCGCCCTGGAGGAGGGCCGCCCGGTGGTGAGCTTCCTGCGCGGCAACGAGCCGTACAAGAACCACTGGCGGCCCGAGACCGTCGTCAACCAGCGGTTCCTGCTGGCGCGGACGGCGCTCGCGCCCCTGCTCCGCCTGCACGAATCACAGGTGACGGGGCGCGAGCGGGCGGTGGACGCGCTGCGCGAGGCGCTGCCGGCCGCCAGGGACTGGCGGGCGCGGCTCAACGAACTGCGGGTCCGATGACGGCTCTACCAGGGCCAGAAGCCGGAGTCCTTGCCCCAGTCGACCTTGACGCAGACCGACTGCTTGCCGACCAGCTTGGAGAGCCACTCGCCGAAGTTGATCGGCACGCACCACTCCGTGCTGTTGACGGGCGGCTCGGTCGGCTCGGGCTTCGGCACGACCGGGACCGGGACCGGGGCCGGCGGCAGCACCGGCGAGGGCTCGGGAACCGGAACCGGTGCGGGGTCCGGGCTCGGGCCCACCGGGGTCTGCGGCGACGGGACGGCCGGCGAGGGCACGGGCTCGGGAGCCGGGTCGGGGGAGGGGCTCTCGGGTGCCGGGACCTGCGGGCTCGGCTCGACCGGCTCCGGGGACACCGGAACGGGCTCGGGGGCGGGGACCGGGACCTCGGGCGAGGGAACGGCCGGCGAGGGCACGGGCACCGGCTCGGGGACGGGGACGGGCACCGGGGCGGGCTCGGGGGCCGGGCTCGTGCCGGGGTCGGGACTCGTGCTCGGCGTCTCGGGCGAGGGGACCGGAGCCGGCAGCGGGAGGTCGGGGGTCGGGACCACGGGCGAGGGCACGGGGATCCCGGGCGTCGGGAGCGACGGGGTCGGCACGACCGGGGTCGGGATCACCGGCGTCGGGACGACCGGCGTCGGGATGGCCGGCGTCGGAACCACCGGGGTCGGGATCACGGGTCCCGGCCGCTCGGGCGCGAGCGCGGCCCGGAAGGCCTTCGCGGACCGGGGGTTCTGCTTGCACTGCCACACGCCGTGCGGACAGTAGTCGGTGATGGTGTGGTAGAGCGGCTTGTGCTGCTCGATCCACTTCAGCATGCGCTGCACGTAGACCGGGTTGTCCCCGTGCCGGAACAGCCCCCACTCCGGGTACGAGATCTCTTTGCCGTGCGCTTTCGCGAAATCGACGTGCTGCTGGAGTCCGTACGGCTGGCTGACCATCTCGTCGAAGGTCTTGCCGGGTGCCTGGTCGTACGAATCCATGCCGACGACGTCGACCACGTCGTCACCCGGGTAGCACGTGGTCCAGCCGATCGCGTCCGACCCGCGGTTGGGGGCGAAATCGAACTTGAACTCCTGACCGGGGACGGAGCGCATCGTGTTGACGATGCGGTTCCAGTACTCCTTCCAGCCCTCCGGGTCCGGCGCGCAGCGGTGCGTGTACGTGGCGCCGTTCATCTCCCAGCCGAGCACGATCACCGTGTCCGGAACGCCCAGCGCCACCAGCTTGTGGGCGAGCTTCTCGAAGTGGTGGTCGAACTCGCCCTCCGCGCCGGCCCGGATGAGCCGGGCCACCTCGCGGTCGGGGACGTGGTCCTCGTTGTGCTCCTGCATGGGCACGTTGAGGACGAAGAGCCGGTCCGGCCTGGCCCGGCGCCACTGGGCCCAGGCCTCCAGGAAGTCGGGGTTCTCGATGCGGGCCCACCGGTCTCCGGGCAGATAGGTGTGCCCGACCCGGATCTCCTTGCCGCCCAGCCAGCGCGACAGCTGCGGGATCCGGGCGACTCCGCTCTGGCCGGAGTCGAGAAACGCGCCCATGGCGATGTCGGAACCCCGGGACTGCTCCTTCTCGGGGGCCGCGAGCGCGGCTCCGGTGGCGAGCAGCCCGGCCGTCACCGTACCGATGCAGGTGCTCGCCAGTCGGCGGTGTGGTCTGGGCATGGCGTCTCCCGAACTTTCCTGAATCGGTGTGCTTGTCAAAGACGTTAGGCATCACATCTGACGAATGGCCTGTCCGGTGACCGCTGCCTAGGCCATTCGCAGCTGCGTATCCTCCCCGCTTGGTCCGACTAGGTGAAAGACACCGTTCCCATGCACGCGTTCGACGGCCATGTGCCCGCAGTAGTGCTCAGACTCGATCGGAATCCGTTCCACCACGGAACCCTCGGCGCCGTCAGATCGCTCGGGCGCAGGGGCGTGGAGGTCCATGCCGTCGTCGAGGCCGGGGGAGGTCCCATGGGGCGTTCGCGCTACCTGCGCGCCGTACATCCCGGCCCCGTCGGAGGGTTGGACCCCGAGGCTCCGGAGACGCTGCTGGAGTGCCTCGTCGGGGTGTCCGAGCGGATCGGCCGGCCCGCGGTGCTCGTGGCGATGGACGACCTGAGCGCCATCGCCGTCGCGCGGATCGCGCCGATGCTCGACGGGCGGTTCCGGATCCCCCATCAGCCCGACGGCCTGCCGGCCCGGGTGGCGGACAAGGCGGAGCTGTCGCGGCTGTGCGCGCGCTGGGACGTGCCGCACCCGGAGACGGTGATCCCGGCCAGTGGGGCCGAGGCGGCGGAGGCCGCGTGGCGGCTCGGCCTGCCGGTGGTGGCCAAGTGGAGCCGGCCCTGGCTGCTGCCCGCGGGCGCGGGGCTGCGCAGCACCACGCTCGTGCACACCGCCGCCGAGGCGCGCCGGCTGTACGAGCGCACGCAGGAGGCCGGGAGCAGGCTGCTGCTCCAGCGGTTCCTGCCGGCCGGGACGGACACCGACTGGTTCTTCCACGGCGCGTTCGGCCGGGGCGGGCACCCGCTGCTCGCGGGTTCGGGCCGCAAGGAGCTGTCCTGGCCGGTGCGGACGGGGCTGACGGCGGTGGGCCGCTGGCTGCCGGACCCGGCGGTGGAGGAGGCGGGGCTGCGGCTGGCCCGGCGCCTGGGCTACCAGGGGATCCTGGACCTGGACTTCCGCCGGGACGAGAAGGGCTGCTTCCGGCTGGTGGACTTCAACCCGCGGCCGGGTGCGCAGTTCCGGCTCTTCACGGACGCGGGCGGGCTGGACGTGGTCCAGGCGATGTACCTGGATCTGACGGGGCAACGGGTCCCGGAACCCGCGGGCGGCCTCGGCCGGGTGTTCGTCGCGGAGAACTACGCCCTGCTGGCGGCGGTCCGCGGCCGCCAACTCCCGTGGCGCTCCGCGGCCGGCGGCCGCGAAGCCGTCCCCGCCCCGGCGCGGGCGCAGGCGGCCGGGGCCGTGCGGGGCGGCGCCGGGGGCGAGCGGCCCGGGCCCGTACGGGTGGCGCCGCGGGCGGAGCGGGGGCGGGTGGAGGCGGCCTGGTTCGCCGCCGACGACCCGGTGCCGTTCCTCGCGATGCTCGCCGCGTTCCTCGTCCGGGGCGCGGGGAAGGGCGTGCGCGCCCTGCGCGACGTACCGGCGCACGGTCGGCGTACGGCGCGCGCCGTGGTGCGCGCCCCGCGCCAGCGCGCCCGCGGCGAGCTGGCCGCACCGGCCAACCCGGCAACGCCGGCCGCACCGGCCGCCCCCGCCGAGCCGGACGAGCTGGTGACCCGGTGATGCCCCGCCACCCACCCCCGACCGTCGCCGGAGACGAGGGCGCTGACGCGGGGTCCATGAGACTGGAGGGACAGCGGTGACTCGGATGGACGATCTCGTGGTGGTCGGCGCCGGGCCGTACGGGCTGTCGATCGCCGCGCACGCGGCGGCGGCCGGGCTCGGCGTACGGGTGCTCGGGCGGCCCATGGCCTCGTGGCGGGACCACATGCCCGAGGGCATGTACCTGAAGTCGGAGCCCTGGTCCTCCAATCTCTCCGCGCCCGACGGCCGGCACACCCTCGCCGCGTACTGCGCCGGCCGCGGCATGGCGGCCGAGCACGGCAGCCCGCTGCCGATCGACGTGTTCAGCTCGTACGGCATGTGGTTCGCCCGGCACGCCGTGCCCGAGGTGGAGGAGGTGACGGTCACCGAGGTCTCCCCGCAGGGCGGGGGCTTCCTGGTCCGCACCGCCGAGGGGCCGCCGCTGCTCGCCCGTACGGTCGCGCTGGCGGTCGGCGTGATGCCGTTCGTGCACCTGCCCGAGCCGCTGCGCGGGCTGCCGCCCGGGCACTGCTCGCACAGCAGCGGCCACCGCGACCTGGCCCGGTTCGCCGGCCGGGAGGTCGCCGTGATCGGGGCGGGGCAGGCGGCTCTGGAGACCGCCGCGCTGCTGGCGGAGAACGGGGCCCGGCCCTGTCTCGTCGCCCGCCGCTCCCGGCTGAACTGGAACACCGTGCCCCAGCCGCTGGAGCGCCCGGTGCTGCGCGCCCTGCGCGAACCGCACAGCGGCCTGGGCACCGGATGGCGCAGCTGGGTGTGGTCGGAGCTGCCCTGGGCGGTGCGCCGGCTGCCCGCGCCGACCCGGGAGCGGATCGCCGCGACGGCGCTCGGTCCCGCCGGGGCCTGGTGGCTGCGGGACCGGTTCGAGCGGAGCGTCCCGGTACTGCTGGGCCACCGGCTGCACCGGGCGGCGGCGGTGGGGGAGCGGACCCGGCTCGGGCTGACCACCGCGGCCGGGGAGTCCGTCGTACTGGACGTCGCGCACGTGGTCGCGGCCACCGGTTTCACCCCGCACCTGGGGCGCCTGGAGCTGCTGGACGCCCGGCTGCGGGCCGTCCTCGGCACCGTCGGGGACGGCGGCACGCCGGAGCTGAGCGCCGGTTTCGAGTCCTCGTGGCCGGGACTGTTCTTCGCGGGACTGCTGACGGCTCCCTCATTCGGCCCTTCCATGCGATTCGTGCACGGTGCGGGGTTCACGGCGGGGAGACTGGTCAATGGAGTCCGAAAGCGCCTCGGAGCCCGGGGCGGGCAGACGGGCTCCACCGGGACGCCGCGGCCCGACCGGGCGGGCGCCGGGCATCCGAAGACGTCTCTGCGGTGAGGCCGAGAGGGGACCGCGATGAGTGCGGAGCACAGAGCACAGGGCGGCCGCGGCTGGGTGCGCATTCCCGCGAGCCGGGCGGAGCAGCCCGGCGCGGCCAGGCCCGCCGCGAGGCCCGCGTCCAGGGTCGCCGCCCCGCCGTACGCCCCTCCCGCCTACGGCCCGCCCGGGCACGCGGCACCGGACCAGCCGACGATCTACCTTTCCCTCGTCAAGCGCTGGCAGGAGGCCGGGCGCACCCTTCCGGGGCATCCTGACGAGGAGTGGGAGCGGTTGATCTCCCAGCCGTGCTGGCCCGGCCGTTAGGTGGTGTGTCTCGTGGCAGCGGCGGAGCGCGACAGATCCGGGCAGAGCAGCCGGGGCCCGGTGACGGGGCACGGCGAGCGGCTCGCGCTGAACGGCATGGGCAGCTTCGAGTGGGACCTGGACGCCGGGAGGCTGATGCTCGACGAGTCCGGGCTCGTGGTCTTCGACCTGGAGCGGGAGGAGTTCGACGACACCCCGGAGGGGCTGGGGCTGCGGATCCCGGCCGACGACGGCGCCCGGCTGGCGGAGTCCACGCAGGCGGCCCTGGACGGCGGCATGGAGACGTACGGCTCGTACTTCACCGTGCAGCGGCGCGACGGCGTCGACCAGTGGACGCACACCCAGGGCCGGATCCTGCGCGACGCCGACGGCCGGCCCCTGCGGATCGTCGGGATCGTCCGGGACGCGACCGCCGAGCTCGCGCACGCCACCGTGCTGCGCAAGCTCGAGTCGGCGCGGGCCCAGCAGGCCACGATCGTGCAGCGGACCACGGAGGCCCTGTCGCGGGCGGTGACCGTCGACGACGTCACGGCCACCCTGACCGGGGCGGGGGCGCTGGAGCGGCTCGGCGCGGACGGGCTGGCCCTGGGGCTGGTCGAGAACGGCGCCATCAAGATCATCGCGCTCAGCGGGGAGTCCCTGGAGATCCTCAGCGAGCGTCGCTTCACCCGGCTGGACGGCTCGCTGCCGCTGTCGCAGGCGGTGCTCACCCGCAAGGCCCGGTTCGTCACCTCCCTCGGCGAACTGGCGGGCGAGTTCCCCCTGCTCGCGGACTACCTGCGACGGATCCGCTTCGACGCGGCCGCTTATCTGCCGCTGATCGCGCAGGCCAAGGCCATCGGCGGGCTGGTGCTGTTCTACCGGCGGCGCACCGAGTTCAGCCCGGAGGAGCGCAACCTCTGCCTGGGTCTGGCCGGCATCGTGGCGCAGTCCCTCCAGCGGGCGCTCCTGTTCGACCAGGAGCGGGAGTTCGCCACGGGCCTGCAGGCCTCGATGCTGCCGCGCCGGATCCCCGAGATCAGCGGCGGGGAGATCGCGGTGCGCTACCACTCCGCGTGGAGCGGGCGGGAGGTCGGCGGGGACTGGTACGACGTGATCGCGCTGCCCCGCGACCGGGTCGGCATCGTCGTGGGCGACGTACAGGGACACGACACGCACGCGGCGGCGATCATGGGCCAGCTGCGGATCGCGCTGCGGGCGTACGCGGGGGAGGGCCATCCGCCGTCCACCGTCCTGGCCCGGGCCTCGCGCTTCCTGGCCGAGCTGGACACCGAGCGCTTCGCGACCTGCATGTACGCACAGGTGGACCTGGAGACCGGCGGCGTACGGGCGGTCCGCGCGGGCCATCTCGGCCCGCTGATCCGGCACACGGACGGGCGTACGGGCTGGCCCAACGTACGGGGCGGACTGCCGCTGGGGCTGGCCTCGGTCTTCGAGCAGGAGGACTTCCCCGAGACCCGGCTCGACCTGGTGCCCGGGGAGACGCTGGTGCTGTGCACGGACGGCCTGGTCGAAGAGCCCGGCACCGCCATCACCCAGGGCATGGAGGCCCTCGCGCACGCCGTGCGCAGCGGCCCGCAGGAGGCGGGGGCGCTCGCCGACCACCTCTCGGACCGGCTCTGGGAGCGCTGGGGCTCCGGGGACGACGTGGCCCTGCTGGTGCTGCGCCGGGCCCCCGACCCGGGCACCCACCGGGCCCCGCGGATCCACCAGTACATCCACCAGGCGGACCCGGAGGGGCTCTCGGAGGCCCGCTACGCCCTGCGCCAGGCCCTGCGCGACTGGGGCATGCCGGAACTCGCCGACGACGTGGAACTGGCCGCCGGGGAACTGCTGGTCAACGCCCTGCTGCACACGGACGGCGGGGCGGTGCTGACCATGGAGGTGCTGCCGGAGCCGGTCCGGCGGATCCGGCTGTGGGTCAAGGACCGCTCCAGCGTCTGGCCGCGCCGGCGCACCCCGGGGGAGGCCGCGACCACCGGGCGCGGGCTGCTGCTCGTGGACGCGCTGGCCACGCACTGGGGCGTGGAGTCCCGGGGCGACGGCAAAGCGGTGTGGTGCGAGTTCGACGTCGCGGGCAGCGTGCGCAGTGTGGGGTGACGGCGTGGTCACCCCGAGTTGTGGGATGCCGGGGCCGGAGTGATGATGCGGTCCATGGAACGGACGACCACACGGACCGGGACCCCGCCGTGCACCGGCTGAACAAGCGGCCGGGCAGGGGGGCCGCGACCGCTCTCCTCGCGCTGCTCCTGCTGGCCGTCGGCGTACCGACGGCCGTGCACCGTACGGCCGGGCGCCCGCACGCGGATCCCGGCTGCCGCACCGTCGCGTTCATGTCGATGACCGGCGTGGCCCCCGCCTGCCGGTAGCGGCGGCCACCGCTCGGCCGTCGGCCGCGGGCCGACCGACGGGTCAGCCGTGCTGCTCTTCCAGGTGGACGTCCCGCTCGGTCTGCGCCAGGTAGGCCACGCGCAGCGTGAACCCGGAGTGCAGGCTCGCCGCCTGGAGCCCGGCCTCCGCAGCGGCGGCGCCCGGGTGCAGGTTCACCAGCTCCAGCGAGGCGGACGCGGACCAGTCGTGCTCCCGCCCGTCGCACTCGGCCTGCTGGCCGCCGAAGCCCAGGCGGGTCGAGTCCTGGGCGAGCGTCACCTGGATTTGCACCCCACGGGGTGACGAGGGCTCGCACACGTAGGTCCCGTAAAGGGTGACGCGGCCGCCATCGGAAATGTGACCGACTTCCTGTACGGAAATCGCATTCTCGTGGGAGCGGGCGTCGGCGGGGGCGGTGAACGCGGTGGCGGCGGCCAGCGCGGAAAGCGCCGCCACGGCCAGGCGGCGGGTGGGAACTCGCATGAATCCTCCATGGGGGTGGGTCGACACAAAAGCGCCGAAACGCATTGTGCTGGCAGATGGCGGGCAACTCCTTCCGCACACCCGTGTCGGTGTGTGCAATTGCCCGCTCGGGCGCGTGAGACTGGCGGAAATACCGTCCGAAGGTCCCCGAAGGGATCACGCATGCGCCAGTCCGCTTCCGTCCTCGCCGCCGCTCTCCTGCCCTTCCTGCTGTTCGGTGCCACGGCCTGCTCAGGGGCCCCCGAGGGGGCCGCGCTCGCCCCCGCCGCGGCGCCCGCCGTCCCGGTGGACGACGGGGCGCCGGGGTCCGGGGAGGATCCGGCGGCGGCCGGGGCCGCCTCGAAGGATGCCCATGTGGGTGACTCCGTACGGGTGCGCGGCCGCCAGATGGGCCGGCACCTGCAGGCCGTGCTCAACGCGTACGTCGACCCGGCGGTCAGCGTGGAGAAGAACTACGCCCCGCCCGCGGGCAAGCGCTGGGTGGCCGCCTCGATGTCGTTCGTCAACGTCGGCGGGGACTCGTACGGGGAGCTCGGGCGCATGTGGGCGTACGACAGCGCGGGCGGGCGCCACCGGGTGGTGCCGACCGGCGAACTGACCACCGGAAAGCCGCTCGTCTTCGATTCCCTCGCGGTCGGCCAGCGGGCCGAGGGGTGGGTGGTGTTCGAAATTCCGGAAAAGGCGCGCATCGTACGCCTCCAATATCAGGACGCGAACATGCAGGCGAATTCCGGAGAGGGATTCTGGGCCGTCTAGCCCGCCCGGGTGAATGGCCGGAAAGGCGCGGTGGCGGGAGCACTAGGGTGCGGCGCATGACTTCAACTCAAGCCGAAACCGACCGGTCCCACCTCGGCACCCTTTCCGTGCTCGCCTGGATCGGCGACCCTTCCGAGGGCCACGACATCCCGTACCTGCTCGCCTACAGCCTCGGCGACGGGCCGCAGGGGCGGGAGGCCGGCGAGAGCGCCGCCCGCGGGCTGCTGGAGGAGATCGGCCTGCCCATCGGTGACGTGGTCATGGACGGCACCCGCAACCCGTCCGGCTTCCCCGTCCAGATCGTCCTCGCGGACAACCAGGTCGCGCTGACCCTGCCCGGGCTGAACGCGACCTGCACCGCCCCGGACGAGTGGGTCGCCGCGGCCAACGAGAGCGGCCAGGCCTACTTCCTGTTCGCCACGCGCGCCTGGCCCGAGGCCGTTCCGGGCCAGCCGGTCGACCCGAAGACCCTCCAGGAGTTCGCGGGCGACGAGTCCGTGCTGACGGGCAGCGCCCACTGCGTGCTCGCGGTGCGGCGCCTGCAGTAGGGGCGCGTCCGGGGATCCGCCTCGGGATCCCCGGAGTCCTCGCTCCCCGCTCCGGCCGCCGGGCTCCCAGCCTGCCCGGCGGCCGGTACCGCCCCTCAGGGGCGTTCGAAGGCGAACTTCAGCGAGCGGACACGGTTGTCGAAGTTCGAGCCCGCCAGGTCCGGCAGCCCCACCGCCCGCAGCCCCACCGGCCGCGTCAGCAGCTCGCGGAAGAGGGCCTTCATCTCCACCCGGGCCAGGTGCGCGCCCAGGCAGAAGTGCGGGCCGCCGCCGCCGAAGCCCAGGTGCGGATTGGGCGAGCGGGTGATGTCGAAGGCGTCGGGGTCGCGGAAGACGGCCTCGTCGCGGTTGGCGGAGGCGTAGTACAGCACCACCTTGTCCCCGGGCCGCAGCAGGTGCCCGCCCAGGGCGTGTTCGGTGGTCACGGTCCGGCGGAACTGGATGATCGGCGTCGAGTGGCGGATCATCTCGTCCACCGCTCCGTCCGCGTGCTTCTCGAAGTCCGAGAGCAGCAGGTCCCGTTGGTCGGGGTTGTCGGTCAGCAGGGTCAGCCCGTGCGTGATCGCGTTGCGGGTGGTCTCCACCCCGGCCACCATCAGCAGCGAGAAGAACGCCCCCAGCTGGCGGGCGTTGAGCGCCTGCCCGTCCACATCGGCGCAGACCAGCGCCGAGATCAGGTCGTCTGTGGGGTTCTTGCGCCGCTCCCGGCCGATTCCCGCGACCATCCGCTGCATCTTGGCCAGGGCCCGCAGCCCGCGCCCGGGCATCCGCAGCCGCGAGGCCAGGCCCCGTTCGACGCCGATGTTCTCCGAGGCGTGGTTGACGCGGTCGGCGATCTCGGCGCGGTATCGCTCCGGGATCCCCATCATGTTGCAGATGACCTCCAGCGGCAGCCGCGAGGCCACCGCCGTGACGAACTCGTCGGGCTCCTGCGCCAGTACGTCGTCCACGATCCGTGCGGCCACCGCGTGGATGTCCGCCTCGGCCGCCGCCAGCAGCCGCGGAGTGAACGCCCGCTGCACGATCTTGCGCAGCCGGGCGTGGTCCACGCCGTCCAGGTTGACCATCGAGTCCCCGAACAGCGCCCGCACCCACCGGGCCGGCTCGGGCGTGGTCACCCCGGGCGCGCTGGCGAACACCTTCGGCAGCCGGCTGGCCTCCTGCACGTCCGCGTGCCGTACGAGGGCCCAGTGCCCGCGGCCCTTGCCCTCGGGCACGAAGACCGGCGAGTCCAGGGCCCGCAGCCGGGCGAACGCCGCGAGCCGGGCCGCCGGGGGCTGCTGCCAGAACGCCGGGTCGGCGAGCTCCCCGTACTCCGCCACCGCCGCGCCCGTGTCCGCGTACCGCTGTACCGGGACCTTCATCGTTTCTTCTCCCTGTCGCCGGCGCGCTCGCCCTGGCCGCCGCGGCCGTGCCGCCCGCCGTCCTCACGCACCAGAACGCTCCCGGTGGGCCAAGGTCACGCCCACCGCGACGGCGGCGGAGGCGACCAGCCCGGCCCAGAGCACCGCCTGCGGCCCGGTCCACGCGCAGGCGAGGATCGCCAGCGCCGTGAGCGGCAGCACCAGCTGCTCGGCGGTGCCCCGCTTGAAGTGGCGCGAGTGCAGGAGCCAGACGAAGGCCAGGAAGAGCGCCGCCGGGACGCACACCGCGAGGTTGGCGGACAGGGCCGAGACGTGGGCCTTGCCGACCGCGTGCTCGATCGCCACTTCGAGGCCGGCCCCGATGGCGGCGGCCGACGCGAAGATCACGTAGTGCCCGTACCCCCACGGGATGGCCTCGCGATTGCTCCGCAGCCGGTCGTGCGCGGGGACGGCGAAGTAGATCCACCAGGCCGCGTAGACCAGCAGCAGACCGCCGGCGGCGATCGGCAGCAGCTCGCCCAGCGCCTCGTGCTCGTCGATCGCGGACTGGACCGCGACCGTGCTGGCGGCGACGGTCTCGCCGAGCACGATGATGGTGAACAGGCCGTACCGCTCGGCGATGTGGTGCGGATGCCACTGGGTCTGGTAGCTGCGCTCGGCGAGGGCCGGGATCAGCAGCTCGACCACCACCAGGACCAGGAACAGCCACCTGCGGGAGTGCTCGGGGGCGGCGAGCAGCGCCACCCAGCCGACCTGGCAGACCAGCAGGCCGATCGCGTACGTGAGCGCGGTGCGCCGGGCCGGCCCCCGCTCCCCGGCGGCGGCGCGCAGCCACTGCAGGGTGAGCGCGAGGCGCATCACCACGTAGCCGAGGACGGAGACGGTCCAGTCGTTGTCGTTGAAGGCGCGCGGGATCCCGGCCGAGTAGATGAGCACGCCGGCGATCTGCACGAGGGTCGCGATCCGGTACGGCACGTCGTCGACGTCGTAGGCGGAGGCGAACCAGGTGAAGTTCATCCAGGCCCACCACACCCCGAAGAAGACGAAGAGGTAGCCGGTGATGCCGTCGCCGACGTGGCCCTCGGCGAGCGCGTGGACGAGCTGCCGGCCGGCCTGCGCCACGGCGACGACGAAGCAGAGGTCGAAGAACAGCTCCAGCGGAGTCGAGGCCCGGTGGCTCTCGTGCCGGCTGCGGGAGGTCATCGGTACGTACGTCATACCGCACAGGACAGCAGCCGTACGCCGGTCGGCAGGCGAGGCGCGCGGCCGGAGCCCCAGACCTACGCACTGTGGGCGACGGGACCTTGTCCTTGCCGACCGCGCGACGTTCTCCTCTGATGCCGGGGGGCGGCCGGGGCGGAGCCTGGAGAGGTCAGGACCCTCAGGGGTCTTCCCAAACCACCAGGACATGCCATGAGTTCCGCCACGCAGGAGCTGCGCACGGAGACGGGCCGCCGCGCGCAGGCGCCCGATCCGGCGCAGTACCGCCCCGGCCGCACCATCACGGACTGGACGCCGGAGGATCCGTCCTTCTGGCGGACCACGGGCAAGCGGGTCGCCACCCGCAACCTGTGGATCGCGGTGCCGGCCCTGCTCGTGGCCTTCGTGGTCTGGCAGGTCTGGAGCATCACGGCGACGAGCCTCAAGGACGTGGGCTTCGGCTTCAGCCAGTCGCAGCTGTTCTGGCTGACGGCCGTCCCGGGCATCACCGGCGGCACGGCGCGGATCCTCTACACCTTCCTCGGGCCGATGATCGGCCAGCGCCGGTTCACGGCGATCTCGACGGTGGTGCTGATCGGCCCGCTGCTCTGGCTGGGCTTCGCCGTGCAGAACCCGGACACCCCGTACGGCACGATGGTCGCGATCGCCGCGCTGTGCGGCATCGGCGGCGCCAACTTCTCCTCCTCGCTGGCCAACATCGGCTTCTTCTACCCGAAGCAGGAGAAGGGCAACGCGACCGGCATCAACGGCGGCCTGGGCAACCTGGGCGTGTCCGTGGTGCAGCTGCTCACCCCGATCCTGATCACCTCGTCCGTACTGGCCATCGGGGCGGGCCGGAAGAAGGCCGACGGCTCGGAGATCTACCTGCAGAACGCGGCGTTCGTCTGGGTCCCGGTCCTGATCGTCCTCGCCGCCGTCGCCTGGTTCGGCCAGAACGACCTGAAGGTGGCCTCCACCCCCTTCAGCCAGCAGAAGGTCATCTTCAAGCGCAAGCACAACTGGCTGATGACCTGGCTGTACGTCGGCACCTTCGGCTCCTTCATCGGCTTCGCGGCGGCCCTCCCGCTGCTCATCAAGACCACCTTCCCGGCGTACTCCGTGGCCACCTACGCCTGGATGGGCCCGGCGCTGGGCGCCCTCGCCCGCTGGGCGGGCGGCTGGATCGCCGACAAGCTGGGCGGCGCCCGGGTGACGATCCTGTCGTTCGCCGGCATGGCCGCCTCGATCATCGGCGTGATCACCTTCCTGCCTTCCGGCTCCGACCAGGGCTCCTTCCACGGCTTCTTCCTCTGCTTCCTGTCGGCGTTCTTCTTCTCGGGCATCGGGAACGGCTCGACGTTCCGCCAGATCCCGGTGATCTTCCGGGGACAGCACCTGAAGGGCCTGGCGGAGGGCAGCCCGCAGTACGCGGCCGCGCTGAAGCAGGCGGAGATCGAGTCGGGTGCGGTCACCGGTTTCACGGCGGCGATCGCCGCGTACGGGTTCTTCTTCATCCCGGCGATGTTCGCCAACTTCGCGGTGACCAGCGCGATGTGGGGCTTCGTGGGCTTCTACGCCAGCTGCGTGGCGGTGGCCTGGTGGTTCTACGCCCGCAAGGGCGCGGAGGCCCCGAGCTAGGGGGTGTCCGCGAAGTCCCGCCTGTCCCGTGGCGTCCGGCACGCGCTCTCGGCGCACCGGGCGAAATCCCGAGTACGTCCAGTACACCGGCTTCCGCCCGGCACGCCGAGAGCACGCACCGGACGCCACGGGACCGCCCTGCGGGCGCACGGCGCTACTTCGCGGACACCCCCTAGGGGGTGTCTTTGCGCGGACCCGGCACGTCGAACGCCGGTGGGGCTGGAGCGGACCGTCCAGCCCTGCCGGCGTTCGCGCATCTTTGTGAATCCATTCACAAGCGAACAAAGGCCTTTCGGTCCAGGGAAAACGGCAGGTCAGCGGTGGTGTGGTGGTCGAGCCGCCGGGCGCGGCGGGACCTTCGGGCCGCAGGTCGGGACCAACGCGGCGGCAAATGATCGATCAAAAGGCGTGCAATGGAGACAAGCGATGACGCGACGGATCGAGAGGTGCCGGCCATGACTGCCACTCCTGTGGAGACCACCGAGAACGGCGAGGCCTGGGAGGGCTTCCAGGGCGGTCCGTGGCGCGACGCCATCGACGTCCGCGACTTCATCCAGCAGAACTACACGCCGTACGAAGGCGGCGACGCGTTCCTGGCCGGACCCACCCCCCGCACCACCGCCGTGTGGAAGGCCATCACGGACAAGTTCCCCGAGGAGCGCGAGAAGGGCGTCCTCGACGTCGCGTACGACATCCCGTCGACCATCACCTCGCACGCGCCCGGGTACATCGACCGCGACAAGGACCTGATCGTCGGCCTCCAGACCGACGCCCCGCTCAAGCGCGCGATCATGCCGTACGGCGGCTGGCGCATGGTCGCCGGCGCCCTGGAGACGTACGGCTACCCGGTCTCCGAGGAGTTGGAGAAGGTCTTCACGGAGTACCGCAAGACCCACAACGCCGGTGTCTTCGACGCCTACACCCCCGAGATCCGCGCCGCCCGCAAGGCCGGAGTGGTCACCGGGCTGCCGGACGCGTACGGCCGCGGCCGCATCATCGGCGACTACCGCCGGGTCTCCCTCTACGGCGTCGACCGCCTCATCGCGGTCAAGAAGGAGGAGAAGGAGGAGCTGAACTCCCTCTCCGCGGGCCCCCGCCCGCTGGAGGAGACGATCCGCCTGCGCGAGGAGCTCTCCGAGCAGATCCGCGCGCTCGCCGAGCTCAAGGCGATGGCCGCCTCCTACGGCCACGACATCTCCGCGCCCGCGCGCACCGGCCGCGAGGCCATCCAGTGGATGTACTTCGCGTACCTGGCCGCGGTGAAGGAGCAGAACGGCGCGGCCATGTCGCTGGGCCGCACCTCCACCTTCATCGACGTCTACCTCCAGCGCGACATCGAGGCCGGGCTCCTGACGGAGGAGCAGGCGCAGGAACTCGTCGACGACTTCATCATCAAGCTCCGCATCGTGCGCTTCCTGCGCACGCCCGAGTACGACGAACTGTTCTCCGGCGACCCGACCTGGGTCACCGAGTCCATCGCCGGCATGGGCGAGGACGGCCGCCCGCTGGTCACCCGCACCTCCTTCCGCTACCTCCAGACCCTCTACAACCTGGGCCCGGCCCCCGAGCCGAACATGACCGTCTTCTGGTCCCCGCGGCTGCCGCGGGGCTTCAAGGAGTTCTGCGCGCGCGTCTCGATCGACACCTCCTCGGTGCAGTACGAGTCCGACGAGCTGATGCGCCCGCGCTTCGGCGACGACACGGCGATCGCGTGCTGCGTCTCGGCGATGCCGGTCGGCAAGCAGATGCAGTACTTCGGCGCCCGCGTGAACCTCGCCAAGACCCTGCTGTACGCGATCAACGGCGGCCGGGACGAGAAGTCGGGCGCCCAGGTCGGCCCGGCCGGCGGTGCCATCACCGCGGACGTGCTCGACTACGACGAGGTCATGGCCAAGTTCGACGAGCAGATGGAGTGGCTCGCCGACACCTACGTCCACGCCCTGAACGTCATCCACTACATGCACGACAAGTACGCCTACGAGCGCATCGAGATGGCGCTCCACGACCGCGACGTGCGCCGCACGATGGCCTGCGGCATCGCCGGCCTGTCGGTGGCCGCCGATTCCCTCTCCGCCATCAAGTACGCGAAGGTCCGCGTGCACCGGGACGAGACCGGCCTGGCCACCGACTACACCGTCGAGGGCGAGTACCCGGCGTACGGGAACAACGACGACCGGGTCGACGCCATCGCGGTCCGGCTGGTCGAGGAGTTCATGCGCAAGGTGCGCCGCCACCCGACGTACCGGGGCGCCGAGCACACGCAGTCCGTGCTGACGATCACCTCGAACGTGGTCTACGGCAAGAAGACCGGCAACACCCCGGACGGCCGCCGCGCCGGCGAGCCCTTCTCCCCGGGCGCCAACCCGATGAACGGCCGTGACACCCACGGCTACGTCACCTCGGCGCTGTCGGTCGCGAAGCTGCCGTACGAGGACGCCGAGGACGGCATCTCGCTGACCAACACCGTCACCCCCGACGGCCTGGGCCGCACTCCCGAGGAGCGGATCGAGAACCTGGCGGGCGTCCTCGACGGCTACATGGCCAGCGACGGCTTCCACATGAACGTCAACGTGCTCAACCGCGACGTGCTGCGGGACGCCATGGAGCACCCCGAGAACCACCCGCAGCTGACCATCCGGGTCAGCGGCTACGCGGTGAACTTCGTCCGGCTGACGCGGGACCAGCAGCTCGACGTGCTGAACCGCACCTTCCACGGCTCGCTGTAGCCCGAAGGACCGTGCGGTCCGGGGCCGGCCCTCATCCGGCTCCGGACCGCGCACCAAGGATCTCCGACCGGGATCGAGAAACGACGGACCACCGCTCAAGGGGTGCCTGCCATGACCATCCTGCTTCCTTCGACCCCGGCCGCTGCCGCGACCCACCGGCCCAGCGAGGGCTCGGTGCACTCCTGGGACCTGTCCACGGGGGTCGACGGCCCCGGGACCCGCTTCGTCACCTTCCTCTCCGGATGCCCGCTGACCTGTCTGTACTGCCACAACCCCGACACCTGGCGGATGCGGGCCGGCAAGCGCACCTCCGCCGCCGACGTCATCGCCGAGGCCCGCAAGTACACGCGGTTCATCTCCGCCTCGGGCGGCGGCGCCACCGTCTCCGGCGGCGAACCGCTGCTCCAGCCCGTCTTCGCGGGCGAACTGCTGCACCGGATGAAGCACGAGCTCGGGCTGCACACCGCCCTGGACACCTCCGGGTTCCTCGGCGTCCGGGCCACCCCCGCGCTGCTGCGCGATGTGGACCTGGTGCTCCTGGACGTCAAGTCATGGGACCGCGAGACCTACCGGAAGGTGACCGGGCGGCCGCTGCAGCCGACGCTGGACTTCGCCCGGCGCCTCGCCGACCTCGGCAAGGAGGTGCACCTGCGCTTCGTGCTGGTGCCGGGGCTGACCGACGCCCCGGAGAACGTCGAGGGCGTCGCCGCCTTCGCCGCGGGCCTCGGCAACGTCTCGCGGGTCGACGTCCTGCCCTTCCACAAGCTGGGGGAGGGGAAGTGGCGGGCGCTCGGCAAGGAGTTCACGCTGCACGACACCCCGTCGCCCACGGCGGAGCAGATCGCGCAGGCCAGGGCCGCCTTCGAGGCGCGGGGGCTGACGGCGGTCTGAGCCTTGCCGGACCTCACCCGACCGGCCTACCTCCGACTACGTCATAACGGGCCTAATCGGTACAAACCACCTAGCGTGGTGCTGTGTCCGAGCCCTCAGAAGCCCTCGCCGCGGAGCCGCCACCGCCCCCGCCCCCGTCCGTGCCTCCGCGTCCGGCCGAGCCGCCGCTGACGGGGACCCTCCCGCCGGCCGGCCCGTCCGTCACCGCACGGGCCACGCTCGCCGGCACGGTCGTCTCGCTCCTGCTCATCGCCGCGATCGTGCTGGGCAGCCGACTCCTGCGCGACTTCGACTCCGCGCTGCTCCCGTACGCCGTCGCCACCGTGTTCCTCGCCTTCGGCGTGGCCTACCGGTACACGGTCTGGGTCTCCGCTCCCGGCGCCCGGCGCCTGTTCAAGAAGGGCTTCGGCAGCTTCTTCTCCGCCGCGAACTTCCGCAAGGCCCCCACCGCCGTACCGCGGATGATCGCCACCTACCTCGGCTTCCAGAAGTTCCTCGGGGCCCGCTCGCGCTCCCGCTGGGCCGCCCACCAGCTGATCTTCTGGGGCTGCCTGCTGGCCGCCGCGATCACCTTCCCGCTCACCTGGGGCTGGTTCACCTTCACCTCCTCCACCGGCTCGGGACCCGGCTACGAGATGCGGATCTGGGGCTTCAAGATCCTCGGCTTCAACGCGCTGAACGTCGTCGGCTGGCTGATGTTCCACGGCCTGGACATCGCCGCCGTGCTCGTGATTCCCGGGGCCTCGTACTTCCTGTGGCGGCGGATGAAGGACCGCGGGGCCGTCACCGGCCAGCGCTTCGCCCACGACCTGCTGCCGCTGATCTGCCTGATCGTGATCTCGGTGACCGGGCTGCTGCTGACCTTCTCGTCGGTCTTCCTGCACGGCGGCGGATACGAGTTCCTGGCGCTGATGCACATGGTGTCGGTGGTGTTCACCCTCATCTACATCCCGTTCGGGAAGTTCTTCCACATCGTCCAGCGGCCCGCCGCCGTCGGCATGCAGCTGTTCAAGTACACGGCCCGCCAGGACGAGCAGGTCTTCGCCTGCAAGCGCTGCGGCGAGCCGGTCGACACCACCCCGTACGTCGAGAACCTGCGCGGCACCATGCAGGACCTCAAGCTCGACTTCAACGCCTTCGTCGAATACTGCCCGCGCTGCAAGCGGGTCCTGCGCGGCAACGCGTACCTCGCGCACGTCAAGAAGGGCTTCAAGTGACCGCGACGGACCCCGCCAAGCCGGCCGCGCTGCCCCTCGACCCGTCGATCGCCCCGCCCGGTACGCGCAACTTCCGCGATGCGGGCGGCATCCCGGCCGACCAGTGGCACGCCGACCAGAACGGCGAGACCCTCGTCCCCACCCACTGCTGCTTCTGCGGGGTGCAGTGCGGGATGTACCTGAGGGTGGACCGCGGCGGCAAGGTCTTCGGCGTCGAGCCCCGCAACCACGACATCAACCGGATGAGGCTGTGCCCCAAGGGCATCAACGCCTACCAGCAGGTCAACCACCCCGACCGGCTGACTGTGCCACTGATGCGCCGCTCCCGGGACGAGGAGTTCCGGGAGTGCTCCTGGGACGAGGCCCTCGACTTCACCGTCTCCGAGATCCGCCGCATCCAGGGCGCGTACGGGAACGACGCCTTCGGGCTGCTCGGCGGCGCCAGCCTGTTCTCCGAGAAGACGTACCTGGTCGGCAAGTTCGCCCGGGTGGCGCTCAAGACCAAGCACGTCGACTACAACGGCCGCCTGTGCATGGTCAGCGCCGCGGGCGCCAACAAGCTCGCCTTCGGCATCGACCGGGCCGGCAACCCCTTCTCCGACATCCTCCTCACGAACTGCCTGCTCATCGCCGGGTCGAACGTGGGGGAGTGCTTCCCCGTGATGACCCAGTACCTGTGGGGCGCACGGGACCGGGGTGCCACGCTGATCGTGGTCGACCCGCGCGAGACGGCCATCGCCCGCACCGCCGACATCCACGTCGCGATCAAGCCGGGTACCGACTCCGCCTTCTTCAACGCCGTCCTCCACGTGGTCGTCGCCGAGGGGCTGACCGACGAGGCCTACCTCGCCGCCCACGCCACCGGCTGGGACGAGGTCAAGGCAACCGTCGCGCAGTACCCGCCCGCCCGCTCCGCCGAGATCTGCGGGGTCCCCGCCGAGCAGATCATCCAGGTGGCGCGCGCCTTCGCCGGCGCGGGCAAGGCCATGGCCTGGCACGCCCGCGGCATCGAACACCACTCCCAGGGCGTCGAGAACTGCCTCTCCGTCATCAACCTGTGCGTCGCCACCGGCAACATCGGCAAGCCCGGCGCCGGCTACGGCACCATCACCGGCCAGGGCAACGGCCAGGGCGGGCGCGAACACGGGCAGAAGTCCGACCTCCTCCCCGGCGGCCGCTCCATCACCAACCCGGAACACCGGGCGCAGATCTGCCGGATCTGGGGCATCGAGGAATCCGAACTCCCCGGCGCCGGCACCTCCATGATGGAGATGGTCTGGCAGATGCAGCGGAAGGAGATCCGCGGTCTCATCGGCATCTGCAACAACCCCTTCGTCTCCCTCCCCAACTACGCGGTGGTCAAGGACGGCTACGACACCGCCGAGTTCCACGCCCAGTTCGACTTCTTCCTCTCCGAGACCGCGGCCAACGCCCACGTGGTCTTCCCCGTCACCACCTGGGCCGAGGACGAGGGCGTGATGGCCAACGCGGAGGCCCGCGTGGTCAAGCACAACAAGGCCCAGGAGCCCCCCGCCGGGGTGCGCACCGACACCTGGGTCATCTGCGAGCTGGCCCGCAGGCTCGGTGCCGGGCGCCACTTCGAGTTCCCGGGCTCCCGCGAGGTGTTCGAGGAGCTGCGGATCGCCTCAGCGGGCACGGTCAACGACTACTACGGCATCACCTACGACCGGCTGGAGGATACCGGCGGGATCGCCTGGCCCTGCCCGTCGACCGAGCACCCGGGCACACCCCGGCTGTTCGAGGACGGCCGGACCTACCACCCCGACGGAAAGATCCACCTCCAGGTCGTGGAGTGGCATCCGCCCATGGACGCCTACACCGACGAATTCCCCCTCTCGCTCACCACCGGCCGCACCGTCGCGCACTTCCTCTCCGGCAACCAGACCCGCCGCCTGGGCGCCCTCGTCGAGCAGACCCCGCGCCCCTGGGTGGAGGTCCACCCCTCGCACGGCTTCAGCAACGGCGACCCGGTCCGGGTGGTCACCCGCCGCGGCAGCGAGGTCTTCCCGGCCCTGGTCACCGAGGCCATCCGCCCCGACACCGTCTTCATCCCGTACCACTGGCCCGTCCCGACGGCCGCGAACGCCCTGACCATCGACGCCCTCGACCCGCGTTCGAAGATCCCCGAGTACAAGGTCTGCGCCGCCCGGATCGAGGCCGCCGAGCGGGTCGACGAGGTGCCCGCGCCGCCCACGGCCCCGGGCCACGAGGCCTACCCGGAGGCCCAGGCCTCCCGCACCGACCGCCTGCCTCCCACGTCCCCGCAGGGCCGTGGCACGGCGGAGAGGAGCTGACCCCGCCATGATGGGCCGCACGATCTTCATCGACCCGGGGCGCTGCATCGGCTGTCAGGCCTGCGTCTCCGCCTGCCGCGAATGCGATTCCCACCGCGGCAAATCGATGATCCACCTGGACTACACCGAGCCCGGCATGTCCGTCGCCTCCCTCCCGACCGTCTGCATGCACTGCGAGGACCCGGTCGCGCCCTGCGCCGAGGTCTGCCCCGCCGACGCGATCCTGGTGACCGCCGACGGCGTGGTCCAACAGGCCGACACCACCCGCTGCATCGGCTGCGCCAACTGCGTCAACGCCTGCCCCTTCGGCGTCCCGAAGATCGACCTCCAGGCGAAGCTCCAGATGAAGTGCAACCTCTGCTACGACCGCACCGCCTACGGCCTGGCCCCGATGTGCGCCACCGTCTGCCCGACCGGAGCCCTCTTCTACGGAACCCTCGAAGAGCTCCAGGCCGAGCGCCCCGGCGTACAGGTCGCCGACTCCTTCGCCTTCGGCGACGTCATGGTCAGCACCGGCGTCGCGATGGTGGTCCCCGCCGACAAGGTCCAGTGGCCCGTCCCCGGCGGCCTGCCCGTCGTCGAGATCAACGGAGTGGATGTCCGATGAGCCTCACCGAACCGCCCCCGCCCGCCACGGGACCGGAACTCGCGGGCGAGGACGCCGCCGAACGGCTGCGCGACCGGATCAGCGCCGACTCCCTCACCACCCGCCGCGACTACCTCCGGATCGTGGCCACCGTCTCCGGCGGCCTCGCCATCGGCGGTGTGGGCGTCGCCTCCGGCATCCTGCACCGGCACGGCGACAGCGAGACCCTGCCCCGGGCCAAGAAGGTCGCCGACCAGCTGGCGTCGGGCCAGTCCGTGGCCTTCCGCTTCCCCGGGGACGAGGACCGGGCCCTGGCCGTACGGCTGTCGGACGGCTCCCTCGTCGGCTACTCCGCCGTCTGTACCCACCTGGCCTGCGCCGTGCTGTGGCGCGAGGACCGGGGAGCCGACGGGGAGCTGTACTGCCCCTGCCACGAGGGCGTCTTCGACGCCCGCACCGGCGAGGTGACCGCCGGCCCGCCCCCGCGTCCCCTCCCCAGGATCTTCCTGACCGAGGAGGTCGACGGCAGCGTCTGGGCCGTCGCGACCGCCCGGTCGGGGGAGCCGGCGAGGGAAGCGCTGTGCCGGCAGTTCGGCGAGTCCCGCCCCGAGGCGGCCCGCAGGCTCGGCTGCGCCGGTGCCGACCGCGCCACCGAGAGCAGGCGGACATGAGCGACGGCCGCCTGCCCCCGCGCCCGGACTACCGACCGGGCAGTGCCCAGCCACGGCTGAACCGGCCGGTGCGGGAGCGGTATCCGCAGATCCGCCCCACCAGCGGCTACGGCGACCCGCGGATCCGGCACACGGGCCCCGGCCCCGGAGCCGGATCCGAACAGGAGCCGGAACGCTCCTCGAAGCTCAACGCCCGTCTGGCCCTGGCCCTCACGGTCGTGATCGGCCAGCTCTGGGCGCTGACGGTGACCGTCAACGAGTGGATGGAGGGCAACACCGGCACGGCCTGGTGGGGTGCGGGATTCCTGGTCCTGTCCTTCCTCGTCGTGCTGGGACTGTGGCTCCTCGACCCGAAGGACCGATGACCATGTCCATACCCACCCCCACCCCCACCCCCACGCCGTCCCCGGTGCGCTCGCACCGCCGCGAGACCTACAAGCCCGGTGCCACCATCGGAGACTGGCGGCCCGAGGACGAGGGATTCTGGCAGTCCACCGGCCGCACCGTCGCCCAGCGCAACCTCTGGGTCTCGATCCCGGCGCTGATGCTCGGCTTCGTGGTCTGGCAGGTCTGGTCGGTCACCGTGGTGAAGCTGAACGACGTGGGCTTCGGCTTCTCGAAGTCGCAGCTGTTCTGGCTGACCGCCATCCCGGGCATCACCGGCGGCACCTTCCGGATCCTCTACACCTTCATCGGGCCGATCTTCGGCGAGCGGAAGTTCACCTCGTTCAGCACGATCATCCTGATCGCCCCCATGCTCTGGCTGGGCTTCGCGCTCCAGGACACCGGCACCCCGTACTGGGAGCTGGCGCTGATCGCGGCCGTCTGCGGGATCGGCGGCGCCAACTTCGCCTCCTCGATGGCGAACATCGGCTTCTTCTTCCCCAAGCGGGAGAAGGGCAGTGCCAACGGCCTCAACGGAGGCCTCGGCAACCTCGGCGTGAGCGTGGTGCAGCTGGTCGCCCCGCTGGTGGTCACCGCCGCCGTACTGGGCGCGCCGGCGGGCGGTCCGCAGCACGACGCGAAGGAGAACACCGACATCTGGCTCCAGAACGGCGCGTTCCTCTGGGTGCCGCTGCTGGTGATCATGGCGCTGCTCGCCTGGTTCCTGATGAACGACCTCCGGGTGGCCGCGGCCCCCTTCAGCCAGCAGAAGATCATCTTCAAGCGCAAGCACAACTGGCTGATGACCTGGCTCTACGTCGGCACGTTCGGGTCCTTCATCGGCTTCGCCGCCGGCCTGCCCCTGCTGATCAAGAACAATTTCGAGGCGCAGGGCTACCAGGCGACCACCTATGCCTGGATCGGCCCGTTCGTCGGCGCTCTCACGCGCTGGGCCGGCGGCTGGCTCTCCGACAAGATGGGCGGCGCCAGGGTCACCATGCTGTCGTTCGTCGGCATGGCCGCGGCCCTGGTCGTGGTGATCTTCGCGCTGCCCTCGGGCGGCGACCAGGGCAGCTTCTGGGCGTTCTTCATCGGCTTCCTCGCCGCCTTCGCCTTCTCCGGCCTGGGCAACGGATCGACCTTCCGGCAGATCCCGGTGATCTTCCGCGACCAGCACATGCGGGAGGCCGAGGGCAAGGGGGCCGAGGCGCAGGCCGCGGCCCTGAAGCAGTCGGAGATGGAGGCGGGCGCCGTCACCGGCTTCTCCTCCGCCATCGCCGCCTACGGGTTCTTCTTCATCCCTGCGATGTTCGCGGCCATGGCCGTCACGAACGCGCTGTGGCTCTTCATCGGCTTCTACGCCACCTGCCTGGCCGTGTGCTGGTGGTTCTACGCCCGCCCGGGCGCCGAGGCCCCGAGCTGACCCCGGGCCGGGACCGGGACGGCAGCGGGGCCGCGGGCCGGGGCGGGTGCGGCCGTACTCTGGAGGCATGAGCAGCACCCCCGCCTCCGACCCCCACTCCCCGCAGCCGCAGGCCCGGCCCGAGGCCGCCCCCGCGGCGCGGCCCAAGCCCCGGCTCGTCTTCGACGACCCGCTGGACCAGCAGTCCTCGGACGACACCGACCGCGGGTGGGGCGAGCGGCCGGCCTCCGCCGGGAGCGCGGCCGACCTGGCCCGCTTCCTCGACGAGAAGCCGCCGCACCACGTCTGACCTGTCAGTACCCGGAGCCGGGGTGGCCGGGGTGACCGCTCTGGCCGCCCTGGTTCCCGTACCCGGCCTGGCCGGCGTGTCCGGCCTGGCCGTACTGACCGTTCTGGTGGGCGCGCTGGGCGACCAGCTCGTCCCGGATCTCCTTGAGGACCACCAGCTCGGTGATCTCCATGGTCTCCTGGACGCCCTCCTTGGCCCTGCGGCGCTGCTCCACCTTGGCCAGGTACTTCGCCATCGGCAGCACCATCAGGAAGTAGACGACCGCGGCGGTGATCAGGAAGGTCAGCGCGGCGTTCAGCACCGAGCCCCACAGGATGTTCACTCCGATGGCATCCCCCTTCGCGTCGATGCCGCAGGGGCCCTTCAGGCAGGACGTGTAGCCGTCCAGGCTCTTGGTCCCCACGGCGCCGACCAGCGGACTGATGATCCCCTTCACCACCGAGTTCACGATGTTCGTGAACGCGGCGCCGATGACGACCGCCACCGCCAGGTCGACCACGTTGCCGCGCATCAGGAAGGCCTTGAAGCCCGCCAGGACGCTCTCCTTCTTCTGCTCGCTCACCACTGAGCCTCTCTTCGAATCCGCCGAACATGGAGCCAACGGTTCCGAAAGCTACGGCAGTCCGGGCCCGGCGTGTCCAATCGGGGCCCGGCTTGTGATGACTTGACCGAACGCCAGTGCGATTCGTCCCGGTCCGGTTCAGCACAGTGTCACCGCCAGCCGTGCCGCCGCGCCCGCCCCGACGAGGGCCCGCGCGGTGTCCCGGGGCACCGACAGGACGACCAGCGCCCCGGCGTCCGCGACACCCTTCTCCGGAGCGGGCACTTCGGCCACGCGCGCGCCCGCGGCCACCACCCGCGGCGGGCCCGCGCGCTCCGCCGCGACCACATCCACCCGGTCCCCGGGCCGCAACAGCCGCACCGTCGCCGCGTCCGCGATGCGCACCGGAGCCGAGACCCACCGCACCGCCACCGGCGGCGCCTTCACCTCCGTCGGCGCGGCGCCCCGCGAGGCCTGGGCGGCCTCCGTTCCACCCACCACGGCCAGTGCGGCCGCCAGGACGGCCAGTCCGCCCGAAGCGGCACGCCGCCGGCGCCGCACGGCCCGGCGCAGCCGGTCTCCGCCCCGGCCGACGCGAAGCGGCGCAAAGGGCGGGACCGGGCGCGCGGGGGGACAGGTGGAAGGAACGGGAGGACTGGAAGGAGCGGAAGAACGAGAAGGAGAGGAAGGACCGGGAGGAGAGGAGAAACACGAGGGCTTGGACATGACGGCCACCACCGGTGAATCGGGTTCCGGAGCCCGGACCCAGCGCCCGGACATCCCCCACGATCCGCCGCCCCGCCCCATCCCGCTCACGGCTGTGGACGATCCCCAGCCTGTGGACAACCCCGTCACCCACACGAATGAGCGGACGTCGGGCTCCGGCGATCTCCCCGGCCCGTACGCGGCGCCGCGCGACGCGGTTCCGTACGTGTGAGGGCGTCAGAGCAGCGTCAGAGCGCCGTGGGGGTCCGCGTGGCGGCGAACCGAGCCACCGCGTCCCGGAGCCTGTCGAGGAACCCGCGCAGGTCGTCCGTCACGGGCTCGAACCCGCTGTCCGCCGAGGCGGCCCGCGAGCGGTGCACGCCGCCGTCGGGTCCGATGGCGTACAGGATTCCGCCGCCGTCGCTCGCGAAGACGAAGGCGTCACCGGCGGCTCCGCCCGCGGCGTCGAGCTCCACGCGGTCGTCGAGGGCCGTGTCCGCCGGGTGGACGAAGAAGGCGTTGCCGATGTCCGACAGGACCACCTCGTCGATCACGCCGTAGAACGTCAGCAGATCGGCCGCGACCCCGGGGGCCCCGGGGCGGCCCGGCGAGGCGTCCCCGCGGTCCGGGCGGCCGGCCGGGACGACCTCGTTCCGACCGGGCGGGAAGGGGTAGTACGTGTCGAAGGCCGCGAGGACACTGTCCACCTGCGCCGTGACGTCCGCGGCCCAGGTCCGGACCCAGGCCGCGTCGAGGGCGTCCGCGGTCACGGCAGTTCGATGCCCAGGTCCCAGCCGTCGTGGGCGTGGGTGCACAGGCAGGCGCGGGATTCCGTCGGGGGCAGGGCCGACACCGCGTCGAAGAGGACCTCGCGCAGGCGGCCGACGTTCTCGCCGAACACCTTCAGGACCTCGGTGTGGGACACGCCCTCACCCGTCTCCGCACCCGCGTCCAGGTCGGTGACCAGCGCCATCGAGGTGTAGCAGAGCCCCAGCTCGCGGGCGAGGACCGCCTCCGGGTGGCCCGTCATCCCGACGACCGACCAGCCCATCGCCGCGTGCCACTTCGATTCGGCGCGCGTCGAGAAGCGGGGGCCCTCGATGACGACCATCGTGCCGCCGTCCACCGGCTCCCACTCCCGGCCGCGCGCCGCCGCCAGCGCCACCGAGCGGCCCACCGGGCAGTACGGGTCGGCGAAGGTGGTGTGCACGACGTTCGGCACCGTCCCTCCCCCAGAGCCTTCGGCCTGGGAGGTGCCCCCAGGCAGCGGCTCCCCGTCGAAGAAGGTCTGGGCGCGGGACTTCGTACGGTCGACCAGCTGGTCGGGAACGAGCAGCGTGCCCGGACCGTACTCGGTGCGCAGGCCGCCGACCGCGCACGGGCCGAGCACCTGGCGCACGCCCACCGAGCGCAGCGCCCACAGGTTGGCCCGGTAGTTGATCTTGTGGGGCGGGACCTTGTGGCTGCGGCCGTGCCGGGGGAGGAACGCGACCTGGCGCCCGGCCAGCTCGCCGAGGAAAAGGGAGTCGCTCGGGGGCCCGTACGGGGTGTCCACCTCGACCTCGGAGACGTCGTCCAGGAAGGAGTAGAAGCCCGAGCCGCCGATGACACCGATCTCTGCGTTAGCCATGCCGCCACCCTAACCGGGCATGCGCAAGGCCCCGCCGCCCGGAAGGGCGGCGGGGCCTTACGAAGATCTGACGGGGCCGGGGATCAGGCGGCCGACGTGGAGCCGGTGCTCGTGCTCGACGTCGAGGACGACGAAGAAGCGGCCGGAGCGGCGGCGGACGTCGACGGCTTCGAGGCGGCAGGCGTGCTGCTCGACGAAGCGCCGCGGCTGTCGTTCCGGTAGAAACCGGAGCCCTTGAAGACGATGCCGACCGCGGAGAACACCTTCTTCAGGCGTCCGTGGCAGTTCGGGCACTCGGTCAGTGCGTCATCGGTGAACTTCTGCACGGCCTCAAGGCCCTCACCGCACTCGGTGCACTGGTACTGGTAGGTCGGCACGAATTTCCTCCTGGCACTCTGACTCGATGAGTGCTAACGACGTTCCATGGTGACGTATTCCGGCCGATCAGTCCACCGTCACCGGCACGCGGTGACCGACACCACGCTCGTTCACCCGCGCAGCAGGGGCCTCGGGAGCACCCTCGGCGGTCGATCCCGCCGAGGAGTTGATGATCCGGCTCGGGGCCTTGGGGGCCAGGCTCGAGCGCAGCGCGAGCAGGGTCGCCAGGGCCAGCACGGTGCCCGCCATGGGCACCAGGAAGCCGTACGAGGACCCGTGCGCGTCCGTGAGCCGGCCGGCCAGGGTCACGGCGGTGGCCTGGCCGAAGGCGACGGCGCCGGTCAGCCAGGTGAAGGCCTCGGTCCGGGCGTTCGCCGGGATCAGGGACTCGATCATCGTGTAGCCGGTGATCAGGGCCGGGGCGATGCACAGGCCGACGACCAGGCCGAGCGCGCCCAGCAGGATCATCGAGTGCGCGGTCCACAGGACCGAGGCGGCCACGGTGAGGCCGGCGTAGCCGAGCAGCAGCCGGCGGCGCGGGCCGATCTTCCAGGCGATGGCGCCGCAGGCGATGCCCGCGGTCATGTTGCCGGCCGCGAAGATGCCGTACAGCAGGCCGTTGGCGCCCGGGTTGCCGATCTCGTTGGAGAAGGCGGCCAGCGACACCTGCATGCCGCCGAAGACGGCGCCGATGCCGAGGAAGGCCACGATCAGGACGCGCAGGCCCGGGAAGGACAGTGCGGAGGCGTGCTTCTCGCCGGCGGCCGGGGCGGCGTGCACCTTGGGCTGGGTGGCGCGCTGGGCGGCGAAGACCAGACCGCCGGCCAGCGTCAGCACGGCCTCGGTGATCAGGCCGGCGGCCGGGTGGACGCCGGTGCACAGCGCGGTGGCCAGCACCGGGCCGACGACGAAGGTGAACTCGTCGGTGACGGACTCGAACGCGGCCGCGGTCGGCAGCAGCGGGGAGCCTTCCAGCTTGGCGGCCCAGCGGGCTCGGACCATCGGCCCGACCTGCGGGACGGAGGCGCCGGCGGGGACGGCCGCCAGAGCCAGCGCCCACACGGGAGCGCCCAGCAGCGCGAGCGCCACGAGGGTGCTGACGGCGGCGGAGTGCATGAGGACGACGGGGACCAGTACGGCGCTCTGGCCGCGGCGGTCGGTGAGCTTGCCCATCACCGGGGCGGACAGCGCCATCGAGACGCCGGTGACGGCCGCGACGATGCCGGCGCTGCCGTAGGAGCCGGTGGTGTGCTGGACGAGCAGCAGAATGCTGATGGTCAGCATTCCGAAGGGGAGCCGGGCGGCGAATCCCGGGAGAACGAAGCCGATGGCGCCGGGCGTGCGCAGGAGCTGCCCGTAACCGGGGCGTGCGGACTTGTCGGTCGTGACCGCGGATGTCACGGCCTGGCCTTTCCGCTGCCTGGTAGAGCGTCCCCGTCTGCGGACGGTGTGCCGCCTTGTGAGCGACCGCACCCGTACATGTGGGAGCCCCGAGAGCTGTCCTCTTGCGCAGAACCGAGTGATACCTGGGCGCCCACTGCGGGAGGGAGCCACGGCCGCTTTGCGGTCGCGCCAGCTCTGCGTCAGGCAGAGTTGGTTCGATGTGGTGTGCCTTAATCGTACAGGCAGACCGGGTGTGTGTCCTGTGATTCCGGCGACATGCAGTGTCTTCACCTGCGATTAACTGGAAGTTCGCATTCCGGAGCCAGTGAAAGCGGGGTGAAACGGCCCGCAAACCCCGAAAACACAGAATTAGAACGACACTCTAACGCTCTGTTGAAGTCAGGTCGGGGCCACGCGGACCCCGCCCGCCCCCGCTCAGCCGCCGTTCGAGCCCGTCCCGAGCCATCCGGCCAGCTTGCCGCCCCGCGCCACCGCCCGCAGCCGGGCCTCCGCCGCGTCCCGTACCGGATCCGTGGCCACCACCAGCAGCTCGTCCCCGCGCCGCAGCACCGTGGACGGCAGCGGTACGAAGCTCTTCGCGTCGCGGACCACCAGCGTCACCGAAGCCCCCGGCGGCAGCCGCAGCTCGCTCACCTCGACGCCGTGCATCCGCGAGGCCTCGGGGATGGCGAAGGACAGCAGGTGCCCGCGCAGCTTCTCCAGCGGCGCCGACTCGATCCCCAGGTCGGCGGCGCCCGCGTCGGAGTCGCCGAGCTCCAGCTTCCGTGCGAGCCAGGGCAGGGTCGGGCCCTGGACCAGGGTGTAGACGACGACCAGCACGAAGACGATGTTGAAGACGCGGTCGCTGCCCTCGATCCCGGTCACCATCGGGATGGTCGCCAAGATGATGGGGACGGCGCCGCGCAGCCCCGCCCACGACATCAGGGCCTGCTCCTGCCAGGGCAGCCGGAAGGGCAGCAGGCTGACGAAGACCTCCAGCGGCCGCGCCACCATCGTCAGCACCAGCCCGATGACCACCGCCGGCCAGAAGTCCCCCGCCAGCTCGTGCGGGGTGACCAGCAGCCCGAGCAGGACGAACATGCCGATCTGGGCGATCCAGCCGAGCCCGTCCGCGAACCCCCGGGTCGCCGGCCAGTGCGGGAGCTTCGCGTTCCCGAGCACCATCGCCGCCAGGTACACGGCCAGGAAGCCGGAGCCGTGCGCGAGCGCGCCGGCCGCGTACGCCGACACCGCGATCGCCATCACGGCGATCGGGTAGAGGCCGGAGGCGGGCAGCGCCACGTGCCGCAGGCCGTACGCCCCCAGGAAGCCCACGGACAGGCCGATCGCGACGCCGATCGCCAGCTCGAGGGCGATCTTGCCGACCAGGACGTACCACTGGTCCACCGGGCCGACCGTCGCGAAGGCGACGACCAGGATGACGACGGGGGCGTCGTTGAAGCCCGACTCGGCCTCCAGCACGCCCGTGATCCGGGAGGGCAGCGGCACCTTGCGCAGCACCGAGAAGACGGCCGCGGCGTCGGTCGAGGAGACGACCGCGCCGATCAGCAGGGCCTGCCGCCAGTCCAGCCCGACCAGGTAGTGCGCGCCCGCGGCCGTGACGCCGACGCTGATCGCGACGCCGACCAACGACAGCACGATCGCGGCCGGCAGGGCCGGTTTGATCTGTTTCCACTTGGTGCCCAGACCACCCTCGGCGAGGATCACGACGAGCGCGGCGTAGCCGATGACCTGTGTCAGCTCGGCATTGTCGAATACGACGTTGCCTATGCCGTCCTGGCCTATCGCTATGCCTATGCCGAGGTAGATGAGCAGGCTGGGGAGGCCGCTGCGTGAAGAGACGCGCACCGCCGCGACGGCGACGAGCAGCACGAGCGAGCAGACCAGCAGGAGCTCATTGAGCGTGTGGACGGTCAGCGGGCGGCCCTTTCCTCAAGTCGCCCGGCGGAACGTTCCTCCAGGCGACAAGTCCGGCAAGATCGGCAGGTACTTCGTTACCTTACCTAATATTTGACGCGCCCTTTACGCGATAACCACATTGTGAAACGCCTGTTCGGCCCTGTCATCGTCACCTCGACCCCTGGCGGATCAACGCACCCGGTCCTGCGCCTATGGTTGCTCCCAGCACTCCCAGGACCACCCTGCCCCTCTAAGGACAGCGATGCCCGCCAACGAAACCGCCCCTCCCGTCAAGAAGAGGGGACGACGCGCCCGTCTGATCGTGCTCGTGCTGGTCCTGGCGCTCCTCGCGGGCTTCGGGTACGGGACGTACTGGAGCATGGACAACGTCCGCGCCTCGTTCCCCCAGGCCACCGGAACCCTCAAGGTCCCCGGCCTGACCGGGACCGTCGAGGTCAAGCGCGACTCCCACGGCATTCCCCAGCTCTACGCCGACAACGACGACGACCTCTTCCGCGCCCAGGGCTTCGTCCACGCCCAGGACCGCTTCTGGGAGATGGACGTCCGCCGCCACATGACCTCCGGCCGGCTCTCCGAGATGTTCGGTCCCGACCAGGTCGAGACCGACGCCTTCCTGCGCACGCTCGGCTGGCGCCAGGTCGCGCAGGCCGAGTACGACACGAAGCTGTCGGCCGAGACGAAGAAGTACCTGCAGGCCTACGCCGACGGGGTCAACGCGTACCTGAAGGGGAAGTCCGGCAAGGACCTCTCCGTCGAGCACTCCGCCCTCAAGCTCAGCGACGACTACGAGCCCGAGCAGTGGACCCCGGTGGACTCGGTGGCCTGGCTCAAGGCGATGGCCTGGGACCTGCGCGGCAACATGCAGGACGAGATCGACCGCGCGCTGATGTCCAACAAGCTCACGCAGGCGCAGATCGACGAGCTGTACCCGCCCTACCCCTTCGACCGGAACAAGCCGATCGTCGACGCGGGCAAGATCGAGGGCGGGAAGTACGCCCCCCAGGGCGCGGCCGCCGGCTCCCCGGGCCAGGGCTCCGGCAAGGGCTCCGGCGGCGGCAGCACCACCGGCTCGCAGGCCTCGGCCAACGCCTCGCAGGACCCCGCCGCCCCCGTCGCGCCCACCGGCCTCGCGGACGGCACCACCGCCCAGGGCGCGACCGTGGGCCTGCGCACCTCGCTGACCTCCCTCGCCAAGACCCTGGACAAGGTTCCCGCGATCCTCGGCCCCAACGGCAGCGGCATCGGCTCGAACTCCTGGGTCGTCTCCGGCCAGTACACGACCACCGGCAAGCCGCTGCTCGCGAACGACCCGCACCTGTCCCCGCAGCTGCCCTCGGTCTGGTACCAGATGGGCCTGCACTGCCGCGCGGTCTCCAACCAGTGCAAGTACGACGTCGCCGGCTACACCTTCTCGGGCATGCCCGGCGTGGTCATCGGCCACAACGCCGACATCGCCTGGGGCATGACCAACCTCGGCGCCGACGTCACCGACCTCTACCTGGAGCAGGTCAAGCCCGAGGGCTACGTCTACGACAACAAGGTGGTCCCCTTCACGACCCGCGAAGAGGTCATCAAGATCGCGGGCGGCAAGAGCAAGAAGATCACCGTCCGCACCACCAACAACGGCCCGCTGATCTCCGACCGCAGCGACGAGCTCGGTACGGTCGGCAGCCGCGCCCCCGTCTCCAGCTCGGCCCCCGACCGCGGCAACGGCTACGCCGTCGCCCTGCGCTGGACCGCCCTGGACCCCGGCAAATCGATGGACGCGGTCTTCGGCATCAACCGGGCCAAGGACTTCGCGGGCTTCCGCGCCGCCGCCCGCGACTTCGAGGTGCCGTCCCAGAACCTGATCTACGCCGACACCAAGGGCAACATCGGCTACCAGGCCCCGGGCCGCATCCCGATCCGCGGCGCCGGCGACGGCCGCATGCCGGCCCCCGGCTGGGACTCCAAGTACGCCTGGAAGGGCGGCAAGGACGGCAACGCGGGCTACGTCCCGCAGGACGAGATGCCGTACGACTACAACCCGGCGCGCGGCTACATCGTCACCGCGAACCAGGCGGTCGTCGAGAGCGGGACCGGCGCCGGCAAGTACCCGTACACGCTGACCACCGACTGGGGCTACGGCGCCCGCAGCCAGCGGATCAACGACCTCATCGAGGCGAAGATCAAGGACAGCGGCAAGATCTCCACCGACGACATGCGCACCATGCAGATGGACAACAGCAGCGAGATCGCCGCGCTGCTGACCCCGATGCTGGCCAAGATCGAGGTCTCGGACCCGGACGTGCGCTCCGCGCAGAAGCTGCTGGAGGGCTGGAACTACACCCAGGAGCCCGACTCGGCGGCGGCCGCGTACTTCAACGCGGTCTGGCGCAACATCCTCAAGCTGTCCTTCGGCGACAAGATGCCGAAGGAGCTGCGGATCGAGGGCAGCTGCATGAACGTCCAGGAGGAGAGCAGCGGTCCGGTCGACGACCTGGCCAAGACGGTCCGCGAGTGCGGTGCCCGCGACGCGGACTCGGCGCAGCCGGACGGCGGCGACCGCTGGTTCGAGGTGGTCCGCCGCCTGGTCAAGGACGAGAAGTCGGCCTGGTGGCAGACGCCGGCCGCCCGCAACCAGCCGGCGACCGCCACCCGCGACCAGCTGTTCGCGCGGGCCATGAAGGACGCCCGCTGGGAGCTGACCGCCAAGCTCGGCAAGGACCAGTCCACCTGGAGCTGGGGCCGCCTGCACCAGCTGACGCTGAAGAACCAGACCATCGGCACCGCGGGCCCCGGCTTCATGCAGTACCTCCTCAACCGGGGCCCGTGGAACCTGGGCGGCGGCGAGGCCACCGTGAACGCGACCGGCTGGAACGCCTCCAGCGGGTACGGGGTCACCTGGGTCCCGTCGATGCGCATGGTCGTGAACCTCAACGACCTGGACAAGTCGCGCTGGATCAACCTGACCGGCGCCTCGGGCCACGCGTACCACGACAACTACTACGACCAGACGGACATGTGGGCCAAGGGCGAGCTGCTGGACTGGTCCTTCGGCAAGGAGGCCGTGGACAAGGCGACCACGGAGACCTTGACGCTCAAGCCGTGACGGCCCTCAAGCCGTGAACCTGACCACCCCCGACGGGGTGGCCACCGCCTGAACGGGGTGGTCGTGCGGTTCCTCCGGGACCCGCGCGACCACCTCTTCGTCGTACAGGAGCACGACCAGCGCGGGATGCGCCCCGGCGCGCGCCAGGCGCGCCAGCACCCGGTCGTACGAGCCCCCGCCGCGCCCCAGGCGCATCCCGCGCCCGTCCACGGCCAGCCCCGGCAGCAGGACGGCGTCGGCGCCGGTGACCGCCTCCGGCCCCAGCCGGGGCCCGGCCGGCTCCAGCAGCCGCATCTTCCCGGGGTGCGCGGCCTCGGCGAGGCTGCCCGGGCCCTCGTACACCGCCCAGTCGAGGTCGTTGTCGGGGAGCAGGACGGGGAGCAGCACCCGCTTGCCGGCCGCGCGCAGGGCGTCCAGCAGATCGCGGGTGCCGGGTTCGGAGCCGACGGAGACGTACGCCGCCACCGTGTGCGCACCGGCCAGTTCGGGCAGTTCGCAGGCGGAGCGGGAGAGCGCGCCGGCCGACGTGCGCAGGAAATCGGGGGACAGGGCCCGGCGGGCGGCGAGGAGCTCCCGGCGCAGCGCGGCCTTTTCGGACGGGTTCGGCGGTTTCTCTACCACAGCTGACTCTGAATTCCTTTCAAATCGGGGCAATGTCGGATCTATTTACCGGAATCAAGCCCGGGGCGGTCCGCTTGACCCACTATCGTTCTGCCCATGACTCAGTTGCACCCTGTGATCAAGAAGGCCGTGATCCCGGCCGCAGGTCTCGGTACCCGCTTCCTTCCGGCGACGAAGGCGACGCCCAAGGAAATGCTCCCGGTCGTGGACAAGCCGGCCATCCAGTACGTGGTCGAGGAGGCCGTGTCGGCCGGCCTGGACGACGTCCTCATGATCACAGGACGTAACAAGCGCGCGCTCGAAGACCACTTCGACCGCAACTACGAGCTGGAATCGGCCCTCATCGCCAAGGGCGACGACGACCGCCTCAAGAAGGTCCAGGAGTCCAGCGACCTCGCCACCATGCACTACGTCCGCCAGGGCGACCCGCGCGGCCTCGGCCACGCCGTCCTGTGCGCCGAGCCGCACGTCGGCGACGAGCCCTTCGCCGTCCTCCTCGGCGACGACCTGATCGACCCGCGCGACCCGCTGCTGCGCCAGATGACCGACGTCCACGCCCGCACCGGCGGCACGGTCATCGCGCTCATGGAGGTCGACCCCGCCAACGTCCACCTGTACGGCTGCGCCGCGGTCGAGGCCACGGACGAGGAGGACGTCGTCCGGATCACCGGTCTCGTCGAGAAGCCCGACCCGGCGGACGCGCCCAGCAATTACGCGGTCATCGGACGGTACGTCCTCAACCCCGCGATCTTCGACATACTGCGGGAGACCGAGCCGGGCCGCGGCGGGGAGATCCAGCTCACCGACGGCCTGCAGAAGCTGGCCGCCGACGAGAGCGTGGGCGGCCCGGTGCACGGCGTGGTCTTCCGGGGCCGCCGCTACGACACCGGGGACCGCGGGGACTACCTGCGGGCCATCGTCCGCCTCGCGTGCGAGCGTGAGGACCTGGGCCCGGAGTTCCGCACCTGGCTTCACCGTTACGTCACGGAGGAGATGTAGCACCTTGAGCAGCCGCGCACCGCAGGACTCCGGCCGGGCCGCCCAGCGCCTGTGGTCGGTCGACGAGCACCTCGCGGACGTCCTCGCCGCGATCCGGCCGCTGGAGCCCATCGAGCTCCAACTGCTCGACGCCCAGGGCTGTGTCCTGGTCGAGGACGTCACCGTGCCCGTCGCGCTCCCGCCCTTCGACAACAGCTCCATGGACGGGTACGCCGTCCGTACGGCCGATGTCCAGGGCGCGAGCGAGGAGTTCCCCGCGGTGCTGACGGTGATCGGGGACGTGGCGGCGGGCAGCGGCGAGCTGCCCACCGTCGGCCCCGGCCAGGCCGCCCGCATCATGACCGGCGCCCCGCTGCCGCCGGGTGCGGAAGCGGTCGTACCGGTCGAGTGGACCGACGGCGGCACGGGCGGCGGCGCGGCCGCCGGCATGACCCCGGCCAGCACGGCGCCCGAGGGCGCGGGCGGCGAGGTGCGGGTGCACCGGGCCGCCGAGGCGCGGGCCCACGTCCGCGCGCGCGGCAGCGACGTCCAGGCCGGGGACCTCGCGCTGGCCGCGGGCACGGTGCTCGGACCGCCGCAGATCGCGCTGCTCGCCGCCATCGGGCGGGGCACCGTACGGGTGCGGCCGCGCCCGCGCGTGGTCGTACTGTCCACCGGCAGCGAGCTGGTCCAGCCGGGCGAGTCGCTGGCCGCGGGGACGATCTACGACTCGAACAGCTTCGCGCTGGCCGCGGCCGCGCGCGACGCCGGGGCGATCGCCTACCGGGTCGGGGCCGTGGCCGACGACGCCGAGACCCTGCGCTCCACCATCGAGGACCAGCTGATCCGGGCGGACCTGCTGGTCACGACGGGCGGCGTGAGCGTCGGCGCGTACGACGTGGTCAAGGAGGCGCTGTCCTCCGTGGGCGGCGCCGACGAGGAGGCCGACACCGGGCGGATGGACTTCCGCAAGCTCGCCATGCAGCCCGGCAAGCCGCAGGGCTTCGGCACGATCGGCCCCGACCACACCCCCCTGCTGGCCCTGCCCGGCAACCCGGTGTCCTCGTACGTCTCCTTCGAGCTGTTCGTGCGCCCCGCGATCCGCGCGCTCATGGGCCTGGACGACGTCAGCCGGCCCAGCGTGCGGGCCACCCTGAAGGCCGACAAGGCGCTGGGCTCCCCGGCCGGCCGCCGCCAGTTCCTGCGCGGCACGTACGACGCGGTCGCCGGCACGGTCAGCCCGGTCGGCGGATCGGGCTCCCACCTGATCGCGGCGCTGGCCCACGCCGACTCCCTGATGGTCGTACCGGAGGACGTCACCTCGGTGGAGCCGGGGGCCGAGCTCGAAGTGGTCCTGCTCGGCTGAAGTACGGCCGGTGCGGGTAGCGTGTTGCACCACACAGGCCCTTGCGGGGCCCGGAGCGGGAGCGGCACGAATCTATGACCACGCACAGCAGGCTGACGCACATCGACGAGGCCGGCGCGGCCCGGATGGTGGACGTCTCGGAGAAGGACGTCACGACGCGGACGGCACGGGCCAGCGGGCGCGTGCTCGTCTCCGCGCGGGTGATCGAGCTGCTGCGCGGCGAGGGCGTGCCCAAGGGCGACGCCCTCGCCACCGCGCGGATCGCCGGGATCATGGGAGCGAAGAAGACCCCCGACCTGATCCCGCTCTGCCACCCGCTGGCCGTGTCCGGGGTGAAGGTGGACCTGACGGTCGCCGACGACGCCGTCGAGATCCTCGCCACCGTCAAGACGACCGACCGTACGGGCGTCGAGATGGAGGCGCTGACGGCCGTCGCGGTCGCCGGGCTCACCGTGATCGACATGGTGAAGGCCGTCGACAAGGGCGCCGTCATCACGGACGTCCGGGTGGAGGAGAAGACCGGCGGGAAGTCCGGCGACTGGAGCCGCGCGTGAACGCCCCGCGTGGCGGCGACGCCTTCAGCCACGTGCCCTCGGCGGCCGGCGGGAGCGGGCCGGCCGCGGAGGCCAGGGCGGCCGAACCGGATGCGGCGGCCTCCCCGGACGCCGGGCGCGCCCGGCGCGGGCTCGTGGTGACCGCCTCGAACCGCGCCTCGGCGGGCGTGTACGCCGACCGGGGCGGGCCACTGCTGGCCGAGGGGCTGGAGGAGCTCGGCTTCGCGGTGGACGGCCCGCGGGTCGTGCCCGACGGGGATCCGGTCGAGCAGGCGCTGCGCGAGGGCGTGGCCGCCGGGTACGACGTCATCCTGACCACCGGCGGCACCGGCATCTCGCCGACCGACCGCACCCCGGACGCCACGGCGCGGGTGCTGGACTACGAGGTCCCGGGCATCCCGCAGGCCATCCGCGCCGAGGGCCTGGCGAAGGTGCCGACCGCGGCCCTGTCCCGGGGGCTGGCGGGCGTGGCCGGGCACACGCTGATCGTGAACCTGCCGGGCTCGACGGGCGGGGTGCGCGACGGCCTGGCCGTCCTGGCCCGGATCCTGCCGCACGCCGTGGACCAGATCCGGGGCGGCGACCACCCCAGACCGGCGGATCCCTCCGGGAGCGCGAGCTGAACGGACCCTCCTGGCCGGTGGTGCTCACCGACGGCGACGTCACGCTCCGGCCGATAAAACTGCGGGACCAGAACGCCTGGCGCGAGGTCAACCGGCGCAACCGCGACTGGCTCCGGCCGTGGGAGGCGACGATTCCGCCGCCCGCGCCCTGGGGGCCGGTGATCCACCGGCCGACGTACCGGCAGATGGTCCGCCACCTGCGGGCCGAGGCGAACGCGGGGCGGATGCTGCCGTTCGTCATCGAGTACCGGGGGCGCCTCGTCGGTCAGCTGACGGTCGCCGGGATCACCTGGGGCTCGATGTGCGCGGGCCACGTCGGCTACTGGGTCGACCGCGAGGTGGCGGGCCGGGGCGTGATGCCGACGGCGGTCGCGCTCGCCGTGGACCACTGCTTCGCGAAGGTCGGGCTGCACCGGATCGAGGTGTGCATCCGCCCGGAGAACGGGCCGAGCCGGCGGGTCGTGGAGAAGCTGGGCTTCCGCGAGGAGGGGCTGCGGCCGCGCTACCTCCACATCGACGGCGCGTGGCGCGACCACCTCGTGTACGCGCTGACGGCGGAGGAGGTCCAGGAGGGGCTGCTGCGCCGCTGGCACCGCGCTCGCGCATAAACGAATAACTGTTCGAATTAATGGGGGGCGGAACCGATTCGCCCATAACCTGATCCGAAGAATCACAAAAAAAGTCCGTGATATCAGCCGGTTCGCGCGACACACCGGCCCAATTGGCGGATCCGCCCGGCCGCGCCCCTCTACGGTGTGAGGTGTGAGCAGCAGCGGCCTCATCTACGCAGTCATTGTCGGGGCCTGGGCCGCCTACTTGGTGCCCATGTGGCTCCGGAGGCAGGACGAGCTGAACGAAGCCCGTCCGACGGAACGCTTCTCCACTGCCATTCGGCTGCTTTCCGGCCGGGCGGGAATGGAGCGCCGTTACGCCAAGGGGCTGCGTGAACGCGGCGACCAGGAGGCGGGTCCCGAGTGCCGTGCGGACCCGGACGCCGCGACGGAAACGGTGAATTCCGTGGACGCCGACGCCCGGGCCGTCGCCGTACCCCCGACCAGGGCGGAGCCGAGGTCGGCCGTGGCGGAGCGGCACCGGCGCGAGCAGCGCCTCCAGGTGCTCGCGCGCCGCCGGCGCACCACCGCGCTCCTCTTCCTGATCTTCACGCTCGGCGCGATCGTCGCCGCGGTCGGCGGCCTGGGCTACCTCTGGGCGCCCGCCGTGCCGGCCCTGCTGCTGAGCGCGTACATCGTGCACCTGCGGGTCCAGGAGCGGCGCCGCTACGAGTTCACGATGGACCGGCGGCGCGCGGAGGCCGCCGCCCGGCAGCTGCGCGAGAACCGCCCGCGCCGCCGCGAGCCGGAGGCGGCCGCGGGATCCGAGCCGGACCCCGCGCCACCGGTCTCCCCGCAGGAGGCCGGACGGCGCGCGCTGGTCGAGCAGACCGACCACGCGGAGTGGGTGGACCAGCAGCGCGAGCGGGAGCGCGGCCCCGCCCGCGGTGACAGCTGGGAGCCGGTCCCGGTCCCGCTGCCGACGTACGTGACGGCCCCGGTCGCCCCGCGCGCCACCGGTCCGGTGACCCCGGACGCCTGGAGCGCGACCCGCTCCAGCACGGCCGAGCCGACGGACCCCCGACTGCGCGCCCAGCCCTCGCCGGCCGCGAAGCCCGAGGCGACGCCGGACCAGGAGTCGGAGCAGAAGGCCTCCCCCAACGCCCGCCTGCGGGGCCAGGGGCGCGGCCGCACGCCCTTGTTCGACCAGTACGAGAGCGACGACCGCCCCCGCGCCGCGAACGAGTGACCGGACCTGCGCGGACGCTCCCCGGTATCGGTTTTGGAGCACCAGCGCGGGGATGCTAATGTTTCACACGTCGCAAGGGCCTGTGGCGCAGTCTGGTAGCGCACCTCGTTCGCATCGAGGGGGTCTGGGGTTCAAATCCCCACAGGTCCACAAACGACAGTTCGCGGGTAGCTCCCGAGAACGTCATGAGATCCCGTCAGGTCGAAAGACCGGGCGGGATCTCGGCGTTTGGCGAGTCCCGTGCAAAGGGCGCGGCGGATCCCGTCCGGCCGGGAGGCCGGGCGGGAGTCGTTGGTTTCGGGGCCGGGCGGCTCAGGGGGAGTGCAGCGGCTTGGCCATGCAGCGGCTGGAGTCGTACGCGCGGTAGTGGCCGAACTTCTCGGCGGGGGTGTAGCCCGAGGAGAAGTAGAGGGCTATCGCCTCCGGTTGCCGGTCTCCCGTTTCCAGCACCATGCGGGTGCGGCCCGCGGCGCGGGCGTCGGCCTCCAGTTCGGCCAGGATGCGGCGGGCCAGGCCCAGGCCGCGGGCCTCGGGGATCACGTACATCCGCTTGAGCTCGGCGTCGCCGTCCGAGTAGCCCTCGTCGTTCTCGTCCTGGCTGCGCCAGCCGCCGCTGGCCACGGGTGCGCCGGAGGCGTCGTACGCGAGCAGGTACAGGCCCTTCGGCGGGGCGAACATCGCCGGGTCGAGGGGTGTGACATCGCCCTCACCGCCGTAGAGCACCTGGTAGCGGAGCTGGACCTGGTCGTTGAGTTTGAGGGCGTCCGGGTGGTCGTACGGCACGACGCGGAGCTCTATCCCGTGAGACATCGGAACATCGTACGGAACGCTCCCGTTATGGTGCGGGGATGCTCACTGTGACCTCCGTGAATGTGAATGGGATCCGCGCGGCCGCCAAGAAGGGGTTCTCCCCGTGGCTGGCCGGGTCGGACGCCGACGTGGTCTGCCTGCAGGAGGTGCGGGCCGAGGAGGGGCAGATTCCGGACGAGGTCCGGAAGCCCGACGGCTGGCACACCGTGTTCGCGCCGGCCGCCGCCAAGGGGCGGGCCGGGGTCGCGCTCTACACGCGCCGCGAGCCCGACCGGGTGCAGGTGGGATTCGGGAGCGCGGAGTTCGACACGAGCGGGCGCTACCTGGAAGTGGATCTTCCGGGTGTCACCGTCGCCAGCCTCTACCTGCCCTCCGGTGAGGCCGGGACCGAGAAGCAGGACGAGAAGTACCGGTTCATGGGGGAGTTCCTCCCCTACCTCACCGCGCTGAAGGCCCGCGCCGCCGCCGACGGGCGCGAGGTCGTCGTCTGCGGAGACTGGAACATCTGCCACAACGAGGTCGACCTCAAGAACTGGAAGACCAACCGCAAGAACGCCGGCTTCCTGCCGGAAGAGCGGGAGTGGCTCGGCGAGGTGTACGGCACCGCCGGGTACGTGGACGTCGTGCGGAGCCTGCACCCCGACACCGAGGGCCCGTACTCCTGGTGGTCCTACCGCGGGCGGGCCTTCGACAACGACGCCGGGTGGCGCATCGACCTCCAGGTCGCGACCCCGGGGCTGGCCGCGAAGGCCGTGAAGGCGTTCGTCGAGCGGGCCGAGACGCACCCCGAGCGCTGGTCCGACCACGCGCCCGTGACCGTGGTCTACGAACTGGGGTCCTGAGCCTCCGGCGGAGCCGCGGGCGGGGCCGCGGACCCGGTCCCCGAGGCCAGGAGGCGGTCCATCGCCATGGTGAGCTCCGCCTCCACCACGCTCTTCGCGAGGGGGCGCAGCCGCGGCAGTGCCCCCTCCGTCAGGTGCGCCGAGATCAGCTCGGTGAACAGTGCCGCCATCGCGTCCGCGTGCTCGCGGACCCGGCGGCCCGTCTCCAGCACCGCCGCGAGCGGTACCCCCTCGCGGACCAGCGCGGAGGAGACGTCGAGCAGGCGGCGGCTGACGTGCACGATCTCGTCGCCGTCGGTGGCGAGGTAGCCGAGGTCCAGGGAGGCCGCCAGGTTCTCCGGGGTGACCTCGCCCTCGAAGTAGTCGGCGAGGGCCTCCGGCGTCAGCCGTACGGGGGTCTCCTCGGACCAGCCGATGCCGAGCAGCTCGCCGAGCTGGCTGACGTCGCGCCCGTTCTCGAAGGCGGCGGTCAGTTCGGCGATGCCGCCGAGGGTGTGGCCGCGCTCCAGCAGGGCGGCGATGGTGCGCAGCCGGGCCAGGTGGTGCTCGTCGTACCAGGCGATCCGGCCCTCGCGGCGCGGCGGCGGGAGGAGCTTGCGCTCGCGGTAGAAGCGCAGGGTGCGGACGGGGATGCCGGCCGCTTCGGCCAGTTCCTCCGTACGGTATTCACGCACTGTCGTCCCCGCTTCCGTGTCTTCCACAGGCGCAGCCTATGGCGTACCGACAGTAACTTTCCGGGCGCGACCTCTACCCATGAGTACGGAGCTGCTCTACGCTCCCGATTGTGCCAGTGATTGCTGGCAGTGTTGCGCTGTGGGGCTGCGGAAGGCGGCGGGCATGAGCGGTGGCATGGGCGGGCGCGAGCACGTACGAGTGGCGGTGATCGGGTCCGGGTTCGGCGGGCTGGGCGCGGCCGTACGGCTGCGGCGCGAGGGGATCACGGACTTCGTCGTCCTGGAGCGGTCCGATTCCGTGGGCGGGACCTGGCGGGACAACAGCTATCCCGGGTGCGCGTGCGACGTCCCCTCCCATCTCTATTCGTTCTCCTTCGCGCCCAATCCCGACTGGCCGCGGACCTTCTCCGGGCAGCCGGCCATCCGCGCGTACCTGGAGCACGTCGCCGACACCTTCGGCCTGCGCCCCCACCTGCGGCTGAACTCCGAGGTCCGGCTGGCGCGCTGGGACGCCGACCGGCTGAGGTGGGAGATCGAGACCTCGGCCGGTGAGCTCACCGCCGACGTGGTGGTCTCCGCCACCGGGCCGCTGTCCGACCCGAAGATGCCGGAGGTCCCGGGGCTCGCCGAGTTCCCCGGCAAGGTCTTCCACTCCGCGCGCTGGGACCACGACTACGACCTGCGCGGCAAGCGCGTCGCCATGATCGGCACCGGCGCCTCGGCCATCCAGATCGTGCCGGCCATCGCGCCCGACGTGGAGCGGCTCACGCTGTTCCAGCGGACCCCGCCGTGGGTGATGCCGCGCACCGACCGCGCGATCAGCGGCGCGGAGCGCTGGCTGCACCGGCAGCTGCCGTTCACCCGGGCGGCCCGCCGGGGGCTCCTGTGGGGGATCCGGGAGCTCCAGGTCAGCGCGTTCACCAAGCGGCCGAACCAGCTCGGGCTCATCGAGTCGCTGGCCAAGGCCAACATGGCGCGCTCGATCAAGGACCCGGCGCTGCTGGCCAAGCTGACGCCCTCGTACCGGATCGGGTGCAAGCGGATCCTGCTCTCCAGCGACTACTACCCGGCGCTGGCGCGGCCCAATGTGGACCTGGTCGCCTCCGGGCTCCAGGAGATCCGGGGCTCGGTACTGGTCGCCGCCGACGGGACCGAGACCGAGGTCGACGCGATCGTCTTCGGCACCGGCTTCCACGTGACGGACATGCCGATCGCGGACCGGGTGGTGGGCGCGGAGGGCAGGACGCTGGCGGACCACTGGAAGGACGGGATGCAGTCGCTGCGCGGGGCGACGGCCGCCGGCTTCCCGAACTGGATGACGATCATCGGGCCGAACACCGGGCTCGGCAACAGCTCGATGATCCTGATGATCGAGTCGCAGCTGAACTACATGGCGGACTACCTGCGCCAGCTGAACGTGCTGGGCGGGCGGGTCGCGCTCGCGGCCCGGCCCTCGGCCGTGAACCAGTGGAACCGGCACGTCCAGACCCGGATGGAGCGGACCGTGTGGAACACCGGCGGCTGCACCAGCTGGTACCTGGACGCGCAGGGGCGCAACACGACGGTGTGGCCGGGCACCACCGGCGAGTTCCGGAAGGAGACGCGGAGCGTGGACCTGTCCGAGTACGAGGTCGTCAGGCTCCGGGAGGCCGGGGCCGAGCGGGTCCCCGCCGGCGCCGAAAGCGCGGAGGGCGCCGCGTGAGCCGGCCCGCGCACGTCACCTCCGGGCGGTACGCCCCGCCCGCCGCCCGGCGGGAGCTCGTCGCGGTATCGGCCGACGGGGCCCGGCTGCACGTGGAGGAGCACGGGGAGGAGGGCGCGCCGGCCGTGGTGCTGGCGCACGGATGGACCTGCTCCACCGCCTTCTGGGCCGCGCAGATCCGCGAGCTCGCCCAGGACCACCGGGTCATCGCGTACGACCAGCGGGGGCACGGGCGCAGCCCCGCCGCCTCCCGCTACGGAACCGACGCCCTCGCCGACGACCTCGTGGCGGTCCTCGGGGCGACGCTGGCACCCGGCGAGCGGGCGGTCGTCGCCGGGCACTCCATGGGCGGCATGACGATCATGGCCGCCGCGGGGCGGCCGGAGTTCGCCGAGCACGCCGCCGCCGCGCTGCTGTGCAGCACCGGCAGCGCCCGGCTGGTCGCGGAGGCGCTGGTCGTGCCCCTGCGCCCGGGGCGCGTACGGACCCGCATCACCGGCGCGGTCCTCGGAGCGCGCGCCCCCCTCGGCCCGGTCACGCCGGTCGCCAAGCGGGTGCTGAAGTACGCCACGATGGGCCCCGGGTCCGCGCCCGACAAGGTCGAGGCCTGCGCCCGTATCGTCCACGCCTGCCCCACCGGCGTCCGGCACGCCTGGTCCGAGGTCCTGGCCGGGCTGGACCTGGAGGCGGACCTCGCGGCGCTCACCGTGCCCACCGCCGTCATCGGCGGCAAGGACGACCGGCTCACCCCGATCGTGCACGCCCGGGGGCTCGCCGCGGCGCTGCCGCACTGCGTGGGGCTGACCGAGCTGACCGGCATGGGGCACATGACCCCGATCGAGGCCCCCGAGGCCGTCACCAACGCCGTACGCGAGCTGACCGTCCACGTGAGGAACGGGGCGACCGCGAGGAACGGGGCGACCGCGACCGACGGGGCGACCGTGACCGACGACCTGAAGGAGAAGACCCCGTGAGCGCGAGCAGGAGCCTGGAAGGCCAGGTCGCCGTCGTCACCGGTGCGGCACGCGGAGTCGGCGAGCTCCTCGCCCGCAAGCTGTCCGCACGCGGCGCGAAGGTGGCGCTGGTGGGCCTGGAGCCGGAGGCCCTCAAGGAGGTCTCCGAGCGGCTGCACACCGACAGCGGGCACTGGCACGCCGACGTCACCGACCACGAGGCCATGGCCCGCGTCGCGCAGGAGGTCAAGCAGCGCTTCGGCAAGGTCGACATCGTCGTCGCCAACGCGGGGGTCGCCGCCGGCGGGCCGTTCGCCGACTCCGACCCCGAGGCCTGGCGCCGGGTGATCGAGGTCAACCTGATCGGCGGCGCCGTCACCGCCCGCGCCTTCCTCCCCGTACTGGCCGAGAGCCGCGGCTACTTCCTCCAGATCGCCTCGCTCGCCGCGATCACGCCGGCGCCGATGATGAGCGCGTACTGCGCCTCCAAGTCGGGCGTCGAGGCCTTCGCGCACTGCCTGCGCGCCGAAGTCGGGTACAAGGGCGTCAGGGTGGGCGTCGGCTACCTCTCCTGGACCGACACCGACATGGTGCGCGGGGCCGACCAGGACGAGGTCATGCGGGAGCTGCGCGGACGGCTGCCGTGGCCGGCGAACCGCACGTACCCGCTGGGCCCGGCCGTGGACCGGATCGTGGCCGGCATCGAGCGGCGCTCGCCGCACGTGTACGCGCAGTGGTGGCTGCGCGGGATGCAGGGCGTGCGCGGCTACCTGCCCGGGATCATCGCGACCGTCGGGCAGCGGGAGATGAAGCGCTTCGAGCCGAGGCTGACGAGCGTCTCCCGGGGGCTGGTGGGTGCCGGGGGCGCCGCCGACGAGAGGGAACGGACACCGGGCACGGAGCGTCATTGATCGAAATGCGAGCTTTGTCCCCTCGTGCAAATCTGGTCGCAGCCCGGTCCCCTACACCCCTCCAGGAGTGAACAGCATGGGCATCAAGGACCAGTTCCAGGACAAGGCGCGCGAGCTCAAGGACAAGGCCGACGAGGCCGGCAGGAGCGCCAAGGACGAGGCGTCGAAGCGCGGTGCGCACGCCTCCGAGCCGGCCAAGAAGAAGAAGGAAAAGGTCCACGACGAGCTCGACGACAACTGGGACTTCTGACGCCCGGAGTTCGTCACGGAAGCGAGGAAGGGGCCCGGCCCGTGCGCTGCACAGGCCGGGCCCCTTCCGCGTGTTCTGCGCAAACGGGCGCCCTACGGCCGCGGCGGCAGCTTCGGCCGCCTCAGGTCCGGTACGTCCGCGTACCCCGGCGGCACCGCGGCCGGCTCCTGCTCCAGCAGCTCCACCGCCAGGAACACGGCGTCGTCCAGCTGCGCGTGCCGCCCCTCCGCCCAGTCGAGCGGGGTCCGCAGGATCGCCAGGTCCGGCTCCACGCCGTGGTTCTCCACCGACCAGCCGTACTCCGGGAACCAGGCGGCGTTCATCGGCACCGTGATCACCGTGCCGTCGCCCAGGGTGTGCCGGCCGGTCATCCCGACCACCCCGCCCCAGGTGCGCTGGCCGACCACCGGGCCGAGCCCGAGCAGCTTGAAGGCCGCCGTGATCATGTCCCCGTCCGAGGAGGTCGCCTCGTCGGCCAGCGCCACGATCGGACCGCGGGGCGCGTTGGAGGCGTAGCTGACCGGCTGGGCGTTGCGCGTCAGGTCCCAGCCGAGGATCGAGCGGGTCAGCTTCTCCACCACCAGCTCGCTGATGTGCCCGCCCGCGTTGCCGCGCACGTCCACGATCAGCGCCGGCCGGGACATCTCCATCCGCAGGTCCCGGTTGAACTGCGCCCAGCCCGAGCCGCCCATGTCGGGGATGTGCAGGTAGCCGCACTTGCCGCCGCTGAGCTCCCGGACCACCGCGCGCCGCTTGGACACCCAGTCCTGGTAGCGCAGCGGCCGCTCGTCGATGAGCGGCACGATCGCCACCCGCCGGGCCCGCCCCTCGCCCTCGGCCGGTACGAAGGTCAGCTCGACGGTGGTGCCGCCGGCCGCCGCGAGCAGCGGATAAGGTCCGGCCACCGGGTCCACCGGCCGCCCGTCGATGTGCGTCAGCACGGCGCCCTCCCGGATCCCGGTGCCGGCGAGCGGGGAGCGGGCCTTGGAGTCGGAGGACTCGCCCGGCAGGATCCGGGCGAGCGTCCAGCCCTCCTCGCGGGGCACGAAGTTGGCGCCGAGCAGCCCGATCGGCCGGTGGTAGTGCGGCGGGCCCTCGTTGCGGCGCGCGGGGGAGACGTACGCGTGCGAGGTGCCGAGCTCGCCGAGCACCTCGCGCAGCAGGTCCGCGAACTCGTCGGGCGAGGCGACCCGTTCGACCAGGGGGCGGTACTGGCGCAGCACCCCGTCCCAGTCGATGTTGCACATGTCCGGCTCCCAGAAGTACGCGCGGATCAGCCGCCCGGCCTCCTCGAAGGCCTGGCGCCACTCGGCGGCCGGATCCACCTCGTGCAGGATGCGGCGCAGGTCCAGGTAGACGGTGGAGTCGCTGTCGCCGGACTCGGTCGAGGGGACCGCGCGCAGGTCGCCGTCGTCGTTGACGACGAGCCGGGTGCCGTCGCCGCTGACCGCGAACCAGTCCAGCCCGGAGGCCAGTTCGCTCTTGCGCGCCTTGGTGATCTCGAAGTGCTCCAGGGTGGGCTTGCCGCTGGTGTCGGTCGGGTTGGCGAAGGTCTCGCCGAGCGCGCCCGAGATCGGCCAGCGCAGCCACACCAGCCCGCCGCCGCTGACCGGGTAGAGGGCCGAGTACTTCGACGCCGTCACCGGGAACGGGGTGACACGGCTCTCCAGCCCCTCCAGCTCCACCATGACGGTGCCCTCGCCCTCGGCGGACTCGCCCTCGCCCGGGTCGAGTCCGCCCGCCGCGGGGCGCCCGTCGGGGGTGAACGCGAACGGAGAGGGGGTCGCCGAGGACAGCGGCACCAGGTACGGGCGGCAGCCCAGCGGGAAGGACAGGTCGCCGGTGTGCACGTCGTACACCGGGTCGAAGCCGCGCCAGGACAGGAAGGCCAGGTAGCGGCCGTCGCGCGTGAAGACCGGATTCTCGTCCTCGAAGCGGCCGTTGGTGACGTCCACGACGGAGCGCGGTCCCGGGCCGGAGATCCGGGCCATCTTGATCTGCCGCAGCGAGCGCCCGATGCCCGGGTGCGACCAGGCCAGCCAGGCCCCGTCGGGCGAGAACGCCAGGTCGGTGACGGGCCCGTTGACGGACCGGATCAGCTCGGTGACCTCCCCTGCCCCCGACTCCCCGCTCCCCGGGGCGCCGGCCTCGTCATCGGGCACCGTGATGAGGAGCAGCCGCCCGTCGTTGGAGGCGATCGCGAGGCGCTCCCCGTCGGGATCGGAGAGCAGCTCCAGTACGCGGCCCAGCTCGCCGGAGGCCAGCCGGCGCGGCTCCCGGTCCCCGGAGGCCCGCGGGAGGTAGGCGATCTCGATCGCGTCCTCGCCCTCCGCGTCCGTCACGTACGCGACCTGCCCGCTGCTGCCGAGCATTTCGGGCAGCCGCACCCGTACGCCCGGGGTGTCGGCGATGGTCCGGGCGGGCCCGTCGCGGTGGGTGAGCCAGTACAGGCTGCCGCGGACGACGACGGCGCTGGCCCGGCCGGTGGCGTCGACGGAGAGCGAGTCGACGTGGCTGGCGGCCGGGACCTGGTAGGTACGGCGGCCCGCGCGGGGACCGCCGAGCCGGACGTCGAGCCGGCGCGGGGCGGCCTCGGGGGCGAGGGAGTCGACGAGCCAGAGGTCCCCGCCGCACTGGTAGACGACGCGGGAGCCGTCGCTGGAGGCGTGCCGGGCGTAGAACTCCTCGTGGTCGGTGTGGCGGCGCAGGTCGGTGCCGTCGGGCAGGCAGGAGTACAGGTTGCCGATGCCCTCGTGGTCGGAGAGGAAGGCGATGCGTCCGCCGACGAACATCGGGGCGTCGAGGTGGCCCTCGACGTGCTCCATCAGCTGCTTGCCGTGCAGCCACAGCCGGCCGGTGGCGCCGCCGCGGTAGCGCTTCCAGGCGGCGGGCTCGTGCGGGGGCTTGCCGGTCAGCAGTAGGGTGCGCCGCTCCCCGCCCGGCTCGTCGTGGACGGCGATGTCGGAGACCGGGCCCCACGGCAGCTTGCCGCCGGGCGAGCCGTCGGTCGGCACGCTGTAGGCCCAGGCGTAGTAGGAGAAGGGCTGCCCGTGCGAGGAGACGGCGAGGATGTCGCTGCGGCCGTCCTTGTCGGGCGGGGTCCAGCCGCAGACCCGGGTGTCGGTGGCGCCCCAGTAGCTGAGCTGGCGGGCCGGGCCGCCGGCGACCGGGGCGAGGTGGATCTCGGGGTCGAGGCTGCGCCAGTTCGTGAAGGCGATGTGCCGGCCGTCGGGGGAGAACCGGGGGTGGCCGACCCTGGTCCGGTCGACCGTGATCCGCCAGGCCCGGCCGGGGGCCTCGCCCTCGGGGACCAGCGGGGCGACCCAGAGGTCGTCCTCGGTCGCGAAGCACAGCAGATCGTCGTGGAGGTGCGGGAAGCGGAGGTACGCGCCGTCGTGACTCACCCCACAATGCTTTCCGCGCCAAGGGGGGCTGGCAACTCGTACAGGTGATCCATGTCCGCGTCGGGTGACCCACGCCACTCGCCGAAACGAAACGGAACGGTTTCGTTTCGTTCGGGTCGGGGGTATCGTCATCGGTGTACGAAACGGTTTCGTTCGCAAGGGAGGTGTCGGAGATGCCCGAAGAAGTCGCGTCGCGGCGCAGCCGGATCACCCCCGAGCGGGAGGCCGAGCTCCACGAGGCGGTCCTCGACCTCCTCCGCGAGGTCGGCTACGAGGCGCTGACCATGGACGCGGTCGCCGCCCGCACCAAGTCCAGCAAGGCCACCCTCTACCGCCAGTGGGGGAGCAAGCCCGAGCTGGTCGCCAGGGCCCTGCGCTGCACCCAGCCGATGTCCCTGCGGGAGATCGACACGGGCAGCCTGCGCGGGGACTTCGCGCTGATGGTCCAGCACTCCGACGACGCGCAGATGGCGAAGGACACCGCGCTGATGCGGGGTCTGACCCATGCGGTCCACGAGAGCCCGGAGCTCCACAAGGCCCTGCGCGAACTGCTGGTCGACCCGGAGATCACCGGTCTCCAGGCGCTCCTGCAGCGGGCCGTCGACCGGGGGGAGATCGCCCCGGACTGTCCGGCCATCGCCTTCGTACCGCACATGCTCATCGGGGCGTTCATCGCCCTCCCGCTGATCGAGGACCGGTCCGTGGACCGCGCCTTCCTCGGTCACTTCATCGACTCCGTGGTCTTCCCCGCCCTCGGCGTCTGAGTCCCCGCGACTCGTTCCTGCTGCTCCTGACACGCCGCTCTCGTCGTCGGGCCGGCTCTCCACGCCCTGATCCGTCCCGGATCCACCACGACCTGAACGGGAGAACCGCCTCCGTGGCTACCTTCCTCTACCGACTCGGCAGGGGCGCCTTCCGGCGCCGAGGCCTCGTCGCGCTGCTCTGGGTGGCGCTGCTGTTCGCCGCCGGCTTCGGCGCGGCGACGGCCTCCGCACCCACCTCCGGTTCGTTCTCGATACCCGGCACGGAGGCCCAGAAGGCCTTCGACGTGCTGGACAAGAAGTTCCCGGGCATGGCCGCCGACGGCGCCACCGCCCGTATCGTCGTCAAGGCCCCCGCGGGCTCCTCGGTCAACGACGAGAAGAACAAGACCCAGGTCGAGAAGATCGTCTCCGGCCTGAAGGACGGCCCGGGCAAGGCCCAGGTCGCCTCGGTCGCCGACCCGTACCAGGCGCAGGCGGTGAGCCAGGACGGCTCCACCGCGTACGTGAGCGTCAAGTACACGGTCAGCGGCATGGAGCTGAAGGACGAGACGCGCGACGCGCTCAAGGACTCCGGCACCGCGGCCAAGGCCGCAGGGCTCACCGTCGAGATCGGCGGCGACGCGCTGATGACGGCCCCCGAGACGGGCTCCGGCGAGATCGTCGGCATCCTGATCGCGGCGATCGTGCTGGTCATCACCTTCGGCTCGCTGATCGCGGCGGGGCTGCCGCTGCTGACCGCGATCATCGGCGTGGGCATCGGCGTCTCCTCCATCACCGCGCTCGCCAACGTGCTGGACCTCGGCTCCACCACCTCCACCCTCGCGATGATGATCGGCCTCGCGGTCGGCATCGACTACGCCCTCTTCATCGTCTCCCGCTACCGCGTGGAGCTCGCCGAGGGCCGGGAGCGGGACGAGGCCGCGGGCCGGGCCGTCGGAACCGCGGGCTCCGCCGTCGTGTTCGCCGGTCTCACCGTGGTCATCGCCCTCGTGGGCCTGGCCGTCGTCAACATCCCGATGCTGACGAAGATGGGCTTCGCGGCCGCGGGCACCGTGGTCATCGCCGTCCTCGTCGCCCTGACGCTGGTCCCGGCCATCCTGGGCTTCGCGGGCAAGAAGGTCCTGCCGGCGGGTACGAAGAGCAGGCTGTTCGGCAAGGGCAAGCCGGCCGGCGCCGAGCCCAAGGCCAACGGCGGCACCCGCTGGGCCCGCTTCGTCCTGCGCCGCCCGATCATGGTGCTGCTGGTCGGCGTCATCGGCCTCGGTGCCATCGCGATCCCGGCGAGCAAGCTGGAGATGGGCCTGCCGGACGACGGCGCCCAGCCGGTCTCCACCACCCAGCGCAAGGCGTACGACCTGCTGTCCGAGGGCTTCGGCCCGGGCTTCAACGGCCCGCTGATGGTGGTCGTCGACGGCGACAAGAAGCTCGCCAACGAGACGGTCGACCGGATCAAGGGCCTGGAGGGCGTGGCCGCGGTCACCCCGCCGACCCCGAACCAGGACGGCGACGCCGCGGTGATCACGGTCATCCCGAAGGACCGCCCGTCCTCGGTGGAGACCGAGAACCTGGTCCACACGATCCGCGACGGCAGCGGCGACGACGTCCTCGTCACCGGCGCGACCGCGATGAACATCGACTTCTCGCAGAAGATGAACGACGCGCTGCTGCCCTACCTGGCGCTCGTGGTCGGCCTCGCCTTCCTGCTGCTGATGGTGGTCTTCCGCTCCATCCTGGTCCCGCTCAAGGCGGCCCTCGGCTTCCTGCTCTCGGTGGTCGCCGCCCTCGGCGCCGTCGTCGCGGTCTTCCAGTGGGGCTGGCTCGGCTCGCTCTTCGGGGTGGAGCAGACCGGTCCGATCATGAGCATGATGCCGATCTTCATGGTGGGCGTCGTCTTCGGTCTGGCCATGGACTACGAGGTCTTCCTCGTCACCCGCATGCGTGAGGCGTACGTCCACGGCGAGCGGCCGGGCCAGGCCGTCGTGACCGGCTTCCAGTACAGCGCCCGGGTGGTCGTGGCGGCCGCCGTCATCATGATCGCGGTGTTCTCGGGCTTCATCGGCGCCAGCGAGCAGATGATCAAGATGATCGGCTTCGGCCTCGCCATCGCCGTCCTCTTCGACGCCTTCGTCGTCCGCATGGCGATCGTCCCGGCGGTGCTCGCGCTGCTCGGCCACAAGGCCTGGTGGCTGCCGCGCTGGCTGGACCGGCTGCTGCCCAACGTGGACGTGGAGGGCGAGAGCCTGCGCAAGCACCTCGAAGGCTCCGCCGGATCCTCGGAGGGCCCGGACAAGGACCGCGAGCTGGTCAACGCCTGACCCGCAGTTCGCAGTCCGCGGTACCCGCAGTACCCGCAGGACCGGCCCCGCACCTGATCCCAGGTGCGGGGCCGGTCCCGTTTTCCGTCCGGGCTCGTTTCCTCCGGGCCCGTTTTCCTCCGGGCCCGTTACGCCTGCCGGGTGGCGGCGGCGTTCGTGCGGCGCAGGAAGCGGCGCAGCGCGGCGATGTCGAACTGGATCACCGCGACGCCCTCGGGGGAGTGGAACTCCACGACCGCCTGGACGCGGCCGCAGGGCCAGACGCGTACGTCGCCGGTGCCGGTCGGGGCCTGCAGGCCTGCTTCGAGGAGGGCGCGGGGGAAGACCCACTCGTTCTCGGTGCCCTCGGGGGAGAGCCCGGCGGGGAAGACGATCCGTACGGCGAGCGGTTCCGCGGCGGCGAAGCGCAGGGCGACGGGGATCTTCCGGAAGAGCGGGTCGTCGCTGATCACGCGGGCGGTGACGCGGTCCTCGACGGCGGTGGCGACGGCGGTGGCGACGGCGGTGGCGGCTGCGGCCGCGGGGGGATTCTCGGCGGTGGCTGACACGACAAGACTCCTCTAATCGGAACATATGAGTCCGTAGTGCCCCCAGCCTCGCACATTCCCACGAATCCGCGCGGAGGTATTTGTGCTGCCGGCGCTCTTGCCAATGGTTTGCAATTGGGCACTATTCTTAAGCGGTTAAAGATTTAGTCAGCTCAAAGACCGCAGGAAGCGGAGCAGCCCCATGCATGTGCCCGACGGCTTCATCGACGCCCCCGTCTCCATCGCCGCAGGTGTCGCCGCCGCGGGTGCGGTGGCCGTGAGCCTCCGCGGTGCCCGCCGGGAGCTCGACGAGCGGGCCGCGCCGCTGGCCGGGCTCGTCGCCGCGTTCATCTTCGCCGTCCAGATGCTGAACTTCCCGGTGGCCGCCGGCACCAGCGGACACCTGCTGGGCGGCGCGCTCGCCGCGATCCTCGTGGGCCCCTACACGGGCGTGCTGTGCGTGTCCGTGGTGCTGCTCATGCAGGGCGTGCTGTTCGCCGACGGCGGGCTGACCGCCCTCGGGGTCAACGTCATGAACATGGCCGTGGTGACCGTGGTCGTCGCGTACGCCGTCTTCCGCGGGCTGCTGAAGCTGCTGCCCGACACCCGCCGCTCGGTCACCGTCGCCGCCTTCGCCGGAGCACTGCTCTCGGTGCCCGGCGCGGCCGTCATGTTCACCCTCCTGTACGCCCTCGGCGGGACCACCGACGTCCCGCTCGGCAAGGTGTTCACCGCCATGGTCGGCGTGCACGTGCTGATCGGCATCGGGGAGGCCGTGATCACCGCCGCGACCGTGGGCGCCGTACTGGCCGTACGCCCGGACCTGGTGCACGGGGCGCGCTCGCTGGCCGCGCCGCTCAAGCTGCGCGTCGGCGGCGAGCTGGTCGACGCGCCCGCCGCCGCTCCGGCCGCCGTCCCCGCCGCCGCGCGGTCCACGAAGCCGGTCTGGGTCACCGGCCTGGTCACCGCCCTCGTCCTGGCCGGCTTCGTCTCCTTCTACGCCTCCACCAGCCCCGACGGCCTGGAGAAGGTCGCCGCCGACAAGGGCATCGACCAGAACGTGAAGGAGCACGCCAGCGCCGACTCCCCGCTCGCCGACTACAGCGTCAAGGACGTCGACGACGCCCGCCTCTCCGGCGGCCTCGCCGGTGTCATCGGCGTGGGCGCGACCGTGGCCGTCGGCACCGGGATCTTCTGGACCGTGCGCCGCCGGCGCGCGCAGGACCTGACGGCCGCCCCCGCCTCCTCGACCGCGTCCACGGCGGTCTGAGATGGGCGCGGGCCACGCCCACAAGCTCTACCGGCACGGCCACTCGCCGGTCCACGACCTGCCGCCGCACTGCAAGCTGGCCGCGGCCTTCACCTTCGTCGTGGTCGTCGTCTCCACGCCGCGCGAGGCGGTGTGGGCCTTCGGGCTCTACGCCGTCCTCATCGCGGCGGTCGCGGCCGCGGCCCGGATCCCGGCCGGCTTCCTGCTGCGGCGGCTGCTGATCGAGGTCCCGTTCGTGGCCTTCGCCGTGCTCATGCCGTTCGTGGCGCAGGGCGAGCGGGTGGAGGTCCTCGGCATGTCGCTCAGCGTCTCGGGCCTGTGGGGCGCCTGGAACGTACTGGCCAAGGGCACGCTCGGGGTCGCCGCGTCCGTCCTGCTCGCCTCGACCACCGAACTGCGCGCGCTGCTGCTCGGGCTCCAGCGGCTGAAGCTGCCGCCGCTGCTGGTGCAGATCGCCTCCTTCATGATCCGGTACGGGGACGTGATCACCGACGAGCTGCGCCGGATGTCGATCGCCCGGCGCTCGCGCGGGTTCGAGGCCAGCGGGATCCGGCACTGGGGGGTGCTGGCCAAGACCGCCGGCGCCCTGTTCATCCGCTCCTACGAGCGCGGCGAGCGGGTCCACCTCGCGATGGTCAGCCGCGGCTACGCCGGCTCCATGCCGGTGATCGACGAAGTCGTGGCCACGCGCGCCCAGTGGGCGTACGCGGCCGTACTCCCGGCGGCGGCGCTCGCCGTCTGTCTGATGGGATGGACCCTGTGACTCCCTCTCCCTCCGCCCCCGCCTCTCCCGCTTCCCTCGAGGTCCGCGGCCTCGCGTACGCCTATCCGGACGGGCACCAGGCCCTCTTCGGCGTGGACCTCACCGTCGGACAGGGCGAGCGGGTGGCCCTGCTCGGGCCGAACGGCGCCGGCAAGACCACGCTGGTGCTGCACCTCAACGGCATCCTCGGCGGCGGGGTCGGCACCGTGTCGGTGGCCGGGCTGCCGGTGGAGAAGCGGAACTTCGCCGAGATCCGGCGCCGGGTGGGCATCGTCTTCCAGGACCCGGACGACCAGCTGTTCATGCCGACCGTGCGCGAGGACGTGGCCTTCGGCCCGGCGGCCGCCGGGATGCGGGGCGCGGAGCTGGAGGCCCGGGTCCGCGAGGCGCTGGAGCAGGTCGGCATGGAGGCCTTCGCGGACCGGCCGCCGCACCACCTGTCGTTCGGGCAGCGCCGCCGGGTCGCGGTGGCGACCGTACTGGCCATGCGGCCGGAGATCCTGGTCCTGGACGAGCCCTCGTCCAACCTGGACCCGGCCTCGCGGCGGGAGCTCGCCGACATCCTGCGCTCGCTGGACGTGACGGTGCTGATGGTGACCCACGACCTGCCGTACGCCCTCGAGCTGTGCCCGCGGTCGGTGATCCTGAGCGAGGGGGTCATCGCGGCCGACGGGCGCACGCAGGACCTGCTGTGCGACGAGGATCTGATGCGGGCGCACCGGCTGGAGCTGCCGTTCGGCTTCGACCCGCGCTCGGTGTCGGTGGCATAAGTCCGACCAGGTGATTGTTGGACCGCTCGTGGACATCCAGGGTGAGGTGACGGCGGGCTTCGAGGCCGTCCGGGACGCTTTCGTACGCAACTTCGAGGTGCTCGGGGACCGGGGCGCGGCGGTGGCCGTGTACCGGGACGGCCGGAAGGTCGTGGACCTGTGGGCGGGCCCGAAGGACGTGGACGGCGCGGGCGGGCCCTGGCAGGCCGGCACCGCGCAGGTGGTGCGCTCGGCCACCAAGGGCGTGGCCGCCGTCGTGCCGCTGCTGCTGCACCAGCGGGGGCTGCTGGACCTGGACGCCCCGGTGGGGGCGTACTGGCCGGAGTTCAAGGCGGGCGGCAAGGAGCGGGCACTGGTCCGGGACCTGCTCGCGCACCGGGCGGCCGTTCCGGCGCTGGACGTCCCGCTGACGCCGGCGCAGGCCGTGGACGGTTCTTCGGGGGCGCGTGCGGTGGCCGGGCAGCGGGCCTTCTGGGAGCCGGGCTCCGCGCACGGCTACCACGCCCAGACGTACAGCTGGCTGCTGTCGGAGCTGGTGCTCCAGGTGACCGGGGCCTCGCTGGGCCAGTGGCTGGCGCAGGAGGTCACGGGCCCGCGGGGGCTGGAGTTCTGGATCGGCCTGCCGGCGGGGGAGACGGGGCGCGTGGGCCGGGTGGGACCGGTGGAGCCGCCCTCGGAGCCGGCGGGCGGGCTCAGGACCCGGCCGCGGAGGAACGTTTCGCAGGCTTGGGAGGACCCGTCCTCGCTGACCCGGCGGGCGTTCGCGGCGATCACGCCGCTGCCGGACGAGAACGCCCCCGAGTTCCGGGCGGCCGAACTCCCCGCCTCGGCGGGCATCGGCACGGCGCGCGGTCTGGCGGGCGTCTACGCGGCGCTGCTGGGGGACACGGAGGACGGCCCGGGGCTGTTCACCCCGCAGACGAGAAGCCTGGCGGGTACGGAGCTGTCGTCCGGGCCGGACCGGGTTCTGGTGGTCAACACGCGCTTCGGCCCGGGGTACATGCTGCACAGCCCGGCGTCGCCGCTGCTGTCGGCCGGCTCGTTCGGGCACCCGGGGCGCGGCGGGTCGCTGGGCTTCGCGGACCCGGAGTCGGGCGTCGCCTTCGGCTACGTGACGAACGCCCACGCGAAGTCGGTCACCGCCGACCCCCGGGCCCAGTCCCTGCTGCGGGCCGTCCGCGCCTCGCTCTGACCTCCCCGGGGGTCCCGGCCGCGACCGGGCCGCCGGGATCCCGACACCGCGGGGTCCCGGGACTCCGAAACCCCGGGACCCCGGACCGTCAGGAGGCGTTCAGGACCGCTGCGACCAGGGGGCCCGCCGCGTCGCCGCCGTGGCCGCCGGCCTCGACCATCGCCGCCGCGGCCACGTCGCCGCTGTAGCCCGTGAACCAGCTGTCCGGGCTGCCCGCGCCGTCGACCTCCGCCGAGCCGGTCTTGGCCCCCTTGTCGGAGCCGCCCACCGCGCTCATCGCCTGCGCAGCCGTGCCGCTGGTCGCCGTCAGCTTCATCATCCGCACCAGCTGCTGCTGGACCGAGGGCTTCATCTGCCGCGCCGCCTGCGCGATCGGCCGGCCGTCGAGCTCCGCCGGGACGAGCACCGGCTGGTGGAAGCTCCCGGTGCGCGCGGTGGCCGTGAACGAGGCCACGTTCAGCGGGTTCATGGTGATCCGGCCCTGCCCGATGTACTCGGCGGCCGCCTCCGCGCCCTTCGCCTCCGGCACCTCGCCGTCCGTCGAGCGGATGCCCGTCTTCCAGTTGTTCAGCCCGAGGCCGAAGACCTCCCGGGCCTCCTTCGCGAGCGCCCCGTCGTCGTCGACGTTGTCGATCTGCTTGATGAAGGCGGTGTTGCAGGACTTGGCGAAGCTGGTCGCGAAGTTGGCACCGGGCAGTTCGAAGTTGTTGAGGTTGTGGAAGGTGCGGCCGCCCCAGACGGCGTCCTTGGTGCACTCCGCCGGCTGGTCCGCCGCCGCCTTGCCCCGGTCGATCAGCATCGCCGCCGTCACGACCTTCATCGTCGAGCCCGGTGCCCGCCGCCCCTCCATCGCCGCGTTGAAGCCGTCCTTGCGGTTGTTGGCGACGGCCAGGATGTGCCCGTTGCCCGTCTGGACGGCGACCACCGAGGACTCCGGGTACTTGGCGACGGCCTTCTCGGCCGCCGCCTGCGCCTTGGCGTCCAGGTACGTCTTGAGCGTGCTCGGCTCCCCCTCCACCAGCGTGAGCAGGGTCCGCTTGGGCGCGTCCTGGGCCGCCGGCTCGATCCACAGCTCGGCCCCGGTCCTGCCGCCCACCTTGCCGCCGTACGTCTGGCGCAGCTGGTCGAGGACCGGCCGCAGCGAGGGGTACTTCTCGGCGCTGAGCTCCTCGCCGTTGCGGTCCACGGCCTTGACCGGCGGGGCCGCGGGCGCGCCCGCGCGCAGCTTCTCGTCCTTCTGCAGCTGCGGGTGGAGCACCGAGGGCTGCCAGTCGACGAGCGGCTTCCCGCTGGTCAGCCCGCGTACGACGGTCAGCTTGGACTCGTACGCGAGCGGCTTGGTGGCGCCCTCGTAGGTGACCTCCGCGGCGACGGAGAACGGGATGGTCGTGCCCGCCTGCGCCCCCGGAGTGATCACCGCCTTGGACACGTACGCCTTGGCCCGGTAGTCGGCCACGGCGGTCTGCGCGGCCTGCACGTTGTTCGTCAGCTCCGCCGCGGCCCGCGCGTCCCCGGCCGCCCAGGCGGCGAAGAAGGCCTTCGCGGTCTGCGCGGCCTCCTTGTCGGTGACGGGCCCGCTGCCCTTCGCCGTCGCGGCGGTGGTCTCGCCGCCCTTGCCCTTGTCGTCCCCGCCGCCGTCCCCGACCAGCGCGTACACCCCGTACCCGGCCCCGCCCACCATCGCGAGGAACACCCCGCCGATGATGGCGCCTTTCGCCGCCCCGTTCACGTACGTCCTCCCCAGATCCCCGTGTTTCTCTGAACATGTTCAAAGAACCTCTGGTGCGGACCTTACGCTGTGCAAACAGAACGCGTACGGCTTGTTACCAGACCGGAACAACGCGGCCGTAGGCCGGCCCGGCCGGATCAGCCGATCCTCACCTGGGTGTAGTCGGGGAGCACGCACACCTCGCCGCCGCCGTAGGGGATGTTCTTGACCGTTCCGCCCTGCTCCGTGCACTCCGCGGACGTGATGGTCGGGGCCGCCGCCGCTTGGGCTGACGCGGCGCCGAGGGCACTCGCGCCGGCCAGCGCCGCCGTGGCGAGGGCGAGACCGAGAAGTCGTCGCATGCGCATGACGCGCCGCCTCTCCGGCGCCCTGGGCCCGGTCCGCTCCGAGGACGACCGTTACTGAAGCCGAGGGCGTCCTCCTTCCAGCATGGCCGCCGCCCGCCACGCCCGCGAGCGGTGGTGGACGGCGCCCGCCGGGCCCCTCGTTCGGCTGCTAGACCCAGCTGTCCATCCACATGCGGCCGCGCCAGGAGTCCATCGGCAGCGTCTGGCCCGTGTAGATCGGCCAGAAGTAGATGAAGTTCCAGATGATGAGCAGGACCAGCACGCCCGCCGCGATCGCACCCAGCGCGCGCCTGCGTTCCGACGAGCCCGCCGGGCCCAGCAGGGCGCCGATCATCATCGCCACCGCAAGGCACAGGTACGGGACGAAGACCACCGCGTAGAAGAAGAAGATCGTCCGCTCCTGGTAGTTGAACCAGGGCAGCAGACCCGCACCCAGCGCGCACGCGATCGCGCCCGCCCGCCAGTCGCGGCGGAAGAACCACCGCCACAGCACGTACAGCAGCGCGAAGCAGCCCGCCCACCACAGCAGCGGGGTGCCCAGGGCCAGCACCTCGCGGGCGCACTTGCCCGCCTCCGTCGCCGGGCAGCCGTCCGTCCCCGGGTCGGGGGACTCGTAGAAGTAGGAGACGGGCCGGCCCAGGACCAGCCAGCTCCACGGGTTCGACTCGTACGTGTGCCCCGAGGTCAGGCCGACGTGGAACTTGTAGACCTCGGTCTCGTAGTGCCACAGGCTGCGCAGCCACTCCGGCAGGAACGACAGCGAACTGCCCTGGTCGTTCTTGGCGGCCCAGTCGCGGAAGTAACCGCCCTTGCCGTTGTCCGGGGACAGGATCCAGCCGGTCCACGAGGCCAGGTACACCGCGACCGCCACCGGCACCGTCGACAGGAAGCCCGGCAGCGCGTCGCGGCGCAGCATCGCCGCGTACGGGGCGCCCGCCCCGGCGGTGCGGCGCGCGGCCGCGTCCCACAGGACGGTCAGCACACCGAAGAACGCCAGCACGATGAGGCCGTTCCACTTCGTGCCGAACGCCAGACCCAGGCAGACGCCGGCCAGGATCCGGTACGGGCGCCAGCCCAGGCGCAGCGTCTCGGCGACGGCGGCGTCCGGCCGGGCGCGCCCCTCGTCGTCCACCGGGAGCGCGTCCGCGAGTCTGGCCCGGGCCCTGTCCCGGTCGATCAGCAGCGCCCCGAACGCGGCCAGCACGAAGAACATGAGGACGAGGTCGAGCAGGGCCGTGCGGCTCATCACCAGGTGCAGGCCGTCCACCGCGAGCAGCGCGCCCGCCAGGCAGCCCAGGAAGGTGGAGCGGAACAGGCGGCGTCCGATCCGGCACAGCATCAGCACCGACAGGGTGCCGAGCACCGCCGTCATGAACCGCCAGCCGAACGGAGTGAAGCCGAACATCCACTCGCCGAGCCCGATGACCCACTTGCCGACCGGCGGGTGCACCACGTACCCGGGGTCCATCGGGAGGGCGACCCCGTCGGGGTTGGCGAGGATCGACTTGTCGATGTCCTTGGGCCAGCTCGCCTCGTAACCCTGCCGGATCGTGGCCCAGGCGTCCTTGGCGTAGTACGTCTCGTCGAATATCACCGCCTTCGGGCTGCCCAGGTGCACGAAGCGCAGCACCCCGGCCACCAGCGCCACCAGCAGCGGCCCCGCCCACGCCAGCACGCGCTGCCAGGTGCCCGCCGCGGAGAGCGGGATCCCGAGCGCCGTCCACAACTGCGCGGAGGGCCGGGCGTACGGGGGCACCAGGCGGCCGCGGACGTCCGGACTCGGGGCGCCGCTGCGCCCGGGGCCCTGGCGCGCGGCGTCGGCGGGCGGCACGTAGCCGAAGCTGCGCAGGCGGCGCAGCCAGGTGGACGGCTGGTCTGCGCGTCCCGCCGGAGGGGCGGGCGGGGCCCCCGCGGGGCTGGGCGGCGGCGTCGCGGTACTGGTCACCGGGTCATCGTAGGGAACGCACCTGTGCGAACCCCAGCGCCGGGGACCCTCGGTGCGTGTGCCGGGCGGGACGGATGACGTGTGCCGGGTGGGACGGCTGAGAGGATGGGCGGGTGACGACTGACCAGCCCACCGGCTCCGAAACCCCCTCCGCGACCTCCTCCTCGGCCTCCTCCGCGACCTCCTCCTCCGCAGGCGTGCTCGTGCTCGCCGGCACCCCGATCGGCGATCTCGCCGACGCCCCGCCGCGGCTCGCCGCCGAGCTGGAGCGGGCCGACGTGGTCGCCGCCGAGGACACCCGGCGGCTGCGCCGGCTGACCCAGGGCCTCGGCGTGCACACCACCGGGCGCGTCGTCTCCTACTTCGAGGGCAACGAATCGGCGCGCACCCCCGAGCTGGTCGAGGCGCTGGAGCAGGGCCGGCGGGTGCTGCTGGTGACCGACGCCGGGATGCCGTCCGTCTCCGACCCCGGCTACCGCCTGGTCGCCGCCGCCGTCGAGAAGGACATCAAGGTCACCGCCGTGCCCGGGCCGTCCGCGGTGCTCACCGCGCTCGCCCTGTCGGGGCTGCCCGTGGACCGCTTCTGCTTCGAGGGGTTCCTGCCACGCAAGGCGGGCGAGCGCCTCGGCCGGCTCCGCGAGGTCGAGGGCGAGCGCCGCACGCTCGTCTACTTCGAGGCCCCGCACCGGCTCGACGACACCCTCGCCGCGATGGCCGAGGTCTTCGGCGCCGACCGGCGGGCCGCCGTGTGCCGCGAGCTGACCAAGACGTACGAGGAGGTCAAGCGCGGCGGCCTCGGCGAGCTGGCGGCCTGGGCCGCCGAGGGCGTGCGCGGCGAGATCACCGTCGTCGTGGAGGGCGCACCGGCCGCCCGGCCCGGCGACGTGGACGCCGAGGAGCTGGTGCGCAGGGTGCGCGTGCGCGAGGAGGCCGGGGAGCGGCGAAAAGAAGCCATCGCGGCGGTCGCGGCCGAGGCCGGAGTACCCAAGCGGGAGGTCTTCGACGCGGTCGTCGCGGCAAAGAATGCGGCTCAAAAGGTGCTGTAAGACGGTAAAGGGCTAACCTGAAAAGCAAAGCTCAGACCGCGCACCGGGCGCTTTGGGACATGAGTCGCCCAAAGACCGTCCAACAGTCGACAGGGCCTGATGCGCTCCTGCCCGAAGAGGCGTCCACTGGCAATGGCACCAGTGGAACAAGAGGAGCTGGCATGAGTGAGATCGCAGACACCTCGGTACCCGTACCCGCGCCCGCAGTGGCCGTACCCGTCTCCCTGCCGAAGCCTGGTGTGCACACCGTGCACGAGGCGTACTCCTTCGCCTGCATGAAGTGCGGCTACGCCTGGGAGCAGGGCTACGAGATCGAGCACCACGTCGACGGCAAGGGCCAGCCCTTCATCATCTACACCGTCCAGGGCGAGCGGGTCCCTTCGCCGCTGTCGAACCCGACCTGCCACAACTGCGGCGGGCACGTGGTGCGGATCATGCGCGAAGGCCAGGTCTCCTCGGTTCTCGGCACGATCGACAAGCTCTACCACCACCGCATCTCCCCCGGGATCGCCGGCCCGGTGCCGGCCGGCGCGAACGTCCCGCGGGCCCCGAAGCAGCGCAAGACCCCGCTGCACGAATCCCCCGGGCCCGTCACGGCGGACGAGGGCGCGGAGCGCGGGGGCTGGCTCTCCCGGCTGATGAGGCGCCTGCGCCGGTCATAAGATCGGCCCCATGAGCACTGCCGCCAAGGACGCTTCCAAGGACACCCCGCCGCCGCTGCCCGAACCCCTCCGGGTCGCGGTGGCGGACTCCCACACCCACCTGGACATGCAGCGCGGCACCGTCGAGGAGGGCCTCGCCAAGGCCGCCTCGGTCGGCGTGACCACCGTCGTCCAGGTCGGCTGCGACGTGAAGGGGTCCCGCTGGGCGGCCGAGACGGCGGCCGCGTACGAGAACGTCCACGCGGCCGTCGCCCTCCACCCGAACGAAGCGCCCCGCATCGTGCTCGGGGACCCCGACGGCTGGTCCCGCCAGGGGGCCCGGGCGGGGGGCGGCGAGGGCGCGCTCGACGAGGCGCTGGCCGAGATCGAAGAGCTCGCGAAGCTGGCGCACGTCAAGGCCGTCGGCGAGACCGGACTCGACCACTTCCGCACCGGACCCGACGGGATGGCCGCGCAGGAGCGTTCCTTCCGTGCCCACATCGAGATCGCCAAGCGGCAGGGCAAGGCCCTGGTCATCCACGACCGGGACGCCCACGCCGACGTCCTGCGCATCCTGCGCGAGGAGGGCGCGCCCGAGCGCACCGTCTTCCACTGCTACTCCGGGGACGCCGAGATGGCCCGCGAATGCGCCGCCGCCGGGTACTACATGTCGTTCGCCGGGACCGTGACCTTCAAGAACGCCGCCCCGCTGCGCGAGGCCCTCGCCGTGGCCCCGCTGGAGCTCGTGCTCGTCGAGACCGACGCCCCCTACCTCACCCCCGCGCCGTACCGCGGACGGCCCAACGCGCCGTACCTCATTCCGCTGACCGTACGGGCGATGGCGGCGGTGCGGGGGATCGACGAGGACGCCATGGCGACCGCCCTGGCGGCGAACACGGCGCGCGCCTTCGACTACTGACGGCCCCTCGGCCCGCCCGGCGCCCCGACACGCTGGGTAGCCGGCCGACTTTGGCGAGTGACGGACGTCCGCTAGGGTGCCGTGCCCGAACCGATGGGGCCGGACCAGTGGAGCGAGCGTCGTGAGCGAGAGTCCTTTCACCGGGGTGTACGGGAACGAGGCCGTCGCCCCCGACCCAGAGCCCGCCGTGGTCCCCGCCCCGCGCACCGGGGACCGGCGGGCCGCCCGGCGCCGCAAGAGCGCCGAGGCCGGGCCCGCGCCCGCCGCGCCGACCGGACGGCGCCGGGCCGCGCCCGCCGGGGGCACTGACCTCGCGGCCCCCGCCGGCACCGGAGCGGGCCCCGGACCCGGCACCGGCCGGCGCCGCAGCCCCGACCCCGGCCCGGGCCTGCCGCCCACCGCCGCCCCCACCGGCCGGCGCCGCCGCGCCGCCCCCGCCCCCGCTGCCCCGGCCGGCGCGGCCGCGGGGCAGGGCAACTGGCGGCGGATCGTCCCGCAGGCCCTGGTCGTCGCCTTCCTGGCCGGCGGCACCACGGCCTTCGTCGCCGCCGACAAGTCCGTACGGCTCACCGTGGACGGGGAGCCCCGGACCCTGCACACCTTCGCCGACGACGTCGACGAACTCCTCGCCGCCGAAGGCCTCGGCGTCGGCCCCCACGACCTCGTCGCCCCCGCCCGCACCGAGGCCCTCGACGACGGCGACGAGATCGTCGTCCGCTACGGCCGCCCCCTGCGCCTGACCCTCGACGGACAGACCCGCCAGGTGTGGACCACCGCCGCCACCGTCGAGGGCGCCCTGCGCCAGTTCGGCGTCCGCGTCGAGGGCGCCTACCTCTCCGCCCCGCGCACCGCCCCCGTGCCCCGGGCCGGCCTCGCCCTCTCCGTCCGCACCGAACGCAGCGTCACCTTCATGGCGGACGGCCGCGAAAGCACCATCCGCACCAACGCCGCCACCGTCCAGGAGGCCCTCGGCCAGGCCGGGATCACCCTCCAGGGCCAGGACACCACCTCCGTCCCGCCCGCCTCCTTCCCGCGCGACGGCCAGACCGTCACCGTGCTCCGCATCACCGGCACCCGCGAGGTCCGCGAGGAGCGCATCCCGTACGAGATCGAAAGCACCGAGGACGACGGCCTGTTCGCCGGCACCGAGGTCGTCGAGCGGGCGGGCCGACCCGGAGCGCGCCGGGTCACGTACGTCCTGCGCACGGTCAACGGGGTCCGCCAGAAGCCCCGCAAGGTCGCCGAGGAGACCGTCCGCGAGCCCGTGACCCAGCTCGTCAAGGTCGGCACGAGGCCCCTGCCCACCTCCGTCGCCGGGGCCGACGGCCTCGACTGGGGGGCACTGGCCCAGTGCGAGTCCGGCGGCCGCCCCTCCGCCACCGACGCCTCGGGCACGTACGGCGGCCTGTACCAGTTCGACGTCCGCACCTGGCAGAGCCTCGGCGGCTCCGGCCGCCCCCAGGACGCCACGGGCCAGGAGCAGACGTACCGGGCGAAGAAGCTCTACGTACAAAGGGGCGCGACCCCCTGGCCCCACTGCGGCCGTAGGCTTTACCGGTAGCCGCCCAGGGTGACCCTTCGCGAGTGGCGTCGTTGACCCGGAAGACACGGCACCGGCGATACGGGGTGGGCGTTGAGGCGGAAGGTGCTGCTCGCCGAGCACGAGACCGCCCGTACCGCCTGCGCCCGCGGCCTGTTGCGAGCAGGTGTGGACGAGGAGAGCGGGGAGCCGCAGGCGGTCTCCGTGCTGACGGAGCGTGTCGGCTGGGCTGTTGCTCTGACGGCCGACATGGTGACCGAGCTGGTGGCCGCCCACTGGAACGCCGATGACGTGGCGGCGCTCGCTTCCGGAAAGGACAGCGAAGGTCGGAAGCTTCCGTCGAACGCGTGGATGGCGCTGAGGCGTCTGGGCTGGGCCACCGCGCCACCCCGGGGCGTGCGCGTCAATGACCGGATCGTCCGCATGGCTCAGGAGCAGGCCGGGCGCACCCTGCGATCCGCTCAGTGGAGGGCCGAACTCGTTGCCGGTGTCCTCGGGTCATGGCCCGCGGACCCATCCGGGCGGACGGCGGACGAGTGGGTTCAGGTGCGAGCCGCTGTGCCCGGGGGGCGGCATCTGTCCTCAGTCGTCATCAAGGGTCCCACCCGGCAGATCGAGGCCTTCCTCAAGACGAACGGACGCCTTCCTGCGGATGTGTTCGAGCTCGAGAGCGCGCCGCGGACGTCGCGGATGCTGCTGTTGTCGGCGTGCGACGGGCAGCAGGCCGGCATCGAACGGGCTGATGTGCCGGACCGCGCGCTGCTGCGCTTGCAGCTCCCCACTCGACCCGACCCGCGGTCGCATCGGGACTGGACCTCGGTGGCCTGCCCCGTCGTCCTGCCGCCGACCGTACCCGCACGTGCGGTGCTGCACCTGCCCACCTTGCGTCTGGCCCAGGGAGGCGTCCGCGTTGATCTCGCCTACACCCATGCCGTGCCCAAAGCAGCCCGCACAGGACACACGGTCGCGCTGGGTGTGGACTGGGGCCTGAACACCCTCCTCTCCTGCGGAGCCGCGCGGCTGCACGCCGACGGGCGGATCACCACGCTGGGCGCCGGGGCCGTGTTCCGGGCGGCCGGTCTCCTCGCCAAGCAACACCGTCTGCGACGCCACGGCGAGAAACTCCAGCTCAAGGCCGACCGCTACCGGCGGCTCACCGGCGGGGACGAGCGGCACGCCCTGACCCCCCGACTCGCCGTCCTGAACGACGAGGTCCACCGGGTCAGCGCACGCCGATCAAACCTCAACGAGGCACTGGCCCGGGCCGCCGCCAGATGGGCGGTCGATCAGGCCGTCACCGCCGGGGCGAGCGTCATCCACCTCGAAGACCTGCGCTCCATGGAAGCGCGCGGCATGGGCCGAACCCAGAACACGCGCATGGCGCAGACGGTGCGCGGCCGGATCACCGATCGCATGCGGCACCTCGCCGCAGAGGCGGGCATCGCCGTGGTCACCGTGCCCCCGAGGAACACCTCCAGGCACTGTCCGCGGTGCCTCGCTCCACTACGGCACCGCAAGGCCCCCGACGCGCCCACCGCGCCGGGCTGGAAGTGGGCACTCTGCCCCGGCTGCGGCTGGCAGGGGGATCGGGATCAGGGAGCCTGGCAGCGCATTGCAGCCAGGGGCCTGGCCCACCAGGCCAAGACGGCGACCGATCGCACCACGGGCACCATGGCGATCCGCACGATCGTGGACGGGCTCGAGGCGGGCGCTGTCATCACACCCGCCACCGACCGGACCCTGCGGCCGGACCGGTCCAAGAACGGCCCCACCCTGCCCAGGCCATCACGTCCGGTGCCCAGGCGACGCCGGACACCCTCCCCTGTCGGGCCTTCGGACCCGCCGGGCCAGCGTCCGGAGGGACGCGTTCACACGGACCGGTTCCGGCTGCCCCGCGCAGCCGGCCGGCACCAGGGCGTGACGACGATCAGCTCAGCTCCCCCGGGTATCAGCCCGGGGGGCCGCACCGTCGGCCGACATCGGCCGCGAGGAGCGGCGTTGGGCGCGGGGTTCCACCTCCACGCGCACGCCACCCCTCCGCGGTGGGAACGCGTTCCCGAGCCGGACACTGCGGTCCGGCTCGGGAACCCCCGGACGATCTGAGACGCTTTACCGGTGAGCACCGCAGAGCAGCAGCCCGAGAGCACCACCAGCAGTACGAGCAGCACGGCCTCCGACGCCCTTCTCGGACCGGCGGACATCCGTGAGCTGGCCGCCGTACTCGGCGTACGGCCGACGAAGCAGAAGGGCCAGAACTTCGTCATCGACGCCAACACGGTGCGCCGCATCGTGCGCACCGCCGAGGTGCGGCCCGACGACGTCGTCGTCGAGGTCGGGCCCGGGCTGGGGTCGCTGACGCTCGCGCTGCTGGAGGCCGCCGACCGGGTCACCGCCGTCGAGATCGACGACGTCCTGGCCGCGGCGCTGCCCGCCACCATCGAGGCGCGGATGCCGGAGCGCAAGGACCGCTTCGCGCTGGTGCACTCCGACGCGATGCTGGTGGAGGAGCTGCCCGGGCCGGCGCCGACCGCGCTCGTCGCGAACCTGCCGTACAACGTGGCCGTGCCGGTGCTGCTGACCATGCTGGACCGGTTCCCGACCATCGAGCGCACGCTGGTGATGGTCCAGGCCGAGGTCGCCGACCGGCTCGCCGCCGAGCCGGGCAACAAGGTCTACGGGGTGCCCTCGGTCAAGGCCAACTGGTACGCGCACGTCAAGCGCGCCGGGTCCATCGGCCGCAAGGTGTTCTGGCCCGCGCCGAACGTGGACTCGGGCCTGGTCTCGCTGGTGCGGCGGGCCGAGCCGATCAAGACGAGCGCCACGAAGGCGGAGGTCTTCGCCGTCGTGGACGCGGCCTTCGCGCAGCGCCGCAAGACGCTGCGGGCCGCGCTGGCCGGCTGGGCCGGTTCGGCGGCGGGCGCCGAGCAGGCGCTGGTCGCCGCCGGGGTGTCCCCGCAGGCGCGCGGGGAGTCGCTGACGGTGGAGCAGTTCGCGGCGATCGCCGAGCACAAGCCCGCGGCGGAGAGGCCCGCGCTGTGAGCACGAAGAAGAGCGTGACGGTACGGGTCCCCGCGAAGGTCAACGTCCAGCTGGCGGTGGGCGCGGCCCGGGCCGACGGCTTCCACGACCTGGCCAATGTCTTCCTCGCGGTGTCCCTGTACGACGAGGTGACGGTCACCGCGGCCGAGACCCTGACGGTCACCTGCGCCGGTCCGGACGCCGACCAGGTCCCGCTGGACCGTACGAACCTGGCGGCGCGGGCGGCGGAGATCCTCGCGGCCCGCCACGGCCTGTCCGACGCGGTCCACCTGCACATCGCGAAGAACATCCCGGTGGCCGGCGGCATGGCGGGCGGCAGCGCCGACGGCGCGGGCGCCCTGCTGGCCTGCGACGCGCTCTGGGGCCTGGAGACCCCGCGCGCCGAGCTCCTGAAGATGTGCGCGGAACTCGGCAGCGACGTGCCCTTCAGCCTGGTCGGCGGAGCGGCGCTCGGCACGGGGCGCGGGGAGCTCCTGACGCCGGTGGAGGCGGGCACCTTCCACTGGGTGTTCGCGGTCGCCGACGGCGGGCTGTCGACGCCGGCGGTCTTCCGCGAGTTCGACCGGCTGGCCGAGGGGCGGACCGTCCCGGCCCCGGAGGCCTCGCCGGCGCTGCTCGCCGCCCTGGCCTCGGGCGACCCGGACGCCCTCGCCGCGACCCTGGCCAACGACCTCCAGCCGGCGGCGCTCTCGCTGCGCCCGCAGCTGGCCGCGACGCTGGAGGCGGGCACCTCTGCCGGAGCCCTGGCCGCGCTGGTCTCCGGCTCCGGCCCGACGACGGCGTTCCTGGTGCGGGACCCGGAATCCGCCCTCAAGGTGGCCGCGGCCCTCGAAGCCTCCGGCACCTGCCGTACGACCCGTACGGCCACCAGCCCGGCCCCGGGGGCCACGGTCCTCGCGTCCTGAGGCGGACGTCCACGCCCCCGTCCACGCCCAGGTCCACGCCCACGCGAGGGCCCGGGTGTCCGGGTGCCCGGATACCCAGGGCGAAGTGAGTATCCGCGCTCTGTTCCCGCCCGGGTCCCGGGCGGGAACGTGGCCCCATGGGATACGCCGCGCACACCGCCAAGGACCTCGCCGAGGCCACCCCCGGGAGCCGGGACCGGTACGTCGACCTGCTGCGGGTCGCCTCGCTCGGGACCGTCCTCCTCGGGCACTGGCTGATGGCCGCCGTCAGCAGTGACGGCATAGGGAACCTGCTCGCCCTCGTTCCCGCGCTCCAAGTGCTCACCTGGGGCCTGCAGATCATGCCGGTGTTCTTCTTCGTCGGCGGGTTCTCGCACGCCCTGTCGTACCGGTCCCTGGCCCGGCGCGCCGACGGGCGGCCCGTTTACGCCGCCTTCCTGCGGGCCCGGCTCCAGCGGCTGCTGCGGCCCACCCTCGTCTTCGTCCTCCTGTGGACCGCGGGGGCGCTCGCCGTCCAGCTCGCCGGCGGCGGGGAGGGGAAGCTGACCGGGGCCGCCCTGCGGCTGGTCACCCAGCCGCTGTGGTTCATCGGGATCTACCTCGCCATGGTCGCCTTCACCCCGGCGCTGCTGAAGCTCCACCGGCGGTGGGGCTGGGGGGCCTTCGCCGCGCTCGCCGGGTCCGCGGCCGCCGTCGACGTACTGCGCTTCGCGCTCGCCGTCCCGTACGTCGAGTTCCTGAACTTCGCCTTCGTCTGGCTCGCCGTCCACCAGCTCGGCTTCCTGCGCGCCGACGGCCGGATCACCCGCCCCGCCGTGCTCGCCGCCGCCGGGCTGGCCGGCGCCGTGCTGCTCGTCGCGTACGGGCCGTACCCGCTGTCGATGGTCGGGATGCCGGGCGAGAAGGTGTCCAACATGGCCCCGCCCACCCTCGCCCTCCTGGCGCACGGGATGTGGCTGGTCGGAGCCGTGGAGCTGCTCCGGGCGCCCGCCGCCGCCCTGCTCGCCCGGCCCCGCGTCTGGCGCGGGGTCGTCGCCGCCAACGGGATCGCCATGACCGCCTTCCTCTGGCACCTGACCGCCATGCTCGCCGTGTACGCCGCCCAGCTCGGGCTCGGGCTGAGCCTGCCCGAGCCCGCCACCGCCGCCTGGTGGGCCCAGGTCCCCGTCCGGCTGCTCGCCGCCGCCGCGCTGACCGGCGTACTGGTCGCCGTCTTCCGCCGCTTCGAGGCGCCCGGCCGCGGCGGCGCCGAGCCCGGATCCGGGCCCCGCGCCGCCCTCGGCATCACCCTGTGCCTGCTCGGCGTCCTCGGCCTGTCCATGACCGGGCTCGGCGGTCTGCTGGAGGGCCACAGCGCCACTTTGATCGCCCTCCCGGTCACCGCGCCCGCCGCCATCGGCATGGCTCTGGGGGGCTGGCTCCTCGTGGAGCGCTCGGCGTCGGTCCGGAGGGTTAGGCTGAGGGGCTGATCCACACCCTTCCCTGGAGCGCGTCTGATGGCCGTCAATCTGGTCAATGTCGAGGCAGTCGGCAAGGTGTACGGAACCCGTGCCCTGCTCGACGGCATCTCCCTCGGCGTGTCCGAGGGAGACCGGATCGGTGTCGTGGGCCGCAACGGCGACGGCAAGACCACCCTCATCCGCATGCTCGCCAAGCTGGAGGAGCCCGACACCGGCCGGGTCACCCAGAGCGGCGGCCTGCGCATGGGCGTCCTCACCCAGCACGACTCCCTCGACCCCGCGGCCACCATCCGCCACGAGATCATCCGGGACATGGCCGACCACGAGTGGGCCGGCAACTCCAAGATCCGCGACGTGCTCACCGGACTCTTCGGCGGCCTCGACCTCCCCGGCTTCGGCCAGGGCCTCGACACGGTCATCGGCCCGCTCTCCGGCGGTGAGCGCCGGCGCATCGCGCTCGCCAAGCTGCTCATCGCCGACCAAGACCTCCTGGTCCTGGACGAGCCGACCAACCACCTCGACGTCGAGGGCATCTCCTGGCTGGCCAAGCACCTCCAGGAGCGGCGCTCCGCACTCGTCTGCGTCACCCACGACCGCTGGTTCCTCGACCAGGTCTGCACCCGCATGTGGGACGTCCAGCGCGGCTCCGTCTACGAGTACGAGGGCGGCTACAGCGACTACGTCTTCGCCCGCGCCGAGCGCGAGCGCATCGCCGCCACCGAGGAGACCAAGCGGCAGAACCTGATGCGCAAGGAGCTGGCGTGGCTGCGCCGCGGCGCCCCCGCCCGGACCTCCAAGCCGCGCTACCGCATCGAGGCCGCCAACGAGCTCATCGCCGACGTGCCGCCGCCGCGCGACAAGTCCGAGCTGATGCGCTTCGCCAACGCGCGCCTGGGCAAGACCGTGTTCGACCTGGAGAACGTCAGCGTCCAGGCCGGTTCGAAGATCCTGCTCAAGCACCTCACCTGGCACCTGGGCCCCGGCGACCGCATCGGCCTCGTCGGTGTCAACGGCGCGGGCAAGACCTCGCTGCTGCGCGCGCTCGCGGAGGCGGCCCGTACGCAGGGGGACGTGCAGCCGGCGGCCGGGTCCGTCACCGTCGGCAAGACCGTCAAGCTGGCGTACCTCTCCCAGGAGGTCGGCGAACTCGACCCGTCCCTGCGGGTGCTGGAGGCCGTGCAGCGCGTGCGCGACCGCGTGGACCTCGGCAAGGGCCGCGAGATGACGGCCGGTCAGCTGTGCGAGCAGTTCGGCTTCACCAAGGAGAAGCAGTGGACGCCGGTCGGCGACCTCTCCGGTGGTGAGCGTCGCCGGCTGCAGATCCTGCGGCTGCTGATGGACGAGCCGAACGTGCTCTTCCTCGACGAGCCCACCAACGACCTCGACATCGAGACCCTGACCCAGCTGGAGGACCTCCTCGACGGCTGGCCGGGCTCGATGATCGTCATCTCCCACGACCGGTTCTTCATCGAGCGCACCACCGACACGGTGATGGCGCTGCTGGGCGACGCGAGCCTGCGGATGCTGCCGCGCGGCCTGGACGAGTACCTGGAGCGCCGGCAGAAGATGATCGAGGCGGCCGCCCCGGCTCCCGCCCCGGCCGCCGCCAAGTCGAGCGCCTCCGGCGACTCGCGCGCGGCGAAGAAGGAGCTCCAGAAGATCGAGCGCCAGCTCAACAAGATGTCCGACCGCGAGACGAACCTGCACGCGCAGATCGCCGAGAACGCCACCGATTTCGACAAGGTGGCCAAGCTCGACGCCGAGCTCCGCGAACTCATCTCGGACCGGGACGAATTGGAGATGCGCTGGCTGGAGCTGGCCGAGGAGGCCTAGATTCCGCCGGTCCAAGGCGTCAACTGGCCGGATAACGGCGTTGTCACGGGCCGGTCCTCCCTTGGGAACAGGGGTTGGACCGGCCCGATGTAAGCGCGCTGTCAGTGATAGAAAGGTCATCCCCCTACGCCACCCGACGCCGAAGGTATGCGCTGATGACCGAGCCGCCCCAGCCGCCGAACCAGCCGCCCACACCTTCCGGTTACGGTCACCTGCCCGGCCCGCCGCAGCCCGGGTACGGGTACCCGCAGCAGGGCGAGAACCCGTACGCGCAAGCGCCGCCGACGCAGCCCATGCAGCCGGCGCAGCCGGGGCCGCAGCACCAGGCGCCCCAGCAGGGCCACTTCCCGCCGCCTCCGGGCATGCCCACCGTCGGCATGCCCCAGCCCGGGGGCGCACCGCAGCCGAAGAAGAAGAAGACGGCCGTCGTCGTCGCCGCGGCCGTCGCCGGCGTGCTCGTCCTCGGTACCGGCGGCTACTTCGCCTTCCTCGACGGCGGGGACGAGGACCCGAAGAAGCCCGTCGCGCAGGGATCCGCCCCCGCCGACGGCAAGCCCTCCGCCGCGGTGGACAAGGGCGACGGCAGCGGCGGCGGCAACGAGCCCGAGGACCTCAACGCCGGCCGCAAGCAGGGCGAGGACAAGGTCCTCTGGCTCAAGACCGCCAAGATCGACGGCCCCGGCGCGGGCGTGGAGGCCGAGGGCCAGTGGGTCGTCGGCGACACCGTCGTCAAGAGCGCCTGGAAGAACCTCACCGCGTACGGGGTCACGGACGGCAAGCAGAAGTGGACGCTCGCCTTCCCCACCCCGATCTGCGCCGTCACCCGCCAGACCGCCGCCGAGGCCAAGACCGTCGTCATGGTCAAGGACGGCGACGGCGACTCCGCGACCTGCAACCAGATGAAGCAGGTCGACCTCAAGGCGGGCAAGGAAGGCTGGACGAAGGAGGTCCCCAAGGAGGGCCTCTTCGACATCATGACCAGCCCCACCCTGGGTATCACCGGCGACACCGTCGCCGTCAGCCGCAGCGGCACCGCCAGCGCCTTCAAGGTCGGCACGGGCGACAAGCTCTTCGGCAGCGCCGACGCCGAGGGCTGCAAGCCCGACTCGTACGTGGCGGACAAGGGCAAGATGATCGCCATCTCGACCTGCTACGACGAGGACCTCTCCCGCGAGGTCTCCGACGCCGACCCGGTCACCGGCAAGAAGACCTGGACCTTCAAACTGCCGGCCAAGTACAAGGTCGGCGCCGTCTACTCGCTGGACCCCCTCGTCCTCGACATCGGCAACCAGGAGAAGAAGGAACGCGCCATCGTGGTCCTCGGACCCGACGGGAAGCAGCGCGCCACCGTCAGCGGCGAGGGCAACTTCGCCACCGAGTGCAACAACGGCATCTTCCACTCCGTCGAGGTCTGCTCCCACACCGCAGTGGACGGGAACACCCTCTACCTGCCGACCGTCGCGGAGTCCGGCAAGGGCAACGAGATCGTCGCCTTCGACCTGGGAACCGGCAAGGCCAAGTGGCGCACCCCGGCCGGGGACGGCCGCACCCTCACTCCGCTGGGGGCCGCGAACGGGCAGCTGCTCGCCTACCGCAAGGCCAAGTCCGACCAGGGCGGCGAGGTCGTCTCGATCCCGGCCGCCGCCGGCGGCACGCCCACCGCGCTCCTGCGCAACCCGTCAGGAGTCGCCGCCCCGATCGAGAGCGCCTTCTACAACCCGCTGACCGACTACGTGGACGGCCGGTTCTTCATCGGCGTCACCATGCTTTCCGCCAAGGGCACGGACGAGAAGCTCCTGATGGTCTTCGGCAAGTGAACGAGTCCACCGAGCCGCCCACCGAGAGGCAGTAGCAAGCGATGAGTACCCCGCCGCCCCCCAACCAGCCGCCCGCCGGCGGCTTCGGAGCGCCGCAGGATCCCCCGCCCGGGGGCTTCGGCGCGCCGCCGCCGGTGCCGCCCGTGCCGCCGGCCGCCCCGCAGCAGCCGCCGGTGCCGCCCACCGCCCCGCAGCAGCCCGCCGCAGCGCCGACCGCGCCGCAGCAGCCGGCCGCAGCGCCGACCGCGCCGCAGCAGCCGGCCGCAGCGCCGACCGCGCCCGCCGCGCCGGGCGCAGCGCCGCAGGGGCAGGCGGCGTACGGCTATCCCCAGCAGGGCTACGGCTACCCGCAGGAGCAGCCCCCCGCCGGCGCCGGCGCCGCGCCGTCCTACGGCGCGCCCACGGCCCCCATGTACGCGGCCCAGCCCCCGGCCCCGGGCGGCGCGGGCGGCGGCGGCAACGACGTGCGCACCCAGCTGATGATCGTCGGCGCGGCCCTGGTGGCCATCGTCCTGATCATCGCGGGCGGCTTCTGGTACGTCTCCGGCGACGAAGGCGGCAGCGGCAAGCAGCCCACCGCGAACGGCACCACCGGCGGCGACAAGCCCGGCTCCGGCACCCCCGGTTCGGAGAAGGCGCCCGCCAACACCAAGTCGAAGCCGCTGTTCAACCAGCCGAACCCGACCCCGGAAGAGGTCGTCACGGTCGCGGGCTCCTGGCTCACCGACTCGACCTACGTCAAGTCGGACGTGGCGAAGGTCGTCGGCTACAACACCGTCGACGGCGGCAAGAAGTGGGAGATCCCGCTCCCCGGCGAGCTCTGCGGCGCCACCAAGCACGTCAGCGACAACAAGACGGCGGTCCTCTTCCGGCCGACCAAGCCCACGCCGGAGAACAAGTACCCGGCGTGCACCGAGGTCGGCGTCATCGACCTGAACGCCGGCAAGCTCCTCTGGTCCGGCAACGCCAAGGGCGCCACCACCGGTGACAGGCCCGCCTCGTACTACGAGGTCACCCTCAGCGGCCAGACCGTCGCCGCGGGCGGCACCAGCGGCGGCGCCGCCTGGAGCCTCGCCGACGGCAAGCCGCTGTGGACGCCCAAGGTCGACGGCGAGGGCTGCTACGACAGCGGCTACGCGGGCGGCGAGGCCCTCGCCGTGATCCGCAAGTGCGGCCGCGGCGACAACCAGTCGCTGTACGCGCAGACGCTGGATCCGGCCACCGGCGCCCAGACCTCCTCGTACAAGCTCTCCCCGGGCATCGAGTGGGCGTCCATCGTCTCCACCAAGCCCCTGATCGTCGCCGCCGACGTCGGCAAGACCGCCAAGAACGCCACCGGCGTCAGCGACCTCTTCGTCGTCGACCCCAAGGGCGAGCTGAAGGCGCGCATCTCGCTCGCCTCCGGCAACTTCGGCGGCAAGTGCGGCGGCACCGAGGTCGAGAAGTGCGCCGGCTTCGTCGTCGGCAACGGCAAGGTCTACCTGCCCTCGATCGAGCACCAGGGCACGGCGGAGGTCGGCCGCACCAACGAGCTGCTCTCCTTCGACCTGGAGACCGGCAAGCAGACCACCGACCGCGCCGACGCGGGCGAGCGGTACACCATGTTCCCGCTCCGCATGGACGGGTCGAACATCATCGCGTACAAGGAGCCCCCGTACGACAAGGGCGGCCAGGTCGTCAGCATCGACGGTACGACGATGAAGGAGACCGTCCTCATGGAGAACCCGGCGGAGAAGGCCAGCCGCACCGCCGAGACCGGCTTCTCGCCCGACTTCTCCGAGTACCGCTACCACAACGGCAAGCTCTTCATCTCCCGGACGACGGCCCGCAAGCCGTACTCCGACAAGGGCGACCCCGAGTACCTGTTCGTCTCCTTCAGCGCCAGCTGATCCCCGGCCGATCCCGGCCGCCGCCCGCAGCGCGCACGAGCCCCCGGAAGGTCCGCCTTCCGGGGGCTTCTGCGCGGTATCCGCCTCGCACCGTCGAACAAGCGTGTAGCTTGCCGGGTCAGAAGGGTCGGGGGTGGGTGCGCGATGGGCGTACGGGTCATGGTGCTCGACGAGCACCGGCTGCTGGCCGAGGCGCTGGCCTCGGCCCTCAAGCTGCGCGGGCACCGGGTGCTGGCCGCGGCCGCCCCGGCCGCGGGCGCCGCCGAGCTGGTCATCAGCCGGGCGCCGGAAGTCTGCCTGCTGGGCACCGCCACGCCCGCCGAACCGGGGGTGTTCGAGCCGGTCGTCCGCATCAAACGGGAACGGCCGCAGATCGCCGTGGTCGTCCTCGGCCCGGTGCCGAGCCCCCGCGGGATCGCGGCCGCCTTCGCCGCCGGCGCCTCGGGGTACGTACGCCACGACGAGCGGATCGAAGGGGTCGAGCGGGCGCTGGCCAAGGCCCGGGCGGGAGAGGTGGCGATCTCCCCGCAGCTGCTGCAGGGGGCCTTCGCGGAGCTCCTCAACCCCGCCGCCCAGCCCGACGACGAGGGCAGTCGGCTGCTGCGGCTGCTCACCCCGCGCGAGGTGGAGGTGCTGGTCAGGGTCGCCGAGGGCGAGGACACCCGGCTCATCGCGGCGGGCATGGAGATCGCGCCGAGCACCGCCCGTACGCACGTGCAGCGGGTGCTGATGAAGCTGGGCGTCGGCTCCCGGCTGGAGGCGGCCGCGCTGGCCGCCCGTACCGGCCTGCTGGACCGGGCGGGGCTGTCGGCGGCGGCCGCCGATTTCCCCGCGGGCCCGTAATCCGGTAAGCCAGTGACCGGCACGTGCACGCGCCCGCGTGCATCCCCCCGCGAGAGGCAGTAGACGAGTGAGCAAGACGGCGACGTTCAAAGCGGCGACTTTCAAATACATGGTCACCGGCGGCGCCGGGTACGTCGGCGGCGTCGTTGCGGCGCACCTCCTGGAGGCCGGGCACGAGGTCACCGTCCTCGACGACCTCTCCACCGGCTTCCGCGAGGGCGTCCCGGCGGGCGCGGCCTTCATCGAGGGCCGCATCCAGGACGCCGAGCGGTACCTGGACCCCTCCTACGACGCGGTGCTGCACTTCGCGGCCTCCTCGCAGGTCGGCGAGTCCGTCGCCAACCCGGGCAAGTACTGGGAGAACAACGTCGGCGGCACGCTCGCCCTGCTGGCCGCGATGCGCACGCACGGGGTGCGCAAGCTGGTGTTCTCCTCCACCGCCGCCACCTACGGCGAGCCCACCGAGGGCCTGCTCACCGAGGACTCGGTCACCAAGCCCACCAACCCGTACGGCGCCTCCAAGCTGGCCGTCGACCACATGATCGCCGGCGAGTGCGCGGCGCACGGCGTCGCGGCGGTCTCGCTGCGCTACTTCAACGTGGCCGGCGCGTACGGGGAGTTCGGCGAGCGGCACGACCCCGAGACCCACCTGATCCCGCTGGTGCTGCAGGTCGCCCTGGGCGAGCGGGAGTCGATCTCGGTGTTCGGCGAGGACTACCCGACCCCGGACGGCACCTGCGTACGCGACTACATCCACGTGGCCGACCTGGCGGAGGCCCACCTGGCGGCCCTGGAGGCGGCCACCGCGGGCGAGCACCTGATCTGCAACCTCGGCAACGGCAACGGCTTCTCGGTCCGCGAGGTCGTCGAGACGGTCCGCAAGGTCACCGGCGCGGAGATCCCCGAGGTCATCGCCCCGCGCCGGGCCGGCGACCCGGCGGTGCTCGTCGCCTCCGCGCGCACCGCCCACGAGCGGCTCGGCTGGACCCCGGCCCGCTCGGACCTCACCGGCATCATCACGGACGCCTGGAACTTCACCCGCAAGCACCGTTCCTGACCCGCTGTCCCGCGTCACCCGCGCCCCCCGCACCCCGTCGTGCGGGGGGCGCGGTGCGTGCGGCGCCGTGCCTGCCGCGGCGTGCGCGGGGAGCGCGGACGCGCCGGGGGCGCCGTGGGCGGGCGCGGTGCGCGGGCGCCCGGCGTGCACACGCCGGGTGAAAGGGCCCCCGTGCAACTGCCTGCGGCACAGGCCTGCCGGAAACCGTCTTCCAGACCGTCCACATGGTCGAATTCTGGCCATCGAAAACCCGGTTCACGCCTGCCCAGCCGGAAAATGGCTCGGAAAACTTCCGCTATTCGGCCAACCGCGAGCCGCCACCCGTTCTACGCTGATGCGTGACACCGGTGGGGGCCGGTGTTGATTCAGGGGTCGAGACACGCCGGGTACGGCGTCCGGTCCGGGGTAGTGCAGAGATGTCTCGGCGGCGGCCGCGGCAGCTGCGGATCACCCGGTCCGGGCGCCGTACCCGCAGTCGTCCGTTCCCCGACCCTTGGGGGTTTTGTGGTTCGCATCCGGGTTCTCGTGGTCGACGATCACCGCATTTTCGCCGAATCGCTCGCAGCCGCACTCGCGGCCGAGCCCGACGTGGACGTGTCCGCGGCCGGCAGCGGCCCCGCCGCGCTGCGCTGCCTCGAACGCGCGGTGGCCGAGGGCCGCCGCTTCGACGTCCTGCTCGTCGACGCCGATCTCGGCGCCGCCGCCGGGGCGGTGCCCGCCCAGCGCGAATCGGGCTCCGGCCCGCCGCCGGGCGCGGACGGGATCGCGCTGGTCGCCGGGGTGCGGGTGTCTCACCCCGGGGTGCGCACCGTGGTGCTGGCCGAGCGCGACGATCCGCGCCGGGCCGCGCACGCCCTCCAGGCAGGGGCTTCCGGCTGGGTGGCGAAGGACTGCTCGCTCTCGCGGCTGCTGGCCGTCATCCGAGGGGTCCTGCGCGAGGAGACCCACCTCCCGCCCGCGCTGCTCACCGGAGTGCTGCGCGAACTGACCGCCGCGCGCAAGCACCGTACGGACAGCGAGCGGCTCGTCGAGTCCCTCACGCCGCGCGAGCACGAGGTGTTGCGCTGCATGGTGGCGGGGCTGGGCCGCAAGGACGTGGCGGCGAGGCTGTTCCTGTCCCCGCACACCGTCCGTACGCACATGCAGAACGTGCTGGGCAAGCTCGGGGTGCACTCCACGCTCGCGGCGGTGGCACTGGCCCGGCGGGCCGGGGTGCGGCCGGCCGACCTAGCCGGGGATGTTGTCGAACGGAGCGGTCAACTGGCGTAGCAGCGCCGCGAGATCGCCGCGCTGGGCCTGGGAGAGCTGGGCGAGGATCGCCCTCTCCTGGGCCAGCAGGCCGGCCAGGGCCTGGTCGGCGCGGTCCCGCCCCTCCGCGGTGAGCCGGACCAGCACCCCGCGCCGGTCGTTGGGGTCGGGCAGCCGCTCGACGAGGCCCTTCTTCGCGAGCCGGTCGATGCGGTTGGTCATGGTGCCCGAGGTGACCAGGGTCTGCGTCAGCAGCTGGCCGGGCGAGAGCTGGTAGGGCGCGCCCGCGCGGCGCAGCGACGTCAGGACGTCAAACTCCCAAGGCTCCAGGCCGTGCTCGGAGAAGGCCAGCCTGCGGGCGCGGTCGAGGTGTCGGGCGAGCCTGCTGACGCGGCTCAGCACTTCGAGCGGTTCCACGTCGAGGTCAGGGCGCTCCCGCCGCCATGCCGCGACCAATCGGTCGACCTCGTCCTCCATGCCGATCAGTGTAAGGGGTCTGTCGACGTGAAGTCTCTTCAAATCGAGGATCTCGGGCATAGATATCTCGATCTCATGAATCTTGACATCGAGATATATTCTGAGCGACGATGGGCATGGAGGGTGCCGGAACCGCTTCCGCTTCCGACCGCCCCGCCAGTAGGGAGGCTCGAACATGCATTCCGATATCGCGTCGGCAAGGATCCCCGCACCCCCCGCCCACGCCGCGCCCACCTGGGACCCGCAGCAGTACCTCCGGCACGCCGGACACCGGACCCGTCCCTTCCTGGACCTCCTGAGCCGGATACCCGAACTCCCCACCCGCCCCGCCCGCATCGCCGACCTCGGATGCGGCCCCGGCAACGTCACCGCGCTCCTCGCCGAACGCTGGCCCGAAGCCGACATCACGGGCTTCGACCTCTCCCCGGAGATGCTCCGGCGGGCCACCGGCGAGTACGCGGGCACGACCTCCGGAGGCGGCCGCCTCGGCTTCCGCCACGGCGACCTGTCGAGCTGGCTCCCCGAGGAGCCCTACGACCTGATCGTCTCCAACGCGGCCCTGCAATGGGTCCCGAGCCACCCCGGCTCCTTCGCCGCCTGGATCAACGGACTGCGCCCCGGCGGCACCTTCGCCTTCCAGATACCCGCGAACTTCACCGCCCCCAGCCACGCCCTGCTCGCCCGGCTCTGCGACACCCCGCGCTGGCGCGGCCGCCTCGCCGGCCACGGCTCCCGCTACATCCACATCCTCGAACCCGCCGAGTACCTGGCCCGGTTCACCGAGCTGGGCTGCGCCGTCGACATCTGGGACACCACGTACCACCAGCTGCTCACCGGTACCGACCCCGTGCTCGACTGGGTCAAGGGGACCGCGCTGCGGCCCGTCCTGACCGCACTCGGGGACGACCGGGAGGCCGTGGAGGCCTTCCTCGCCGAATACCGCGACCTGCTGCGCGAGGCCTACCCGCCCGGGCCGCGCGGCACCGTCTTCCCGTTCCGCCGCATCTTCGCCGTCGCCCGTAAGGAGCTCTGACCGTGCTGAGCGCTGTCGACCACGTCCAACTCGCCGCGCCGCCGGGCTCGGAGGACCGGCTCCGGGCGTACTACACGCACGTCCTCGGCATGACCGAGGTGCCCAAGCCGCCCGTCCTCGCCGCCCGCGGCGGCTGCTGGTTCGCCGCCGGCCCGGTCCAGCTGCACCTGGGCGTCGAGGAGGACTTCCGGCCCGCCCGCAAGGCACACCCCGGGCTGCGCGTGACGGGGATCGAGGCGTACGCGGACAGACTGGCGCAGCGCGGAGCGAAGGTCGTCTGGGACGACAACCTGCCCGGACACCGCCGCTTCTACTCCGAGGACCCCGTGGGCAACCGGCTCGAATTCCTGGAACCCCTCGGCGCGGAACCTCTCGGCGCGCACCCCCTCGGCCGGGCCTGACCGCCCGGGGGAGCCGCACCACGCCCCGCACCGCCGCTCAGCTCTTGCGGTGGCCGACCAGCCGCGGCTTCGACTCCAGCCCGTCCAGTCCGTGCCAGGCCAGGTTCACCAGGTGCGCCGCGACCTCCGCCTTCTTCGGCCGGCGCACGTCCAGCCACCACTGCCCGGTCAGCGCGACCATCCCGACCAGCGCCTGCGCGTACAGCGGGGCCAGCTTCGGGTCGAACCCGCGCGCCTTGAACTCCAGCCCCAGGATGTCCTCGACCTGCGTGGCGATGTCACTGATCAGCGAGGCGAAGGTGCCCGTCGACTGGGCGACCGGAGAGTCCCGTACGAGGATGCGGAAGCCGTCCGTGTACGACTCGATGTAGTCGAGCAGCGCGAACGCCGCCTGCTCCAGCAGCTCCCGCGGGTGCCCGGCCGTCAGCGCGCCCGTCACCCCGTCCAGCAGCTGGCGCATCTCACGGTCCACGACGACCGCGTACAGGCCCTCCTTGCCCCCGAAGTGCTCGTACACCACCGGCTTGGACACCCCGGCCTTCGCCGCGATCTCCTCCACCGAGGTGCCCTCGAAGCCCTTCTCCGCGAACAGGGTGCGGCCGATGTCCAGCAGTTGCTGGCGCCGTTCGGCGCCCGTCATCCGGACCCGGCGGCCACGCCGGGGCTTGTCGCTGCTGGAACTGCTGCCGTCGATCGCCACGTCCCCCATCATGCCGCGTTCGACGCGTTTTCCCTGCGCCGGGCGTCGACGCGGTCCTTGGACGGCCAGCGCACGTCCGTCGCCCAGCCCGCCAGCTCGAACCAGCGGATCAGCCGGGCACTGGAGTCGACCTGCCCGCGCAGCACGCCGTGCCGGGCCGAGGTCGGGTCCGCGTGGTGCAGGTTGTGCCAGGACTCCCCGCACGAGAGCACCGCCAGCCACCACACGTTGCCCGAACGGTCCCGGGACTTGAAGGGACGCTTGCCCACCGCGTGGCAGATCGAGTTGATCGACCACGTCACGTGGTGCAGCAGCGCGACCCGGACCAGGGAACCCCAGAAGAAGGCCGTGAACGCACCCCACCACGACATCGTCACCAGGCCGCCGACCAGCGGCGGGATCGCCAGCGACACGATCGTCCACAGGACGAAGTCACGCGAGATCCGCCGGATCGCCGGGTCCTTGATCAAGTCCGGGGCGTACTTCTGCTGGTTGGTCTGCTCCTCGTCGAAGAGCCACCCGATGTGCGCCCACCACAACCCCTTCATCAGGGCCGGGACCGTCTCGCCGAACCGCCAGGGCGAATGCGGGTCGCCGTCGTGGTCGGAGAACTTGTGGTGCTTGCGGTGGTCCGCCACCCAGCGCACCAGCGGGCCCTCCACCGCCATCGAACCCATCACGGCCAGCACGATCCGCAGGGGCCGCTTCGCCTTGAAGGAACCGTGGGTGAAGTACCGGTGGAAGCCGATCGTGATCCCGTGGCAGGTCAGGAAGTACATGAACACCATCAGGCCGAGATCCAGCCAGCTCACCCCCCAGCCCCAGGCCAGCGGGATCGTCGCGAGCAGCGCCAGGAAGGGAACGACGATGAACAACAGCAGGGCGATCTGTTCGACGGACCGCTTGTTCTCGCCTCCGAGGGTCGCGGAGGGCACGGGGGAATCGGAATCGGAGGCCGCCGAGGCGTCCTCGATCAGCTCGGGACTGGTGGTCATGAGGGTCCCCTGGGGGGTGAGGAATCGGCGCGGCGCCCCTGGCGCCCGCCCTGGCTACGGATCCGTAACCTACGGCAACGTAAGTATGGCAAAGCCGTAGCGCGGGGCAAGGGGAGCACGGCCGGGCCCGAGGCGCTCTCAAGGGCGCTCGAAAGCGCCCGCGCGCCGCCTGGTGAGACGTTTAGCGAGGCACGAGGCCCGGACACCTATCCTGGTGTCGTCGGACAGCGCGGTCCGCACGGGCAGCCGAGCTGCGCACCAGGTGGGGGACACCCCCTGGATCCCTCCCAGCGACAGCCGGGGGAGGAGTCCAGGCTCCCCCGCGCACCCCGGAGCCCACCTCCCAGTAGCGCTCGAACACTGCAAGGAGCCGCACCTGTGAGCAGTGCTGACCAGGCCTCCTCCACCCCGGCCAAGGCCCCGGCCACCGCCGAAGCCGCCGCCAACGCGGAGCTGCGGGCGGACATCCGCCGCCTCGGCGACCTCCTCGGCGAGACCCTCGTCCGCCAGGAAGGCCAAGACCTCCTCGACCTCGTCGAACAAGTGCGCGCCCTGACGCGCACCGACGGCGAAGCCGCCGCCGCACTGCTCGGCGACACCGACCTGGAGACCGCCGCCAAGCTCGTACGGGCCTTCTCCACCTACTTCCACCTCGCCAACGTCACCGAGCAGGTGCACCGCGGCAAGGAGCTGCGCGCCCACCGCGCCGCGGAGGGCGGGCTCCTCGCCCGCACCGCCGACATGCTCAAGGACGCCGACCCCGAGCACCTGCGCGAGACGGTCAAGAACCTCAACGTCCGCCCCGTCTTCACGGCGCACCCCACCGAGGCGGCCCGCCGCAGCGTCCTCAACAAGCTGCGCCGGATCGCGGCCCTGCTGGAGGAGCCCGTCGCCGGCGCCGGCGAACGCCGCCGCCACGACCTTCGCCTCGCCGAGAACATCGACCTCGTCTGGCAGACCGACGAGCTGCGCGTCGTGCGGCCCGAACCGGCCGACGAAGCCCGCAACGCCATCTACTACCTCGACGAGCTGCACGCGGGCGCGGTGGGCGACGTACTCGAGGACCTCGCCGCCGAGCTCCAGCGCGTCGGGGTCGAGATCCCGGCCGGCACCCGCCCGCTCACCTTCGGCACCTGGATCGGCGGCGACCGCGACGGCAACCCCAACGTCACGCCCGACGTCACCCGCGACGTCCTGATCCTCCAGCACGAGCACGGCATCACCGACGCCCTCGAACTGATCGACTTCCTGCGCGGACTGCTGTCGAACTCCATCCGCTACACCGGCGCCACCGAGGAGCTCCTCTCCTCCCTCCAGGCCGACCTCGAACGCCTCCCCGAGATCAGCCCGCGCTACAAGCGGCTGAACGCGGAGGAGCCGTACCGCCTCAAGGCCACCTGCATCCGGCAGAAGCTCGTCAACACCCGCGAGCGCCTCGCCAAGGGCACCCCCCACGAGGAAGGCCGCGACTACCTCGGCACCGCCGAGCTCCTCACGGACCTCACCCTCATCCAGACCTCCCTGCGCGAACACCGCGGCGCCCTCTTCGCCGACGGCCGCATGGACCGCACCATCCGCACGCTCGCCGCCTTCGGCCTCCAGCTCGCCACCATGGACGTCCGCGAACACGCCGACGCCCACCACCACGCGCTGGGCCAGCTCTTCGACCGCCTCGGCGAGGAGTCCTGGCGCTACGCCGACATGCCGCGCGACTACCGGCAGAAGCTGCTGGCCAAGGAGCTGCGCTCGCGCCGCCCGCTGGCCCCCACCCCGGCGCCGCTCGACGCCGCCGGGCAGAAGACCCTCGGCGTCTTCTCCGCCATCAAGGACGCCTTCGAGAAGTTCGGCCCCGAGGTCATCGAGTCGTACATCATCTCGATGTGCCAGGGCGCCGACGACGTCTTCGCCGCCGCCGTCCTCGCCCGCGAGGCCGGCCTCGTCGACCTCCACGCCGGCTGGGCCAAGATCGGCATCGTCCCGCTCCTGGAGACCACCGACGAGCTGCGCGCCGCCGACGTCATCCTCGACGCCATGCTCGCCGACCCCTCCTACCGGCGCCTCGTCTCGCTGCGCGGCGACGTCCAGGAGGTCATGCTCGGCTACTCCGACTCCTCCAAGTTCGGCGGCATCACCACCAGCCAGTGGGAGATCCACCGCGCCCAGCGCCGGCTGCGCGACGTCGCCCACCGCTACGGGGTGCGCCTGCGCCTCTTCCACGGCCGCGGCGGCACCGTCGGCCGCGGCGGCGGCCCCTCGCACGACGCGATCCTCGCCCAGCCCTGGGGCACCCTCGAAGGCGAGATCAAGGTCACCGAGCAGGGCGAGGTCATCTCCGACAAGTACCTCGTACCGTCGCTGGCCCGCGAGAACCTGGAACTGACCGTCGCGGCCACCCTCCAGGCCTCCGCCCTGCACACCGCCCCCCGCCAGTCCCACGACGACCTCGCCCGCTGGGACGCGGCCATGGACACCGTCTCCGACGCCGCCCACGCCGCGTACCGGGAGCTCGTCGAGGACCCGGACCTGCCGGCGTACTTCTTCGCCGCCACCCCCGTCGACCAGCTCGCCGACCTCCACCTGGGCTCCCGCCCCTCGCGGCGCCCCGACTCCGGCGCCGGCCTCGACGGCCTGCGCGCCATCCCGTGGGTCTTCGGCTGGACGCAGTCCCGCCAGATCGTCCCCGGCTGGTACGGAGTCGGCTCGGGCCTGAAGGCCCTGCGCGAGGCGGGCGGCGAATCCGCGCTCGCCGAGATGGGCGCGCGCTGGCACTTCTTCCGCAACTTCCTGTCCAACGTCGAGATGACGCTGGCCAAGACCGACCTGCGGATCGCCCGGCACTACGTCGACACCCTCGTCCCGGAGGACCTCAAGCACGTCTTCGCCCGCATCGAGGCCGAACACGAGCTCACCGTCCGCGAGGTCCTGCGCATCACCGGCGGCCAGAAGCTCCTGGACTCCAACCCGGTCCTCCAGCAGACCTTCGCCGTCCGCGACGCCTACCTGGACCCGATCTCCTACCTCCAGGTGTCCCTGCTGGCCCGCCAGCGCGCGGCCGCCGCCCGCGGCGAAGAACCGGACCCGCTGCTGGCCCGGGCCCTGCTCCTGACCGTCAACGGCGTGGCGGCGGGCCTGCGCAACACCGGCTGAGCGCACTCGGGGCCCGTACCGGCCCGGAACACGGAAAAGCCCCCGCACCGGCCGGTGCGGGGGCTTCCCCTTTGTTTTGTGCCGTGTCCGTCAGGAGTTGTAGGCGGACTGGGCGCGCTCCAGACCCTCCGCGATCAGGCACTCCACGGAGTCGGCGGCCCGGTCCACGAACCAGTCCAGCTCCTTGCGCTCCGTCGAGGAGAAGTCCTTCAGCACGAAGTCCGCGACCTGCATACGGCCCGGCGGGCGGCCGATGCCGCACCGCACCCGGTGGTACTCCGGCCCCATCGACTTCGTCATCGACTTCAGGCCGTTGTGCCCGTTGTCCCCGCCGCCCAGCTTCAGCCGCAGCGTCGGGTAGTCGATGTCCAGTTCGTCGTGGATCGCCACGATCCGGTCCAGCGGCACCTTGTAGAAATCGCGCAGCGCCGTCACCGGCCCGCCCGACAGGTTCATGAACGACATGGGCTTCGCCAGCACCACCCGGCGGTTCGCCGGTCCCGGCGGGCCCATGCGGCCCTCGACCACCTGCGCCCGCGCCTTGTGCGCCTTGAACTTCCCGCGCATCCGCTCGGCGAGCAGGTCCACCACCATGAACCCGATGTTGTGGCGGTTGCCCGCGTACTCCGCACCGGGGTTACCGAGGCCGACGATCAGCCACGGCGCCGCGTCGTCCGACATCCATGCTCCTTAACGAGGACGACCGCCGTCCCGCTCCCAGTGGAGCCGGACGGCGGTCGATCAGCAAGTGCTGAGGGGGAGAGCCGAGGCTCAGGCCTCTTCGCCCTCGGTGGCGGCGTCGGCGGCCGGCTCCTCGGCCTGCGGGGCGACGACCTGCAGGACGGCGGTCTCGCCGTCGACGGCCAGCGTGGTGCCGGCCGGCAGGACCAGGTCCTTGGCGTGGATGGAGGCACCGGCCTCGAGGCCCGCGATGGAGACGGTGACCTCGGTCGGGATGTGGGTGGCCTCGGCCTCGACCGTGATGGTGTTGAGGAGGGTCTCCAGCATGTTGTTGCCGGGGGCCAGGTCGCCCTCGGTGACAACGGCGACCTCGACGGTGACCTTCTCGCCCTTCTTGACGATCAGGAAGTCGACGTGGGAGATCGAGCGCTTCAGCGGGTGCTTCTGAACGGCCTTCGGGATGACCAGCTCGGTGCCGTCGCCCGCGATGTCCAGGGAGATCAGGACGTTGGGGGTACGCAGCGCCAGCGCCAGGCCGTGGCCCTCGACGTTGACGTGCTTCGGGTCGTTGCCGTGACCGTAGATGACACCGGGAACCAGGGCGTCGCGACGGGCCTGGCGGGCAGAGCCCTTGCCGAAGGTGGTGCGGAGCTCGGCGGAAAGCTTGACCTCGGACATGCTCACTCCTCGTGGGGTGACGGAATTGGACGATGGTCACCCGGCCTGAACGGCCTGCTACGAAGAGCGCGTCGATAACGGAGCACCGACACCGAAAAAGGTGCGGCCTCCCTCGCCGAGCAACTCGTAGAGTCTACCCGGCGCGGAGGCCGCACCCAAAAGGATCTCTGCGCTACCGGTTACTGCTGCTCTTCGAACAGGCTGGTGACCGAGCCGTCCTCGAAGACCTCGCGCACCGCGCGCGCGACCATCGGGGCGATCGACAGGACCGTGATCTTGTCGAGCTCCAGGTCGGACGGGTCCGGCAGGGTGTTCGTGAAGATGAACTCGCTGACCTTCGAGTTCTTCAGGCGGTCCGCCGCCGGCCCCGACAGGATGCCGTGCGTGGCCGTCACGATGACGTCCTCCGCGCCGTGCGCGAAGAGCGCGTCGGCGGCGGCGCAGATCGTGCCACCCGTGTCGATCATGTCGTCGACCAGGACGCAGACGCGGCCGCGGACCTCGCCGACGACCTCGTGGACCGTCACCTGGTTGGCGACGTCCTTGTCGCGGCGCTTGTGCACGATCGCCAGCGGCGCGTCCAGGCGGTCGCACCAGCGGTCGGCGACGCGCACGCGGCCGGCGTCGGGGGAGACGATCGTCAGCTTCGAGCGGTCCACCTTCGCGCCCACGTAGTCCGCGAGGACCGGCAGCGCCGACAGGTGGTCCACCGGGCCGTCGAAGAAGCCCTGGATCTGGTCCGTGTGCAGGTCGACCGTGAGGATGCGGTCCGCACCCGCGGTCTTCAGCAGGTCGGCGACCAGGCGGGCCGAGATCGGCTCGCGGCCCTTGTGCTTCTTGTCCTGGCGGGCGTACCCGTAGGAGGGGATGATCACGGTGATGGAGCGAGCCGACGCGCGCTTCAGCGCGTCGATCATGATCAGCTGCTCCATGATCCACTTGTTGATCGGAGCCGTGTGGCTCTGGATCAGGAAGCAGTCCGCGCCACGAGCCGACTCCTGGAAGCGGACGTAGATCTCACCGTTCGCGAAGTCGAAAGCCTTGGTCGGCACGAGGGCAACGCCCAGCTGATGCGCAACCTCCTCGGCCAGCTCGGGGTGGGCGCGGCCGGAGAAGAGCATCAGCTTCTTCTCGCCGGTCGTCTTGATCCCGGTCACAGCACAGTCTCCTCAGACGTGTTGAAAGCTGCTCGCCCCCGTGTGCGTCCGTCCCGCACACGGTGAGCCAGCCGAATTGCGTGCACCTATCACGGTACGCCCTGCCGGGCCTACCTGTTTCCGGTCAGTTCACCTCAACGAGGCCTCAGCGGGGGTCGGAATCCTCCGAGGCCGCCGACTGGGCCGCCGTCGCCGCGGCGCTTCCCGGACGCTTGCGGGCCACCCAGCCCTCGATATTGCGCTGCTGACCGCGGGCCACGGCCAGCGCGCCCGCCGGGACGTCCTTCGTGATCACCGAGCCGGCCGCCGTGTAGGCGCCGTCCCCGATCGTGACGGGCGCCACAAACATGTTGTCCGAACCCGTCTTGCAGTGTGAGCCGACGGTGGTGTGGTGCTTGTGTTCGCCGTCGTAGTTCACGAACACGCTCGCCGCGCCGATGTTCGTGTACTCGCCGATCGTCGCGTCGCCCACGTACGACAGGTGCGGCACCTTCGTGCCCTCGCCGATCGTCGCGTTCTTCATCTCCACGTACGTGCCGGCCTTGGCCTTCAGGCCCAGGTTCGTGCCCGGACGCAGGTACGCGTACGGGCCGACGGACGCCGCCTCGCCGATGACCGCCGTGTCCGCCACCGTGTTGTCCACGCGCGCCCGCGGGCCCACCTGCGTGTCCTTGAGCCGCGTGTTCGGACCGACCTCGGCGCCCTCGGCGACGTGCGTCGCGCCGAGCAGCTGCGTACCGGGGTGGATCAGCGCGTCCTGCCCGAAGGTCACCGTCACGTCCACGAACGTGCTCGCGGGGTCGACGACCGTCACGCCGGCGAGCATCGCCCGCTCCAGGAGGCGGGCGTTGAGCAGCGCGCGGGCCTCGGCGAGCTGGACGCGGTTGTTGATCCCGAGGATCTGGCGGTGGTCGCCGCCGACGGCCGCGCCGACGCGGTGGCCGGCCTCGCGCAGGATGCCGAGCACGTCGGTGAGGTACTCCTCGCCCTGGCTGTTGTCCGTGCGCACCTTGCCGAGCGCGTCCGCGAGGAGGGCGCCGTCGAAGGCGAAGACCCCGGAGTTGATCTCCCGGATCGCGCGCTGGGAGTCGGTGGCGTCCTTGTGCTCGACGATGGCGGTGACGGCGCCGTCCGCGCCGCGGATGATCCGGCCGTAGCCGGTGGAGTCCGGCACCTCGGCGGTGAGCACGGTGACGGCGTTGCCGTCGGACTCGTGCGTCCGCGCGAGCTGCGCGAGGGTCTCGCCGGTCAGCAGGGGGGTGTCGCCGCAGACGACGACCACGGTGCCGCTCTGCTGGCCGCCGAGCTCTTCGAGGGCCATGCGGACGGCGTGTCCGGTGCCGTTCTGCTCGTACTGCACGGCGGTGCGGACGCCGGCGTCGATGCCGGCGAGGTGCGCGGTGACCTGCTCGCGGGCGTGGCCGACGACGACCACGAGGTGTTCGGGGTCCAGCTCGCGCGAGGCGGCGACGACGTGGCCCACGAGCGAGCGCCCGCAGATCTCGTGCAGAACCTTGGGAGTGGCCGACTTCATGCGGGTGCCTTCACCCGCTGCGAGTACGACGACGGCTGCCGGGCGGTTGGCGCTCACGGGTGTGCCCTTCGGCTTCGGGTGGTGGACCCGTGAAGGATACCGGGGGGCCGCCCCCCGGAAACGAAGCCGGGTCCCGACCGACCGGTCAGGACCCGCGTGCGCATGAGCTCCCCCGCCAGGACTCGAACCCGGACATAAGGCACCAAAAGCCTCAGTGCTGCCAATTACACCACAGGGGATTATTTCCGACTAAACCAGACATTATGTCGCGTTGGTCGAGTCGACGGCACCTACTATGCCGCACCACCACCCCTCGATGCGACGGTAAAGATCAGCGCTTTGTGTCGCGTTCGGTCTGCCGGAATTCGGTTCGCCTGCGCGCCGGGGGCGCTGCGTACGCTGGACGGCATGACCGGTACGGGGGAAGAGCAGGGCGGGGCCGAGCGCGACGGGCCGTGGTGGTGGGAGCGGCCGCGGGGGGCCGTGCTCGATGTGGGGCTGGCGGCCGTGTCGGCCGTCGAGTGCGCCGTCGAGGGGGTTCCCTTCGCGCACGAGGCCGGGCTTCCGGTGCCGGTCGGGGTGCTGTTCGGGCTGCTCGTGGGGTCCACGCTCGTACTGCGGCGGCGCTGGCCGATCGCCGTGGTGCTGGTCGGGATCGCCGTGTCGCCGGCCGCGATGGGCTTCCTGCTCGGGGTGGTCGGGCTGTACACGCTCGCCGCCTGCGAGGTGCCCCGGCGGATCACCGCGACGCTGGCCTCGATGTCGCTCGCGGCGACCTTCGTGGTGATGTACGTGCGGACCAGCGGGGACCAGGGGGCCTCGCAGTCGCTCGTCATCGTGCTGTCCGTGTTCGTGGCGGTGGCGCTGACCGTGCCCCCGGTGCTGCTGGGCCTGTACATAGGGGCGCGGCGGCGGCTGATGGAGAGCCTGCAGGAGCGGGCGGATTCGCTGGAGCGGGAGCTGTCGCTGCTCGCGGACCGGGCGGAGGAGCGGGCCGAGTGGGCCCGTACGGAGGAGCGGACGCGGATCGCGCGCGAGATGCACGACGTGGTGGCGCACCGGGTGTCGCTGATGGTGGTGCACGCGGCGGCGCTGGAGGCGGTGGCGGCCAAGGACCCGGAGCGGGCGGCGAAGAACGCCGCGCTCGTGGGGGACATGGGCCGGCAGGCGTTGACGGAGCTGCGGGAGATGCTGGGGGTGCTGCGGGCGGCGGAGTCGCCGAAGCGGACCCCTGCCGCCGCTTCTGCCGCGGTGGTGCCGGTGGCCGCGCTGGTGGGGAGCTTCGAGGACGGGCCCGGGCCGTCGCTGGGTGAGCTGGAGGCGCTCGTCGGGCAGTCGCGCGCGGCGGGGATGGCCGTGGAGCTGGACGTCCGGGGCGCGGGGGCGGGGTATCCGGCGGAGGTGGAGCAGACGGCGTACCGGGTGGTGCAGGAGGCGCTGACGAACTGCCACAAACACGCGCCGGGTGCGCGGGTGGTGGTGCGGCTGGCCCACCGGGAGGGCGAGGTGGCCATGCAGGTGGAGAACGGGCCGTGCGGGGCGGACGTGGTCCAGCCGGGCCTGCCGAGCGGGGGGAACGGGCTGGTCGGCATGCGCGAGCGGGTGCTCGGCCTGGGCGGCGTCTTCGTGTCCGGCCCGACCGACGAGGGCGGCTTCAAGGTCTCGGCGGTCCTGCCGCGCGCTGCGCGGGGAGCGTAGGCCGGCCCGGCCCCGGCGGGCCCGGGCCCGCCGCGGGTGCGTGCCGGCCGGGCGCCCCTACGGAGCCGTGGTGAGGCGGGTGGGCTGGAGGCCGGTGAGGAGGAGGGTGAGGGCTTCGTCCACGGCGCCGCCCAGGTACCAGTCGCCGGTGTGGTCGATGCCGTACACGCGGCCCTCGCGGTCGATGGCGAGGTGCGAGCCGGCGTCGGCGTCGACGCCGAGGGGGCAGAGCTCGGTGGACAGGGCGCGGCCGAGGTCGGCGAAGGTGCGGGCGAGGTGGAGGCCCGTGAGGGGGTCGAGTCGGACGGGGGCGGGGGCTATCTGGCGGCCCGTGCCGGGCGCGGTGACGTGGAGCCCGCCGAATTCGGCCCAGGCTTCGACCGCGGCCGGGAAGACCGTGTGCCGGTGGCCGGCCGGGGTGGTGTGGTCGCGCAGCGCGTCGGCCCAGAACTCGGCCTGCTTGATGTCCCAGCGGCCGGGCTCCCAGCCGGCGGAGCGCAGGGCGGTGTCCACGGCGGCCGGGAAGCGGGTGGCCGAGGAGCGGTCGTAGGAGGCGGAGGAGGTGGTCATGGTGGCGGAGGTCAGGCCTTCTCTGACGCGGGGGTGAGGTCGACGGCGCGTACGCCGAAGTGGGCGAGGAGGGCTTCGCAGGAGCGGCAGGGAGGTGCGTAACTGCCGTGGAGCGGGTCGCCGTCCTCGCGGATGCGACGTGCGGTGATCTTGGAGTGTTTCAGGGCGCGGCGTGCCTCGCCCGCGGTGAGGGGCTTGCGGGAGGCGCGCCTGCTGCGGGCGCCCTCCACGGCGGTGAGGTGGCGGGAGAGCAGGATCGCCTCGGGGCACCGGCCGGTGAAGCGTTCCCGCTGGCCGCTGGTGAGGGTGTCGAGGAAGTCCTGGACGAGCGGGTGCAGGGCGGGTGGCTGGTCGGCCTTGCCGGCGGTGCCGGTGAGGGTCTCGCCGCGTACGGAGAGGGCGGCGGCGACGGTGGGCAGGATGCCGTCGCGGCGGAAGCGCAGGACGGGTGCGGCGGGCCGGCCGTCGGTGCTGCTCCAGCGCAGGCGGGGGTCTCCGGCCGCGGGGGTTCCCCCGGTCGGGTGTCCGGCCGCCGGGTCGCCCTGTTCGCCCGGCCCCGAGGCGCCGTCGGCCGTGTCCGTGCGTGTCGCCGTGTTCTGCATGGTCGCGTCTTCCCTCCCGTGGCGGCGGTGGTGGCCGCTGTCGCGCACGCCCCCGTGCTGAGGGGACAGCCTGTCAAATGTCCCCTGTCGTGTGGAAGCGGGGTCGAATATTCGTATCAATTCGGATGTTCCTGGCCCTCGCGCGGGTGCGGGGGTCGCGGGCGGGTGACGCTCTTGCCCGACCACATAGGCTGTGGTGAACCAGCCAGATCCAGCAGGGGGCTACCGCCATGACGACAGGTCGGCTCGGGCAGCAGGCCGCGCCACCCAACGCCGCGTACTCCGGGCAGGTCGTGCATTTCCCGGACCCGGTCCGGGCCGCTCGGCATCCCCACGGGGTACGGATGGACGCGGCCGGACATCCCGACTTCTCCCCGTACGCGCGCGCGGCGGTGGAGATCGCCGAGCCTCCGGAGGGTTTCGGCGTGGACGAGCTGCGGCTGACGGACTGCGTGTCCGCGAACGCGGCGATGCACGCGGCGGGCCATGCGCTGTGGGACACCGTCGGACCGGTGGCGACCCCGCACGGCTGGACCTGGCACCACGTGGCGCGGACGCGGCGCATGGAGCTGGTCCCGGTCGAGGTGAAGGCACTGCTGCGGCACCACGCGGGACTGGCGACGGCCCCGGTCGACCACGGCAAGCGCGGGACGCGGCCGTTGCAGGAGCTGCGTCCGGTGCACCTGGGGCTGCCGAAGACGGTGGTGTCCGTCTCCGAGGAGGCCGTGCAGGGCGTCGAGGAGGACCTCGGCTACCGGCTGCCGGAGGCGTACCGCGCCTTCCTGAAGGCGGCGGGCGGTTGCGCGCCGGTGGGCGCCGGGCTGGACGTGGACCTCGGTCTGCTGGTGGACCAGCCCTTCTTCACGGTGCGTGAGGAGGCGGCGGTCAACGACCTCGTGTACGTCAACAAGTGCCTGCGGGACCACCTGACGAAGGACTACCTGTGCGTGGCCTTCGTCCAGGGCGGTCTGCTCGCGGTGAAGGTGAAGGGCGAGGCGATCGGCTCGGTCTGGTTCTCCCCGTACGACGACGCCCGCGACCAGGACGGCTGGTCGGTGCAGGAGCGCGTGGAGCGTCTGTTGCTGCCGTGCGGTGCCGATTTCGATGCCTTTCTGGAGCGGTTGGCGGGCAATCCGCCTGAGTTGGAAACGGTGGCCGGTCTGATGGTGGACGGCGGATTCGCACGCTCGGTTCCCGTGTCGGGCGCGGCACCGGTGGAGGGGTGACGGCGCGATGGTGACGTTTGCGCAGGCGCAGGAGCGCGCCGAGGAATGGATCAACGGTGACGTGCCCGCGTACCAGCACCGGGAGGTGCGCGTACGGGAGTTCGGACTCGGGTTCGTGGTGTGGGCGGAGGACCGCGCGGCCGGTCCGGTGTCCGGTGGCGGCCGGCAGCGGCTGGTCATCGCGCGGGACAGCGGTGAGGTGACGCTGTGGCCCGGACTGCCGGTGGGTGAGGTGATCCGCCGGTACGAGGAGGAGTACGGGGCCGCGGCCGCGCCGGTGGCGGAGGCCTCGGTGCCGGCGCCGCGGATCGACTCGGAGCAGACCTCGTTCATGCTGAGTCCGCCGGAGTGGCTGCAGGAGGCGGCGGACCGGGCGGGTATTCCGGCGGCGCCCACGCCTGCGCGGACTCCGACGCCGCTTCCCGCGGAGCCCGTGGCCGCCGCGCCCGCGCCCGTTGCGCCCGCTTCGGCTCCGGAGCCTGCCGCTCCGGCGCCCGAGCCGGTGGAGGCGGTTCCGCTGCGCCGCGAGGTGCCGTACGAGCCGACCGCGAACGACGGGGTGCCGGCCGGGGCCACGCCGTGGGCCGGGACCGATGTGAACCCCGGCGCCGACGACGTGTCCGTGCCGCTGCCCGCGACGGTGTTCGCGCCGCCGCTGTCCGGCTCGGACCTGGAGGACATGGCTCCGCCGGCCGGCGGGGCGTCGGAGGCCAAGACGGCACTGATTCCCGGGGGCAGCCGGCTCCCGAAGACCGCGATCGCGCCCGCGCTGGACCTCGGGCCGGAAGCGGGCGGCGGCTCGGATTCCGGGTCGATCGCCGACGCGCCGACGAGCAAGGCCCAGGTCTCCCGGCCGGGCGCGGCCCCGGTGACGCCGCCCGGCCCGCCGGGTGCGCCCGGGCCCGGGCTCGACCATGCCGCGACGATGTTGGCGGGTCCGGCCGTGACGGGTGGTCAGCCGCCGGCTCCTCCCGGTCCGCCGGGTGCTCCGGGTGCGGGTCAGCCGCCGGCTCCTCCTGGTCCGCCGGGTGCTCCGGGTTCGCTGGGGCGTGGGCTGGATCATGCGGCGACGATGTTGGCGGGTCCGGCCGTGACGGGTGGTCAGCCGTCGGCTCCTCCCGGTCCGCCGGGTGCGGGTCAGCCGCCGGCTCCTCCTGGTCCGCCGGGTGCTCCGGGTTCGCTGGGGCGTGGGCTGGATCATGCGGCGACGATGTTGGCGGGTCC
>NZ_JBIASZ010000015.1:113221-228247 GCF_042891345.1 Streptomyces sp. NPDC001903
GGTCCGGCCGTGACGGGTCAGCCGCCGGCTCCTCCCGGTCCGCCGGGTGCTCCGGGTGCGGGTCAGCCGCCGGCCCCTCCCGGTCCGCCCGGGGCTCCCGGCGGCTCCGCCCACCAGGCCGCCACGATGCTCGCGGGTCCCGGCGTACCGCAGCCGCCCGGTCCGCCGGGGGCTCCCGGCGCGCCCGGGGGCGGGCTCGACCACGCCGCGACGATGCTGGCCGGTCCGGCCGTCACGGGTCAGCCGCCCGCACCTCCCGGCCCGCCCGGGCAGCCGCAGGCCGGTCCCGGTCCCGCCGCGCAGCCTGCGGCGCCCACCGGTGCGCCCACGGTCGGCCCGGGCTACCAGGCCGTGCTCCGCTACCGCGCCCCGGACGGCTCCGAGCAGCAGCTCATCCGGCGCTCCGCGCCCGGTACCCCGCACCCCGAGTGGCAGATCCTGTACGAGCTGCGCGCGATGAACGTGCCGCCGCAGCAGGTGCTGGAGCTGCACACCGAGCTGGAGTCCTGTGAGCTGCCCGGCGGTTACTGCGCCCGGATGATCCGGGAGACCTGGCCGCAGGTCCGGATCACGAGCGTGGCCCCGTACGGCAAGGACCACGCGGGCCGTCAGCAGGGCATGCGGCATCTGCTGACCCATCAGGGTGAGCTGCACCAGGTGGCGGACGGCCCGGCGCGTCCCGCGCCGGTCCGGGTGCCGGTGCAGCAGGTGCCGCTGCAGCCGGCGATTCCGCTGGATGCCATCGGCGCGGAGCTGGCCGGGGCCTTCGGCCCGCAGGGTGTGTTCCGCTTCGACCAGCGTGCGGTGTCGCGCCAGGGTGTGCCGGAGATCGTGGCGCAGACCCTGGTGTGGGCGGGTCTGCCGACGGACTTCGGGCCGTTCTTCTGGGCGCAGGCGGTGCCGGGTCAGCCGGTGCCGACGCTGGCGGAGCTGGCGGCGCAGCGGCAGGTGCAGCCGGCATCCGACGCGGGCTCGTACCTGGTGGTCGGCAGCGACTTCGGCAAGGCGCTGTGCGTCCAGTACGGGACGGCGCACATAGTGGCGGTTCCGGTGGAGGCCGGTCCGGGCGGTGCTCCGGTGCCGCCGCAGTTCGTGAATTCGAGCCTGCCGCAGTTCGCCCGCTCGCTGGCGATGCTCGGTCACATGTGGCGGCTGCGCCAGCATCTGACGCCGGAGCAGGCGGGGCGCTGGACCGTCGATTTCCAGACGAATCTGGCGGGGCTGGACAGTGCGGCCCTGGCGTCGCCGGAGAGCTGGTGGTCGGTGCTGCTGGAGCAGATGTGGGACGGGTTGCTCTGATCGGATGATCGGGCGCATGGCCGGGCCGGGACCCTCGTCGGGGGTCCCGGCCCGGCCATTCCGGCTTCTGGCCGCAAATGGCGCATCCTTGACAGGAATCCCCCCGAGAGAGGCGCTTCCAGGATGACTGCACCCATGTCACCTCACGGACCGGGTTTCGCGACCGTGCGAGGTCGCGGCTACCGCGCGGATGAAGTCGACCGGTACCTCGCCCGGCTCTCCGCCAGCCGGGACGAGGCGTGGGAGCGGGTGGCGCGGCTGACGGTCCTGGCGAAGCGGATGGAGGCGGAGGCGGAGCGGCTGCGCGAGGCCGTGGCCGCGCTGGCTCCGCAGACGTACGACGAGCTGAGCGAGCGGGCGCGGCGGATCCTGCTGCTGGTGGAGGAAGAGGCGGACAGCGTACGCAGGGACGCGCGGGCGGACGCGGTGGACGCGACGGGCGCGGCCGAGGCGTACGCGGACCGGGTGGCGGAGCTGGCGCGGCAGGACGCGGAAGCGGTGCGCGAGCAGACGGAGGTCCGGGCGGGGCAGGGGCTGCTGCGGGCGGGGCGGGAGGCGGACGCGGTCCGGGCGGAGGCCAGGGACGAAGCGGCCCAGTGGCGGGCGCAGGCGCAGGCGGCGCTGACGGACGTGCGGCGCCGCTCGGACGCGCTGCTGGCGGACCGCGAGCAGGAGCACGTGGAGCGGTGGGACGCGGCGGAGCGGGAGCTGGCGGCCCGGGAGGCCGATCTGGAGGCCCGGCACGCGGAGCTGGAGCGGTACGCCGAGGTCCGGCTGGCGGAGGCGCGCCGCGGGTACGCGGAGGCGGAGGAGTCGGCGCGGCACGGGCAGGAGGACGCGCAGGCGCGGGCGGCCGAACTGCTGGCCGAGGCGCGGGTGCAGGAGGAGCGCACGGGCCGGGAGACGGAGCGGATCCTGCGCGAGCACGGGGAGGCGCAGGACGAGATGCGGGCGCACATGAACCACGTCCGCTCCAGCCTGGCGGCCCTGACGGGCCGCGCCACGACCTAGGGGTGTCCCCGCCCGTCCGTCAGGGCTTGTGGCGGGCGTAGTAGCGGGCGACGCGGGCGCGGTTGCCGCAGGTCGAGGCCACGCACCAGCGGCGCCTGGGGTGTGCGGGGAGGAACAGCAGGACGCAGTCCGCGCCCTCGCACTCCCGTACGTCGCGCACCCGCGGGTCCGTCAGGAGTCCGGCCGCGGCGTCGGCCAGTTCCGCCGCGAGCCGCCGGGCCGGGCTGCCCGTACGGTGCGGGGCCGCCGCCAGGCCGGTTTCCGGGGTCCAGGTGAGCTCCCGGTGGGCCGGGGCGGCCGCCGCGGCCTCGTTCAGCGTGCGCAGGGCTTCCGCCGGGGGCCGCTCGCCGCTCCGGGCGGCCGCGAGCGCGGCGCCGGCCGCCTCCCGTACGGCGTGCACGGCCGCCACCTCCGCCGGGCCGACCTTCCCGATCTTCCCGACCGGCCCGAGCCTGCCCTCCTGGACGGCCAGCCAGGCCGCGAGCCCCTCAGGGCCGGCGATCAGGTCGCCCGCGCCCGCGGGCCGGGTGTTGAGGAGGTCCAGGGCCAGGGGCTCGCCCGTGAGCGGGAACGGCGGGGTCGAGGTCATGGCTCTAATGCTACGCGAAGCACTTGACCCGTTAGAGATCCGGAGTGAGACTAATGGGAACAAGGCCATTGGAGGCATGTGATGCTGCTCGTTCACCACCGCACCGCCGACGTGCACGGGGTCCGCGTCGCCTACCGCGAGAGCGGCCCGGCCGACGGCCCGGTCCTGCTGCTCCTGCACGGATTCCCCACCTCCTCGCACCAGTTCGCCCGGCTGATGGACGCCCTCGGCGACACCCGGTACCGACTGATCGCCCCCGACCTCCCCGGCTTCGGCCGCACCGAGGCCCCGGACGGGTTCACGTACACCTTCGACCGGCTCGCCGACGTCGTGGAGGGCTTCACCGACGTCCTCGGGCTGGACCGCTTCGCGCTGTACGTCTTCGACTACGGCGCCCCCGTCGGGCTGCGGCTCGCCGCACGGCGGCCCGGGCGGGTGACCGGCCTGATCGTGCAGAACGGCAACGCGTACGAGGAGGGGCTCTCCGAGGCGGCCCGCGAGTTCGCCGGACACCGGCGGGAGGTGCCGGGCGACGAGGAGAAGGTGCGCGCCCTGTTCAGCCCGGAGGGCATCCGCTTCCAGTACGAGGCCGGGGTGGCCGACCCCGGCCTGGTCTCCCCGGACGGGCGGACGCTCGACGTGTACTACGTCGGGCTGCCGGGGCGCGCCCGGGCGCAGGCCGACCTGGCCTTCGACTACTCCTCGAACTTCGCCCGGTACCCGGCCTGGCAGGCCTGGCTGCGCGCCTCCGGGGTGCCCGTCCTGGTCGTCTGGGGCGCGGGGGACCCGTTCTTCATCCCGGCGGGGGCGAAGGCGTACCTGCGGGACGCGCCGGACGCCGAGGTGCACGTCATCGACGGGGCGGGGCACTTCGCGCTGGAGACGCACCTCGGGGAGATCGTCCCGCTGATCGAGGGGTTCCTCGCGAAGCTCCCGTAGCCCCCGCAGCTCCCTATTGGCCCGCCGGCTGTCGGGTCTGGTCCGCGGCGGGAGCCGGGACCGGCGTCGGCGCGTGCCGGTACGGGTCGCTGCGCAGGCCGCGGGAAGTGACCACCACGGTGAACGCGGCGGGTACGCCGGCGGCCGGGAGCTGCGCGGTCAGGGTGCCCGTCGCCGGGTCGTACCCGGTCGCCAGCGCGGTGGAGTCGAGCTCCACCCGGGCCTCCGGGCCGAAGCCGCCGCCCTCCACGGCCAGCGCGGTGCCCGTGACCGTCACCCCCGTGATCACCGGATTCGCGCGCGTGGCCATCTTGTTGACCAGGTAGGCCCCGGCCGGGGCGCCCGTCAGCGCCCAGATCTCGGCGGGGAGGCGGGGGAGTCCGCCGCCCACGTCGGAGAGGAAGAACAGCACCACGTACAGCATGGTGACCGCGCTGAGCGCCACGTACTGCAGGTCGACGAGGTCGGTGCGCCCGCTGTCGTTCGCGATGAGCTCGCGCAGCGGTCGCTGCCCGGAAACCGTGGGCTTCGGGGCGGGTTTGGCCATGCTGCCGTTCTCGACGCGGATCCCGACGACCGTCTTCGCCGCGATCATCGCCACGTACGGGCCGCCGAGCAGCGGCAGGTACACCGTGGTCAGGGAGGACAGCGGGCCGTGCTCCCCGCCGAACCAGCCGGCGCCGCCGCCCGCCGTGAGCCCGTACGCGAGGATCGCGAGCAGCAGCCAGACCAGGATCACCGTCCAGGCCAGGGCCAGGGTGGTGGAGGTGGACAGGCGGCCGTCGCGGCCGGTGACGAAGCCCGGGTGGCGGCGCAGCCGCAGGCAGATCGGCCCGGCCAGCGCTGCCAGTAACGCCAGTGCGAAAAGTGCGGAAGCCATCGCGTCCCCCCGGAACGGATCTCGGATGCAGGACTCCGAGGTCTACTCCGTTGACCGGGGTCATGACAAGCGGGGGCCGGCCTGATCCGGAGGACGAGGCCTACGCGTCGGCCCGCTTCTGCTCCTGGTGCTCCTCCAGGATCGGGAACCGCCGCGGTGCCACGAAGAGCAGGACGAGCAGCGCCGCCACGGCCGCGGCACCCGCGCCGAGGAAGACGTGGTCGACGGCGGCGGCCACCGCACGGCGCAGGTAGTCGGCGGCGGCCTGCGGGAGCAGTTCCGGCCGGCCGAGGGCCGTGGACACGTCGTCGAGGTGGTCCGGCAGCCCCGGCATCGGGGCGTGCGCCAGCCGGGCGGCGATCGTCGCGTTGGCGACGGCCCCGAGCAGCGCGGCCCCGATGCTCTGGCCGACCTGGCGGCAGAACAGCACGGAGGCCGTCGTCGTGCCCCGCTCGGCCCAGCCCACGGTGGACTGGACCCCGACGATCAGCGGCAGTTGGAAGAGGCCGAGGGCCGCGCCCAGCAGCAGCATGATCAGCGTGGGCTGCCAGGGCCGGGCGGGATACGGGAGCAGCGTGAACGAGAACAGGATCACGGCGGCCAGCGAGATCCCGACGGCGGCGGAGTTGCGGAAGCCGATGCGCCGGTAGACGTGCTGGCTGAAGGCGGCGGACACCGGCCAGGTGAGGGTCATCGCGGACATGACGAGCCCGGCGCTGACGGCCCCGAGGCCGAGCACGGACTGGGCGTACGTGGGGACGAACACCATCGGGGCGATCATGAGCACCCCGAGCGCGCCGAGGGCGAGGTTCACGGCGGCGATGGTGCGCCGGCGCCAGACCCACCCCGGGATGACCGGCTCGGCGGCCCGGCGCTCGATCCGGACGACCACGGCGGCCAGCAGCGCGCTCGCGCCCAGCAGCCCGAGGGAGGGCGCGGACAGCCAGGGCCAGGCGACCCCGCCCTGGACGAGGGCGAAGAGCAGCAGTCCGCCGCAGGCGAAGACGCCGAGGGCGCCCGCCCAGTCGATCGGTCCGCGGCGCCCGGCGGAGCGGACGGGTTCGACGAGGTGGCGGGCCAGCATCCACAGGGCCAGGCCGCCGAGCGGCAGGTTGATCAGGAAGATCCAGCGCCAGTCGGCGTACGAGGCGATGAGCCCGCCGAGCGCTGGGCCGGCCACCGCGGAGGCGGCCCAGACCGAGGACATCCGGGCCTGGATCCTCGGGCGGTCCTTGAGCGGGTAGAGGTCGGCGGCCAGGGTCTGCACGGTGCCCTGGAGGGCGCCGCCGCCCAGCCCCTGGACGAGGCGGAAGGCTATGAGGGCGGCCATGTTCCAGGCGAGCGCGCACAGCAGCGAGCCGACGACGAACAGGGCTGTGCCGAAGAGGAGCACGGGCTTGCGGCCGAAGGTGTCGGAGAGCTTGCCGTAGACGGGGAGCGTGACGGTGACGGCGAGCAGGTAGCCCGCGAAGAGCCAGGAGAAGACGGAGAAGCCGCCGAGGTCGCCGACGATCTGGGGGACGGCGGTGGAGACGACGGAGCTGTCGAGGGCGACGAGCGCCATCGCCAGCATGAGGGCGCTGACCAGGGCGGTACGGGGCGTCCGCGCGCCCGGCGCCGCAGCGTCGGCGCCCGCGTCGGCCCCCGCCTCGGCGCCGGTGCGCTCGCCCGTGCTCTCCTCTGCGCCCACCGAGATCCTTTCACCGTGCATGTATCCGCGGGGAACACCTTCTCATCACGGGGTATCCGGCGGTATCCCCCCGGTAGCCCCCAGACGTGGTCCGCCAAAGGATGCAGAACCCCTAGGGGTTGCTCCTCACAAGGGCCCAGGGGTCATTCGTCCCGGCGGAGGAGGAGGACGGCGCGGCGAGGTCCTTAACTGGTTCCTACGGGCAGGGGTGGGGTTAACCCCCCGGTGGATACGGCGATGGGCACCAGGGCGCCGGAGGCCTCCGCCCCGCAGACTTCACGACGGCAAGACAGCGGAAACCGGCCATGTGCGCGACAGCGCAAGCGGCGAATCAACGAGGGGAAGCACCGTGACAACGGCTATGACCGAAACCAGGCACGGGGGTACTGGAGGGCATGAAGCCGTCGCGGCCCGGGCGCGCAAGGTCGTCAAGGCCTACGGCGCCGGGGAGACCCGCGTGGTCGCCCTCGACGAGGTCGACGTGGACATCAAGCGCGGCCAGTTCACGGCGATCATGGGCCCCTCCGGCTCCGGCAAGTCCACGCTGATGCACTGCCTCGCCGGGCTCGACACGGTGACCAGCGGGCAGATCCACCTGGACGACACCGAGATCACCGGGCTGAAGGACAAGAAGCTCACGCAGCTGCGCCGCGACCGGATCGGCTTCATCTTCCAGGCCTTCAACCTGCTGCCCACGCTCAACGCCCTGGAGAACATCACGCTCCCCATGGACATCGCGGGCCGCAAGCCCGACGCGGAGTGGCTGAACCGGGTCGTCGAGACCGTCGGTCTCGCCGGGCGCCTCAAGCACCGCCCGACCGAACTCTCCGGCGGGCAGCAGCAGCGCGTGGCCGTCGCCCGCGCCCTCGCGGCCCGCCCGCAGATCATCTTCGGCGACGAGCCCACCGGAAACCTGGACTCCCGGGCCGGCGCCGAGGTCCTCGGCTTCCTGCGCCGCTCGGTGGACGAGCTCGGCCAGACCATCGTGATGGTCACGCACGACCCGGTGGCCGCCTCGTACGCGGACCGCGTGATCTTCCTGGCCGACGGCCGGATCGTGGACGAGATGTACGCGCCCACCGCCGACCAGGTGCTCGACCGGATGAAGGACTTCGACGCGCGCGGGCGGACCTCGTGAGCGCGGGCACCGTACTGAAGACCTCGCGGCGCAACTTCGTCGCGCACAAGGGGCGGATGGCGCTCTCGGCCGTCGCGGTCCTGCTCTCCGTGGCCTTCGTCTGCGGCACCCTGGTGTTCACCGACACCATGAACACCACCTTCGACAAGCTGTTCGGCGTCACCAGCGCCAACGTCACCGTCAGCCCGAAGCAGGCCAAGGGCGGCGAGGACAACCCGAACCGCGGCAAGCCCGAGATGCTCCAGGCCTCCGCCGTCGAGCAGGTGGCGAAGGCCGAGGGCGTCAAGGGCGCCGAGGGCGCCGTCGTCTCGATGTCCGTCACGGTGGTCAACGCCAAGAACGAGAACATGGGCTCGACCACCGGCGCCCCGACCATCGCGGGCAACTGGAACGACAACGAGCTCAAGTCGATGAAGATCACCTCCGGCCGGGCCCCGCGCGGCCCGACCGAGATGATGGTCGACGCCGACACCGCGAAGAAGCACCACCTGGAGCTCGGCGACGAGCTGCGCACCATCGCCATCACCGGCGACATCCGCGCGAAGATCAGCGGTATCGCCACCTTCACCGTGACCAACCCGGGTGCGGCGATCGTCTACTTCGACACCGCCACCGCGCAGGACAAGCTCCTCGGCGGCCCCGGCCTCTTCACGCACGTCAACGTCACCGCCAAGGACGGGGTCAGCGACGACCAGCTGAAGGCGAACGTCGCGAAGGCCGTCGGCGCGGACACGTACAAGCTCCAGACCGCCAAGGAGTCCACGGACGCCAACCGCAAGGACGTCGGCTCCTTCCTCGACGTGATGAAGTACGTGATGCTCGGCTTCGCCGGGATCGCCTTCCTCGTCGGCATCTTCCTCATCTTCAACACCTTCTCGATGCTGGTCGCCCAGCGCACCCGCGAGATCGGCCTGATGCGCGCCATCGGCGCCGACAGCGGCCAGGTGCTGGGGTCCGTGATCGTCGAGGCCTTCCTGCTCGGCCTGGTCGGCTCGATCCTCGGGGTCGGCGCCGGCGTGGGCCTGGCCGTCGGCCTGATGCAGCTCATGGGCCAGATGGGCATGCACCTGTCCACCGACGACCTGACCATCGCCTGGACCACCCCGGTCGTCGGCCTGGTGCTCGGCATCGTCGTCACCGTCGTCTCGGCCTTCATCCCGGCCCGCCGGGCCGGGAAGGTCTCCCCGATGGCCGCCCTGCGCGACGCCGGCACCCCCGGCGACAAGAAGGCCGGCCGCATCCGGGCCGCCGTGGGCCTGGTCCTCACCGGCATCGGCGGCGCGGGCCTGTTCCTCGCCGCGGCCGCCGACAAGGCCGCCGCCGGCTCGCTCTGGCTCTCCCTGGGCGTGCTGTTCACCCTAATCGGCTTCATCGTGATCGGCCCGCTGCTCGCCGGGCTCGTGGTCCGGCTGCTCTCCGGCATCGTCCTGCGGCCCTTCGGGTCCGTCGGCCGCCTCGCCGAGCGCAACGCGCTGCGCAACCCGCGCCGCACCGGGGCCACCGCCGCCGCGCTGATGATCGGACTGGCGCTGGTCGCCTGCCTGTCGGTGGTCGGCTCCTCGATGGTGGCCTCCGCCACCGACGAGCTCGACAAGTCCGTCGGCGCGGACTACATCGTCCAGTCCCAGACCGGCCAGCCGATCATGCCGCAGGCCGAGCAGGCGCTGCGCGCCACCAAGGGCCTGGACCACGTCACCGCGTACCGGGAGGTGGAGGCGAAGATCACCGCCCCCGACGGCTCCGTCAAGGACGACGGCATCAGCGTCAACGACCCCACGTACGCCCAGGACGTCCGGCGCAAGATGATCGCCGGCGAGCACGCGGCGGCGTACGGCAAGGGTGCGATGTCGGTCGGCTCGATCTACGCGAACGAGCACCACGTCAAGGTCGGCGACGAGCTGACGGTCGCCTTCGCCGGCGGCCAGACCACCCGGCTGAAGGTCGCCGCGATCACCTCCGACGAGGGCAACCTCGACAAGGGCGTGATGTACATCAGCACCGCGACCGCCGAGCAGTTCCTGCCGGCCGACCGGATGCCGCGGCCGTTCATGCTGCTGGCCAAGGCCGCCGACGGCAAGGCGGACGCCGCGTACGGCGCCGTCAAGAGCGCGCTCGCGGAGTACCCCCAGTACGCGGTGCAGAACCAGACCGACTACAAGAAGTCCCTCAAGGACCAGGTCGGCCAGCTGCTGAACATGGTCTACGGGCTCCTCGGCCTCGCGATCATCGTGGCGGTCCTGGGCGTCGTGAACACCCTGGCCCTCTCGGTGGTCGAGCGGACCCGCGAGATCGGCCTGATGCGCGCCATCGGCCTCTCCCGCCGCCAGCTGCGCCGCATGATCCGCCTGGAGTCGGTGGTCATCGCCCTCTTCGGCGCCCTGCTGGGCCTGGGCCTGGGCATGGGCTGGGGAGCCACCGCGCAGCAGCTGCTCGCCCTGGAGGGCCTGAAGGTGCTGGAGATCCCCTGGCCGACGATCATCGGCGTCTTCGCCGGGTCGGCCTTCGTGGGCCTGTTCGCCGCACTGGTCCCGGCCTTCCGGGCAGGGCGGATGAACGTACTGAACGCGATCGCCAGCGAGTAACCGGCTCGGCGTTCGTTCGGGGGACCGCCGGCCCCGGCCGGCCCTTCACGGGGCCGACCGGGGCCGACGGCCGTTCCCGGCCGGCCCCGCGCCCGCGGCGCCGCCGCAATCCCTCGCGCGGGGGACCGGGGCGCGTCGTAGGGTGGGAAGCCCCGGCCCGTGCGACGTGTCGGGTCCTTCGCGTTGCCCCTTACACCGGACGGAAGCCTCCTTTCATGAGCCTGCACGGACTGCTCGACGCCGTCACCCGGGACCCGGCCCTCGCCGAGGCGGTCACCGCGGCCGGGGACGGCAACCGCATGCACGTGGACCTCGTCGGACCCCCGGCCGCACGGCCCTTCGCCATCGCCGCGCTGGCCGCCCGGAGCGGGCGGACCGTGCTCGCCGTCACCGCCACCGGGCGGGAGGCCGAGGACCTGGCGGCCGCGCTGCGGTCCTTCCTGCCGCCCGACGAGGTGGCCGAGTACCCGTCCTGGGAGACCCTTCCGCACGAGCGGCTCTCCCCGCGCAGCGACACCGTGGGCCGCCGTCTCGCCGTACTGCGCCGGCTGGTGCACCCGAGCAAGGACGACCCGGCCGCAGGGCCCGTCTCCGTCGTCGTCGCGCCGATCCGGTCCGTGCTCCAGCCGCAGGTCAAGGGGCTCGGGGACCTGGTCCCGGTCAGCCTGCGGCACGGCGAGAGCACCGACCTGGGAGAGGTGACCGAGGCGCTCGCCGCGGCCGCGTACGCCCGGGTCGAGCTGGTCGAGAAGCGCGGGGAGTTCGCCGTGCGCGGCGGCATCCTCGACGTGTTCCCGCCCACCGAGGAGCACCCGCTGCGCGTGGAGTTCTGGGGCGACGAGGTCGAGGAGATCCGCTACTTCAAGGTCGCCGACCAGCGCTCCCTGGAGGTCGCCGAGCACGGGCTGTGGGCCCCGCCCTGCCGGGAGCTGCTGCTGACCGACGAGGTGCGGGAGCGGGCCGCGGCCCTCGCCGAGGCCCACCCCGAGCTCGGCGAACTGCTGGACAAGATCGCCGAGGGGATCGCGGTCGAGGGCATGGAGTCCCTCGCGCCGGTCCTCGTCGACGACATGGAGCTGCTGATCGACGTCCTGCCGGCCGGGTCCATGGCCGTCGTGTGCGACCCCGAGCGGGTCCGCACCCGGGCCGCCGACCTCGTCGCGACCTCCCAGGAGTTCCTGATGGCCTCCTGGGCCGCGACCGCCGGCGGCGGCCGGGCCCCGATCGACGTCGGCGCGGCCTCGCTGCGCGGTATCGCGGACGTACGGGAGCACGCGCGCGAGCTGGACATGATGTGGTGGTCGGTCTCCCCCTTCGCCGCCGACGAGGAAGCGGCCGGGAGCGACACCCTGAAGCTGGGCATGCACGCCCCCGAGGCCTACCGTGGCGACACAGCCCGGGCGCTGGCCGACACCAAGGGCTGGATCGCCGACGGCTGGCACACCGTCTACCTCACCGAGGGCCACGGCCCGGCCGCCCGCACCGTCGAGGTGCTCGGCGGCGAGGGCATCGCGGCCCGCCTGGAGGCCGACCTGGGCACCCTGGAGCCGTCGATCGTCCACGTGGCGTGCGGCTCCCTCGACAACGGGTTCATCGACCCGGCGCTGAAGCTGGCCGTCCTCACCGAGACCGACCTGACCGGCCAGCGCACCGCCACCAAGGACCTCGGCCGGATGCCGACCCGGCGCCGCAAGTCCGTCGACCCCCTGACCCTGGAGGTCGGCGACTACATCGTCCACGAACAGCACGGCGTCGGCCGCTACATCGAGATGGTGCAGCGCACCGTCCAGGGCGCCACTCGCGAGTACCTCCTCGTCGAGTACGCCCCCGCCAAGCGCGGCCAGCCCGGCGACCGCCTCTACATCCCCACCGACCAGCTGGAGCAGGTCACCAAGTACGTCGGCGGCGAGGCCCCGACCCTGCACCGGCTCGGCGGCGCCGACTGGACCAAGACCAAGGCGCGCGCCAAGAAGGCGGTCAAGGAGATCGCGGCCGACCTCATCAAGCTCTACAGCGCCCGCATGGCGGCGCCCGGCCACACCTTCGGCCCGGACACCCCCTGGCAGCGCGAGCTGGAGGACGCCTTCCCGTACGCGGAGACGCCCGACCAGCTCACCACCATCGCCGAGGTCAAGGAGGACATGGAGAAGTCCGTCCCCATGGACCGCCTGATCTGCGGCGACGTCGGCTACGGCAAGACCGAGATCGCCGTGCGCGCGGCCTTCAAGGCGGTCCAGGACGGCAAGCAGGTCGCCGTGCTCGTCCCGACCACGCTGCTCGTGCAGCAGCACTTCGGCACCTTCTCCGAGCGCTACAGCCAGTTCCCGGTCAACGTGAAGGCGCTGTCGCGCTTCCAGAGCGAAACCGAGTCCAAGGCCACCCTGGAGGGGCTGAAGGAGGGCTCGGTCGACATCGTCATCGGCACCCACAGGCTGTTCTCGCAGGAGACCAGGTTCAAGGACCTGGGCCTGGTCATCGTCGACGAGGAGCAGCGCTTCGGCGTCGAGCACAAGGAGCAGCTGAAGAAGCTGCGCGCCAACGTGGACGTGCTGACGATGTCCGCGACCCCGATCCCGCGCACCCTGGAGATGGCGGTGACCGGCATCCGCGAGATGTCGACGATCACCACCCCGCCGGAGGAGCGCCACCCGGTGCTCACCTTCGTCGGCCCGTACGAGGAGAAGCAGATCGGCGCGGCCATCCGGCGCGAGCTGCTGCGCGAGGGCCAGTGCTTCTACATCCACAACCGGGTCGAGTCCATCGACCGGGCGGCCGCCAAGCTGCGCGAGATCGTCCCCGAGGCGCGGATCGCGACCGCGCACGGGCAGATGTCCGAACAGGCCCTGGAACAGGTCGTCGTGGACTTCTGGGAGAAGAAGTTCGACGTGCTGGTCTCGACGACGATCGTCGAGTCCGGCATCGACATCTCCAACGCCAACACCCTCATCGTGGAGCGCGGCGACAACTTCGGCCTCTCCCAGCTCCACCAGCTGCGCGGCCGTGTGGGCCGCGGCCGCGAGCGCGGGTACGCGTACTTCCTGTACCCGCCGGAGAAGCCGCTGACCGAGACCGCCCACGAGCGGCTCGCCACGATCGCCCAGCACACCGAGATGGGCGCCGGCATGTACGTGGCGATGAAGGACCTGGAGATCCGCGGCGCGGGCAACCTGCTCGGCGGCGAGCAGTCCGGCCACATCGCGGGCGTCGGCTTCGACCTCTACATCCGCATGGTCGGCGAGGCCGTCGCGGACTACCGGGCGGCCGTCGAGGGCGGGGTGGAGGAGGAGCCGCCGCTGGAGGTCAAGATCGAGCTGCCGGTCGACGCGCACGTCCCGCACGACTACGCGCCCGGAGAGCGGCTGCGCCTGCAGGCCTACCGCTCCATCGCGTCGGCGAACTCCGAGGCGGACATCAAGGCCGTGCGCGAGGAGCTCCACGACCGCTACGGCAAGCTGCCGGAGCCGGTGGAGAACCTGCTGCTGGTGGCGGGGCTGCGGATGCTGGCGCGGGCCTGCGGGGTCGGCGACATCACCCTCCAGGGCGTCAACATCCGCTTCGGGCCGGTGGAGTTGCGGGAGTCGCAGGAGCTGCGGCTCAAGCGGCTCTACCCGGGCTCGGTGCTCAAGCCGGCCACCTCCCAGGTGCTGATCCCGCGGCCGAAGACGGCCCGGGTGGGCGGGAAGCCGCTCGTCGGGCGGGAACTGCTGGCCTGGACCGGGGAGTTCCTCACCACGATCCTCGGGTCTTAAGGGGCTCCGTACGGCGTCGCGCGCGGCCGGGGACGGCCCCTTGCCGGGGGCTCCCGGCCGCGGTGCGGGCCAGGCCGTGTCTTTCGGATCAGGCCGGCTCAGACCGACTCGGCCGGGCCGCCGTCCCCCAGCTTCGACAGGTCCAGGACGTCCGCGCCCTCCGGCAGGGCCGTGTCGACCGGCGTCCCGAAGGCGGAGAACAAGACCTCACCGGTCTCGTCCCCCGAGATGGTGGACTTGAGGACGTACGGAGTGCCCTGGGTGGCGATGTAGTCGGTCTCGGTGCCCTCCTTGGCCGCCGTTATCACCGCCAGCGCCTGCTTGCCGTCGATGGTGACCGTCTCGCCCTTGCGGGCCAGCGGGTTGGGCCGGTCGCCGCCGCCGGTGAGCTTGTCCAGGTCGCAGATGTGCCCCATCGCCGCCGCCCGGGCGTCGGAGACCGGCATCTTCAGCCAGCGGTCGGCGAGCATCGTGACCATCGCGTCCGTCTGCTTCTTGGGCGTGTGCTTCTTGGCGGCCGTGCCCCGCCAGTAGTCGGCGTCGCCCTTGAAGTGGATGAGCTCGGGGGACTTGATCATGTCCACCTTGCCCATGCCCTGGTACTTGATCGTGCCGTTGCAGCTGCCCTTCTTGTCGAGCGAGAGCTCGAACTCGACCGGGTCGCCGTTCTCGCGCATCTTCGCGACGACACGGGCCGATTCGACCTTGCGCATCGCCTCGTGCGACTGGCTCAGGATCTCGGCGCCCGACAGGTCCGCGAGCATGCCGGTGCCCTTGCCCGCCCCCTTGCCCTTCGCGGCCGGCGGGGGCGTGGCCCCGGCGGAGGCCGGGGCGGCGGCGCGGGCCGCCCGGCCGATGTCGGCGGCCTTGCCCGCGCCGACCGGCGCGCAGGCCGTCGTCAGTCCGAACAGGGCCGTCGTGGTCAGCACCGACACGCCGATGGTTCGGCTTCGCATGTGGATTCCCCCCTGGAACAACAGCTCGACTGCCGAGGGTAGTCGCCGCCGGTCAGGGGGCGTCCTCGATTTCCGCGCGCCCCTCGCCGCCCCCGCCCGCCGGGAGGTGTGCGGCGACCCTGCAACGGTTGCGCACATCCCCTCACTGGCGGCCGGAAACGCTGTATACGCTCAGACCCGAAACTTCGTCGACACGGTCCGTCAGGAGCAGCGATGCACGGCCCCGGCCTCCCGCCGCAGCAAGGCCCCCAGCCCAGTACCGGGGGAGTCGTGGCACTGCGCGTGCTGTTCGCCCTCCTGCCCGTCCTGAGCTGCGGCTTCCTGGGCTGGGGCACGATGCTGCGGCTCGCGGTCGTCACCCGCAGACCCCGCGACTGGTGGCTGCTGGCCGTCAACTGCGTGCTCACCGTCGCCTGGGTCGCGCTGATCGGCGCCGACCAGACGCCCAACACCGACGGCTGGCAGGGCAACACCGGGGCCTTCGGCATCATCATCACCGGGTTCCTGACCTGCGTGTACTTCCTCGTCGCCGACATCCAGCACCACGCGGCCCGGCCGGCGGCCGCGACCGCGCCCTGGTACCCGGCGCAGCCCGCGCCGTACGTGCCTCCGCAGGCGCACCCGCAGCGCCCGGCGTACGGATACCCGCCGCCGGCGCATCAGCAGCAGACGCCCACGCCCACGCCGACCCCCGCCCCGGCCCCCGGCCCGGCCACCCCGCCGCGCATCGGGCAGGTGCGCGCCGAGCTCGACGAGCTGAGCGAACTGCTGCGCAAGCAGACGCCGCACCCGCACCCGAACCCGCAGAACCCCGAAGCGAACCCGCGCACCCCCGGCAACGACGGTGAGGGCCCGGCCCGGTGACCGAGGACGACCGGATCATCGGTGAGCGCTACCGGCTGGCCTCCATCCTGGGACAGGGCGGCATGGGCCAGGTCTGGACGGCGTACGACCAGCGGCTGGACCGCCGGGTCGCCGTCAAGCTGCTGCGCCCCGACAAGGTGGCCGGCCCCGGCTCCGTCGCCGACGAGCTGCGCCGCCGCTTCGTGCGCGAATGCCGGGTCACGGCGCAGGTGGACCATCCGGGCCTGGTCACGGTCCACGACGCCGGAAGCGACGGCGACGAGCTGTTCCTCGTCATGGGCTACGTCGAGGGCACCGACCTCGCGGACCACCTCGCGCAGCACGACCCGTACCCCTGGCCGTGGGCGGTCGCGGTGATCGCGCAGCTGTGCGGGGTGCTGTCGGCCGTGCACGCGGTGCCGATCGTGCACCGCGACCTGAAGCCCCGCAACGTGATGGTCCGCCCGGACGGCACCGTGCTGGTCCTGGACCTCGGCGTCGCCTCGGTGATGGACACCGACACCACCCGCCTCACCAGCACCGGCACCCCGATCGGCAGCCCGGCGTACATGGCGCCCGAGCAGGCGATGGGCGGCGCCGTCGGGCCGTACACCGACCTCTACGCCCTCGGCGTCCTGCTGTACGAACTCCTCAGCGGCAACGTCCCGTTCGCCGGGTCCACCGCGCTCGGCGTGCTGCACCGCCACCTGTACGAGCCGCCGGTCCCGGTGCGCCGGCTGCGCCCGGAGGTCCCGCACCAGCTGGAGGCGGTCCTGCTGCACCTGCTGGCGAAGGACCCGCAGGACCGGCCGGCCTCCGCGCAGGCCGTGTACGAGTCCCTCACGTCGCTGCTGCCCAAGCAGGGCACCCCCGCGGGCGCGCTCGACCCGACCCGCCCCTTCCTGCGCCCGCAGGCGCCCTGGCCGGACCGCGCCGCCACCATCCCGCCGCAGCCGACGACGCCGCCCAAGCCGGACATCCCGGCCGCGGTGGACGAGGCCCGCAGCCTGCTGGAGCAGGGCCGCCTGACCCAGGCCGTGGACATCCTCGGCGGGATCCTGCCGGCCGCGGCGGCCGAGCACGGCGAGCACTCCACGGTGGTCCGCTCCCTGCGCAAGCAGTACGCGGCCACGCTGATGGACGACGGCCAGTACCGGCGCGCCCTGCCCGAGCTGCGCCGCCTCGCCGACGAGTTCCCGGCCGGCGACCCGCAGTCCCTGCGCTTCCGCTACGACGCGGCGCAGTGCCTGGAGCAGCTCGACGCGCCGGGGGCGGCCCTGGCCGAATACCGCTCACTGCTCCCGCTGTTCGAGAACCACTACGCGAACCCGGACCCGGGACTCCCGCTGGAGGTCCGGCGCCGGATAGCCCATCTGCTGCTCTCCTTGGGCGACCGGCCGGCGGCCCACGACACCCTGGCCCGGCTGCTGTTCGACGCGGACCGCATCCACGGCCCGAACCACCCCTTCTCGACGGAGGTCCGCCGCACCCTCCACTGGCTCAGCCAGGTCCGCTGAGGTCCCGGCTCAGCTCCGGGCCGCGGTGAGCTCCGCGGGTACGGCGGCCTGCGGGCCGTCGCCGCCCGGACCGTGCGGCCGGCCACCGCGCGGCCTGCGGCGGCGGCGCTCCGCCGCGAGCAGCCCGGCCAGGAGCAGCAGGGACGTCCCCGCGGCCGCCGTGCCCGCCACGAGGCCCGGGGGACGGAAGGAGCAGGTGATGTCGGTGGTGCCGGGGGTCAGCGGGACGGAGACGAGGCCCAGGTAGGGCGTGGCCGGCCGGCCGTTGCAGCTCCAGCCCGCGATCGCCGGGGAGGAGAGGACCACCCTGCCCGCGGTTCCCGCCGGGACCGTGGCACTGACGCTCGAGGAACCGACCCGCAGCCCCGTCGGCGCCCACGCCCGCAGCGCGGCCACCGCCGGGTCCAGCCGGGTGCGGTCCAGGCAGGACAGGGCCCAGCGCGGCGGCGCCGGAGCGTCGAAGACCAGCGCCGAGGAGGCCCCCCGGGAGGAGCCCAGCGGCTGGAGGGCGGCCCGGTTGCGCGGGGCGTTGCCGTTCAGGCGGAAGGCGCGGCCGTCCGCGAGGCGGGCCGTCGCGTTGTACTCCGGGGCCCACAGGTAGGCCTCCGTGCCCGCCCGGCACACCCCGGGAGCGACGGGGTCCTCGTACACCTCGGCCCCCAGCAGCAGTTCCTGGTTGGCGAACGGGGGGCCGTCGAAGGCCCCGTAGGAGGGCACGGGCCCCGGCGGGCGGATCGTGAGCAGCGGCGGGACGACCCGCGCCCGGCCGACCGTGCCGTCGGGCTGCAGGCGGGCGCCGACCGCGAAGACCGCGTCCGTCACCGGGTTGTCGATGCTCTGCACGTTGCGCCCGCGCGAGGTCCAGCCCGCGCCGAGGGCCACCATCGTCCGCGTGAACACGTCCGGGGTGTGGCTGCTGTAGTACGCGCCGCCCTCCCCGCCCAGCAGCAGCGGATCGTTGCCCGTCAGCGCCGGCCGGCTCGGGTCCGTGCGGTACGCGGGCCAGTCCTCGGCGCCGGCCAGGGCCGCGGAGCGGGCCGTGTGCGCCGTGCCCCACGAGGGGTAGTCGTCCAGCCCGCCCAGCTTGCCCTTGTGCCCGAACGCCGTCGTCGCGGCCGCCTGCCCGATCAGTACGAGCGCCAGCACCCCGGCCGCCGGCAGCACCGGCCCGCGGTGGCGCAGCGACCACCAGGCCGCCGCGGCGAGCGCCGTCCCGCCGCAGAACAGGGCGATGCCCCAGGTCGTGGCCAGCGGGCTGGCGCTCGCCGCCGCGGCCACCGCGGCCAGTACGGCGGCCCCCGCCGCCAGCGCCCGCGGCTTCGGCGGCCCCGCCGCCAGCCCGGTCCACGCGGCGATCACGGCCACCCCGGCCAGCACGAACGTCTGCCGGTACGGGCTGCCGTTGGGGGTCGCGAACACGTGCCAGGCCAGATGCGTCGGCGTCCACTGGAAGGAGAGCAGCACCGCCGTGGTCAGCCCCGCCCACCACAGGCGGGTGCGGACCGGCACCGCCGTGTGGAACGGCAGGGCCGCCACCAGCAGCAGCGTCCCCGTGCCCACGAACAGCGCCGGTGAGGAGAAGGAGTACGTCGCCGGCAGCAGCCGCGCGAACAGGTCCGGCCAGGCCACCGGGTCGAACTGCCGGGTCCACCCTGGGTAGGCCTGCTTCGAGCTCAGGAAGAGCGGGACCAGCACCGGAGCGGACAGTGCGATGCCCAGCAGCACCGTCACGGCACCCCGGACGAGCACGAGCAGCCGCGCCCGTACGCCCTCGCGCGTCAGCACCACCCGTACCAGGAGCACCAGGGCCGCGCCCAGTGTCGCCATGTAGGCCGTGTAGAAGTTCGCCGTCCAGCACACCGCCACCACGAGGACGGCGGCCGCGGGCCGGCGCCCCCGCAGCGCCCATTCACCCGTCAGACACAGGAGCGGGAAGGCGATCAGCCCGTCCAGCCACATCGGGTTGTACGAGGCCTCGATCACCGACCAGCCGCACAGCGCGTACGAGGCCCCCAGCAGGCCCGCCGCCCACCACGGCCCGCGGCGCTGCGTGCGCAGCAGCCAGGCCATCGCCGCCGCGGCCGCGGCCGTCTTCAGCACGGTGACCACGTACACCGCGAGGTCGATGTCCTCGCGCGGGAAGAGGGCGACGAGCACCGCGAACGGGCTGGAGAGGTAGGTGCCGAAGTCGGGCAGGAAACTCGTGCCGAAGCCGGACTGCCAGTTGAACAGCAGCCCGCCCTCCGCCCGCCCGTGCAGGAGGTCCCACAGGTGGGCGTGGAAGGGGACGAACTGGTTGCCGAGGTCATTGATGCTGCGGTGGCGGTGTCCGTACGGGAACACGCGGGCGACCGCGTCCCCGGCGCAGACGGCCACCACCGCGGTGAGGGCGGCGAGGGCCGAGCCGCGCAGGCTCAGGCGGCGCGGCGAGCGGTGCGGTGTCGACATGGTGGGCCGACCCTGCCACCGCCGGTGGACCGGGGGATGGACACGGAATGACCGTGGCATCAACAGACGCGTACCCCAACACCCCGGGAATCGTTGGTCGAACCAGTGGCTCGGATCACCTTGACTGCATACCATCGATCACCGCACGGCCCTTGTGCACCGACGCACAATCTCCCGGCCCTGGAGGCTCCTTTGCACCGTCGCACTGCGCTCTCCGTCTCCGCCGCCCTGCTCGTGGCGGCCCCCCTGCTGACAGCCTGCTCGGGCCAGGCCCGGCCCGGCACCGCGGCCGTCGTCGGCGGCGAACGCATCACCACCTCCGCGCTCCAGGCCCAGGTGGGCGACGTCCGCGCGGCGCAGAACGAGACCGGATCCACCGCCGCCCAGCTGATCCAGTCCTCGCCCGGCCTGGAGCGCGTCAAGCTCAACAAGATGATCCAGACCGTCGTGCTGGAGCGCGCCGCGAAGGACGCGGGCGTGAGCGTCAGCGAGAAGGAGGTCCAGGACTTCCGCAAGGCCCAGCTGGAGAAGGCGGGCGGAGCCGAGAAGCTGACCGCGGCGGCCCTGGAGCAGGCCCAGCTGGCGCCCGGGCAGCTCGACGCCGACGCCCGGTTCAAGCTGCTGCGCGACAAGCTCTTCGACCACTACGGCAGCCAGGACAAGGCCGTCGAGAAGCTCGCCTCCGCCGCGAAGACCCTGCACATCGAGGTGAACCCGCGCTACGGCGTGTGGGACGCGCAGCAGATCGTGCTCGGCGACCAGGACACCCCCTGGATCGTCCAGCGGACCCGGCCCGAGCAGGCCCCCGCCGGAGCCTGAGCCGCCCGTCCGGAGGTAGGTTCGGAGGGTGAACGACCACGCCGCCGAACCCGCCCCCGCCGTGCCCGCCCCGGCCGCCCCCGCCGACGCCGCGGCCACCGGCCGGATCGTCCTGCTGACCGCGAGCCACCGGGTCGCCCCCGGCCTGCTGTCCTGGCCGGCCTGGCAGGCCCTGCGCGCCGCCGACCGGGTGCTGTGCGCCGACCCGGGCCACCCGCAGCTGCCGTACCTGCGCGAGGCGGGCGTCGAGGTGGAGCACGGGAGCCCGGACGCGCAGGCGCTGGTCGAGGCCTGCGCCGGAGGCCGGACGGTCGTGGTGATCCCGTCCGGCGAGGGCGACCGGAGGCTGACCGACGGACTGGCCCGGCTCGCCGGCTCCGGCCGCGTGGACATGCCCGACCTCGAACTGCTGCCCGGCTCGTACGACCTGCCCGGCGCCCGCCTGCTCGACCTCGTCCAGGTGATGGACCGGGTCCGCCGCGAGTGCCCCTGGACCTCGCGCCAGACCCACGAGGGACTGGTGAAGTACGCCACCGAGGAGGCGTACGAACTCGTCGAGGCCATCGAGGACGGGGACCGGGAGGCGCTGCGCGAGGAGCTCGGCGACGTACTGCTGCAGGTGGCCTTCCACGCGCGGATCGCCGAGGAGCACCCGGACGAGCCGTTCTCCATCGACGACGTGGCCGGCGGCCTCGTCGAGAAGCTGATCCACCGGCACCCGCACGTCTTCGGGGACGCGGACGCGCAGACCCCGGAGGACGTCAGCGCGCACTGGCAGCGCACCAAGGCGGCCGAGAAGCAGCGGGAGTCGGTCACCGACGGGATCCCGCTGGGCCAGCCCGGACTCGCGCTCGCGGCCAAGCTCGCCGGCCGGGTCCGTACGGGCGGGGTGGCCGTGGAACTGCCCCGCGGCGAGGGCATCGGGTACGAGCTGCTGGAACTGGCGGCGCGCGCCGAGGCGGCGGGGACCGACCCCGAGACCGCGCTGCGCGCGGCGGCCCGCGCCTACCGGGACGCGATCCGGGCCGCCGAGGGCGTCGGCGCGGCGGACACCCCCTGACCCGAGGCGGTCCTACCGGGGCGCGCGGCCCGACGGGTTGTGCCAGTGCGGCTCGGGGCGGCTGAGGAACCACTCGCCGAAGCCCAGGGGGCGGCCGTTCGGGCCGTGGCCGGTGCCCGCGGCGGGCAGCGAATCGTGGAAGATCCTGCCCGGCAGGGCGCCCAGCTCCGTCAGCACGTGCACGGTCTGCTCGACGAACGGCGGCGGCCCGCTGAGATAGACGTCCTGCTCCGGCCACATGGCCCGGTGGCCCAGCGCGGTCGCGAGCCGCCCGGTGGCCTGGTCCCGGTGCTGCCCGGGGGCGGGCGTGATGTAGGTGACGCCGAGCCAGCCGCAGGCGGCGGCGTGCGCGTCGATCAGCGGCCGGTCGTACAGGTGCGCGGCGTCCCGGGCGACGACGAAGAGCCGTACGTCCCGGTCGGGGGGCTGCCCGGTGAGCTCCTCCACCATGGCCCGGATCGGCGCCCAGCCGGTGCCGGCCGCGATGAGGCTGACGGGCCGGTCGGCGCGGCGCAGCGTCAGCTGCCCGCCGGCCGCGCCGAGCCGCAGCACCTCGCCGGGCCTGGCCTCGCGGACCAGGGCGGTGCTGAGCCGGCCGGACTCGATGCGGCTGACGTGCAGGTCCAGGGTGCCGTCCGGGCGCGGGGCGTTCCCGATGGAGTACGTGCGCCAGGTCCTCGGGACCCGTTCGCTGCTCACGCTCGCGTACTGGCCGGGGAGATGGGGGAAGGGGGCGTCGGGGCGGAGGGTCAGCACCGCCACGTCCTGTCCGTACTGGAGGTGGCGCACGATCTCGGCGTCCCACCAGGGCGGGTCCTCGCTCGCGGCGGCCCCGGCCATCATGGCGTCGGCGATCACCTGGTACGCCTCGGACCAGGCCTTCTCCACCGTCGGGGTCCAGGCCTCGCCGCAGGTCCGGGCGAGCGCGGCGAGCAGGCTGGCGCCGAGGGCCGCGTAGTGCTCGGGGCCGGCGAGGAACTTGCGGTGGTCGCGGCCGAGGTCGTGGAGATAGGGGAGCAGGCTCTCGTCGCCGAGGCGGGCGACCACGTGGGTCAGCGCGGCGAAGAGCCGGTCGCGCTGGCGTTCCATGTCCTCGGCGGAGGCCGGGAAGAGCTCGCGGATCCCGGGGTTGTGCCAGAAGAGGTGGGAGTAGAAGTACTTGACCGCGTGCTCGGCCCTTCTCTCCACGACCGCGAAGCTGCTCTTCAAGATCCTCACATCCACAAAACCGAAAGTAGGAACGCCGGGGATCGCGAGGTCAAGCGATGGCGGATCTGCGGACAGCCGCGGCGAACCACCCATATGGGATGGCGGCGGGGGCGCGGGATACGGTCAGCGGGTGCATGAGCCGACCTCCGCAGCCCCCGAAGACAGCACTCCTCCCCAGGGCCCGACCCTGTTCGACTGGGAGTTCGCGACCGATCCGTACCCGGCGTACGCCTGGCTGCGCGAGCACTCCCCGGTGCACCGCACCAAGCTGCCGAGCGGGGTGGAGGCCTGGCTGGTCACCCGGTACGCGGACGCCCGCCAGGCCCTCGCCGACCAGCGCCTGAGCAAGAATCCGGCGCACCACGCGGAGCCGGCGCACGCCAAGGGCAAGACCGGGATCCCGGGGGAGCGCAAGGCGGAGCTGATGACGCACCTGCTCAACATCGACCCGCCGGACCACACGCGGCTGCGGCGGCTGGTGTCGAAGGCGTTCACCCCGCGCAGGGTGGCCGAGTTCACCCCGCGGGTGCAGGAGCTGACCGACCACCTCATCGAGCAGTTCGCGAGCAGGGGGGAAGCGGACCTCATCCACGAGTTCGCCTTCCCCCTCCCCATCTACGCCATCTGCGAGATGCTCGGCGTACCGCGCGAGGACCAGGACGACTTCCGCGACTGGGCCGGGATGATGATCCGGCACGGCGGCGGCCCGCGCGGCGGGGTGGCCCGTTCCGTGAAGCAGATGCGGACCTATCTCGGCGAACTCATCCACCGCAAACGGGATGATCTGGGCAATGACCTGATTTCGGACCTGATCCGCGCGAGCGACCACGGGGACCACCTGACGGAGGCCGAGGCCACCGCGATGGCCTTCATCCTGCTGTTCGCCGGATTCGAGACCACGGTCAACCTCATCGGCAACGGCGTCCACTCCCTCTTCATGAACCCCGATCAGCGCACCCGCCTCCAGGACTCCCTCGCCGCCGGGGAGAGCGGCCTGCTGGAGACCGGCATCGAGGAGCTGCTGCGCTACGACGGGCCCGTGGAGCTGGCCACCTGGCGCTTCGCCACCGAGCCGCTGACCCTCGGCGGCCAGGACGTCGCGGCCGGGGATCCGGTGCTCGTCGTCCTCGCCGCGGCCGACCGGGACCCCGAGCGGTTCGCCGATCCGGACACCCTCGACCTCTCCCGCACCGACAACCAGCACCTCGGATACGGGCACGGAATCCACTACTGCCTGGGCGCTCCGCTCGCACGACTTGAAGGACAGACGGCGCTTGCGACTTTGCTGACGCGTCTGCCGGATCTGGAACTCGCTGTTCCGCCCAACGAGCTTCGCTGGCGCGGGGGTCTGATCATGCGTGGCCTGCGCACCCTTCCCGTGAAGTTCACAGCCCGAAACCCCTGAACGCCCACTGACCGTAAGTCAGCCCCGGTCAAGAGTTGTTACTCGCATGCCAAGAACGCTAGGTTCTGCCGTTACCCAGCCGTTATGCGAAAGGTGCAGCTCATGCGTTCCGGGAACGGCCGCCACAGACGCCCCCGCCAGGTACCCGCGATAGTCGTCACCGCCGGGGTCACCGGTTCCGCGTTGGCCCTGCCGCTGCTCGCCGCCACCGGCGCGAGCGCAGCCGAGACCTCCACGTGGGACAAGGTCGCCGAGTGCGAGAGCGGCGGCTCCTGGAGCGCCAACTCCGGCAGCGGTGCCTACGGCGGACTTTCGTTCACGCAGGAGCAGTGGAACGCCTCGGGCGGCCTCGAGTTCGCCGAGCGCCCCGACCTCGCCAGCCGCTCGCAGCAGATCGCCGTCGCCGAGCGCGTGCTGGGCACGCAGGGCGCCCAGGCGTTCGGGCACTGCTCCGAGTCGGCCGGACTGACCCAGCAGGGCCCCGCGGCGACCGTGGACCCGGGCCTGCCCGGCACGCTCACCCCGATCGCTCCGAGCGCCTCGCGCCCCGACGCGTCGATCCCGGCCGGCGGCTCCGGCGCGAAGGCGCGGGACTTCGGCGCCCCGACCCCGGCCCCGGCCCCGGACTTCACGATTCCGCCGGCGCCGCTCGCACCGAACAGCGGACTGCCCGTCATGCCCGACCCGGACGCGCCGTCCACCTCGCCGACCGCGCCGGTGCTCCCGGGCACCCCCGGCACCCCGACGGCCCCGGGCACCCCGACCGCGCCCGGCGACCCGACGGCCCCGGGCACCCCGACCGCGCCCGGCAGCCCGACGGACCCCACCGCTCCGGTCGACCCGAGCGCCCCCACCGCCCCCGCGGCCCCGGGCACCCCGGGTGCCAGCACCGACCCGGCCGGCATCCCGGACACCACCGGCACCGGCAAGCACCGTGGTACGCCCGCTCTTGAGGCGCCCGCCAGATCTGATGCGGCGTCGGATCCCTCGTACACGGTCCAGGCGGGCGACAGTCTGGCCACGATCGCGTCTGCCAAGGGGGTCAAGGGCGGCTGGAACGCGCTCTACCAGGCCAACGAGCAGGTCATCGGTGATGACGCCGATCTGATCAAGCCCGGTCAAAATCTGGATCTAAGTTAGAAATAGCGGCACTTCGGGCACCCGGAAAAGGCTGAATGTCCGTTATCTGCAAGTGAGACATGTGTCTCTTCCGGTCAACTGGCGTGTCCCGCCCGGAGCCTTCCGCAAACCCCGCCCTCACCTGCGCAAACGCCCGTACGGAGGGCGCAAGTAGGGCCCGTTTCTCCCCGGTGTTCCTCGTTGAACATCGGGGAGAGACCTGTCTACCTTCTGAGTCGCCCGCCACCGCGGGCTCCTTCGACCGCATCGCCGAATCCTGCCGGCGGACGGGGGGAACAGTCGTCGCGTCAAGCGCCGAAGGCAGGAGCGGGGGAACCAAGGTAGGCGCCGGGACCGGCCGTTGAGAGACGGCCAGGAAACGGCTAGGGGTTAAGTCGTGCGCCACGTCGCACGGCCGGGCACTCATCAGCCCGAACCCGACAGCTCACCTCGCAGGCGTCGGTGAGGAGAACTCCATGCTGATTTCCGGCAAGGGCAAGCACCGCCGCGCCTCCAAGGCCGCTCGCATCGTCACGCTCGCCGGTGTCACCGGTGTCGCCGTCGCCGCCCCCCTGATGGCGGCCGGCTCCGCCTCCGCCGCCACGGCCGGCGAGTGGGACCGCGTCGCGCAGTGCGAGTCCGGCGGCAACTGGTCCATCAACACGGGCAACGGCTACTACGGCGGCCTGCAGTTCTCGTCCTCGACGTGGGCCGCGTACGGCGGCAAGGCGTACGCCGCGCAGGCCAACCAGGCCTCCAAGTCGCAGCAGATAGCCATCGCCGAGAAGGTCCTCAAGGGCCAGGGCAAGGGCGCCTGGCCGGTCTGCGGCAAGGGCCTCTCCAACTCCTCTTACACCGGTGGTGGCGCGACCGACACCCCGAAGAAGACGGAGACGAAGACCGAGACCAAGAAGACCCAGCCGAAGAAGACCGAGCCGAAGAAGGAGACCAAGCGCGAGACCCCCGCGCCGGTCACCCGCTCCGAGCGCTCCGAGGCCCCGGTCGTGAAGACCGGCAACGGCTCGTACGAGGTCAAGTCCGGCGACACCCTGGGCACCATCGCCGAGGCCAACGGCGTCAAGGGCGGCTGGGAGAAGCTCTTCGAGCTCAACAAGGACATCGTCTCGGACGCCGACCTGATCTTCCCGGGTCAGATGCTGAAGCTCAGCTGAATCCCGCAGTGACAACCCGCGGCCGCCCGTGCGGCGCCGCGGCAGCCCGACCGCCCGGCGCGTCTTCCCCTCACGCGCCGGGCGGCGGCATGTCTGCCGGCAGTCGGGAGCCCTATGTACCGGAAGGCGGGTATTCGGGCCCTTTTTCGTCCCAGGGGGCGGGCGGTCGGCTGGCCGAGTGCCCGGAGCCGGTTAGGCTCTAGTCGGCGGGGCCATCCCACGGCCCGACATGCCACCGCACACCCAGCGTCACATCCCAGAAGGAGATGCTCGTGCCGTCCATCGACGTCGTCGTAGCCCGGGAAATCCTGGACTCCCGAGGCAACCCCACGGTCGAGGTCGAGGTGGGCCTCGACGATGGCAGCACCGGCCGTGCTGCAGTTCCGTCCGGCGCCTCCACCGGTGCCTTCGAGGCCATTGAGCTCCGCGACGGTGACCCCAACCGTTACATGGGCAAGGGTGTCGAGAAGGCCGTCCTCGCGGTCATCGAGCAGATCGGCCCGGAGCTCGTCGGCTACGACGCCACCGAGCAGCGCCTGATCGACCAGGCCATGTTCGACCTGGACGCCACCGACAACAAGGGCTCGCTCGGCGCCAACGCCATCCTCGGCGTCTCCCTCGCCGTCGCGCACGCCGCGTCCGAGGCCTCGGACCTCCCGCTCTTCCGCTACCTCGGCGGCCCGAACGCGCACCTGCTGCCCGTTCCGATGATGAACATCCTCAACGGCGGGTCGCACGCCGACTCCAACGTGGACATCCAGGAGTTCATGATCGCCCCGATCGGCGCGGAGTCCTTCTCCGAGGCGCTGCGCTGGGGTGCCGAGGTCTACCACACCCTCAAGAAGGTCCTGCACACCAAGGGCCTCTCCACCGGCCTGGGCGACGAGGGCGGCTTCGCCCCGAACCTGGAGTCCAACCGCGCCGCGCTCGACCTCATCGTCGAGGCCATCAAGCAGGCCGGCTACACCCCGGGCAAGGACATCGCGCTCGCGCTCGACGTCGCCGCGTCCGAGTTCTACAAGGACGGCAAGTACGAGTTCGAGGGCCAGTCCCGCTCGGCCGCCGAGATGACCGAGTACTACGAGGAGCTCGTCTCCGCGTACCCGCTCGTGTCCATCGAGGACCCGCTGTACGAGGACGACTGGGCCGGCTGGAAGGTCATCACCGACCGCCTCGGCGCGAAGGTGCAGATCGTCGGCGACGACCTCTTCGTCACCAACCCCGAGCGCCTGGCCCGCGGCATCGAGGAGGGCTCCGCGAACGCCCTGCTCGTGAAGGTGAACCAGATCGGTTCGCTGACCGAGACCCTCGACGCCGTCGAGATGGCCCAGCGCAACGGCTTCAAGTGCATGATGTCGCACCGTTCCGGCGAGACCGAGGACGTCACCATCGCCGACCTCGCCGTCGCCGTGAACTGCGGTCAGATCAAGACCGGCGCCCCGGCCCGCTCGGACCGCGTCGCCAAGTACAACCAGCTGCTGCGCATCGAGGAGATCCTCGACGACGCCGCCGTGTACGCGGGCCGCAGCGCCTTCCCGCGCTTCAAGGGCTAATCACGGCAGCCCTCCGGGGCTGGCCTCCGTACGTCCCCGCACTCGGTCCCGTACCGTGTGCGGGGACGTATTGCGTAGCGCGTACATAGGGGAGGCGGGATCAATGGCCGGGAACCGGGATCGGTTCTCCACCTTCTCCACCGCGACCAGGCTCAAGCAGCTCGGCGAGCGGACCGCCGCCCACGTCTACCGCTCGCAGACGCGCCGCCAGGTCCGCCGCAGCCGGCTCACCGGCCGCGCCGCGCTCCTGGTGCTCGTCCTCTGTACGCTGGTCGTCGCCCTCGCGTATCCGATGCGCCAGTACGTCTCCCAGCGCTCGGAGATCGCGGAGCAGCGGCGGGCCGCCGAGGCCGCGAGCCGGCGCCTCGAACGCCTCCGCGACGAGAAGGCCCGCTGGCAGGACAACGCGTACGCGGAGCAGCAGGCGCGCAAGCACCTGCACTTCGTCCGCCCGGGCGAGATCAGCTACATCATGACCGACCCCGGGGCCGGGGCCGCCGAGCGGCACCGCACCGGAGCGGCCGGATCCGACCGGCCCTGGTACTCGAACGTCTGGGACGGCGTCGACAAGGCCGACCGCCCCGGCGAGTGACGAGTACCCGCACCCATCCACGAGAACGAAGAGACTTCCTCCAGGCATGCAGACGCCCCCGCCCCAGACCGACCGGACCGAGCCGACCGACGCGGACATCGACGCGTTCCAGCAGCAGCTCGGCCGCCCCCCGCGCGGGCTGCGCGCCATCGCCCACCGCTGCCCCTGCGGCCAGCCGGACGTGGTGGAGACCGCCCCGCGCCTTCCCGACGGCACGCCCTTCCCGACGCTGTACTACCTCACCTGCCCGCGCGCGGCCTCCGCGATCGGCACGCTGGAGGCCAACGGCGTGATGAAGGAGATGCAGGCCCGGCTCGCCGAGGACCCCGAGCTCGCCGCCGCGTACCAGGCCGCGCACGAGGACTACATCCGGCGCCGCGACGCCATCGAGGTGCTCCAGGGCTTCCCGAGCGCCGGCGGGATGCCGGACCGGGTGAAGTGCCTGCACGTGCTCGTCGGCCACTCGCTGGCCGCCGGGCCCGGGGTGAACCCGTTCGGCGACGAGGCGCTGGCGATGCTGCCCGAGTGGTGGGCCAAGGGCGCCTGCGTCACGCCGTGCGCGGACAAGGGCGGCGCGGCGGAGTCGGACGCGTGACCCGCGTCGCGGCCGTCGACTGCGGTACGAACTCCATCCGCCTGCTCGTCGCGGACTGCGATCCGCGGACCGGCGAGCTGGTCGAGCTGGACCGGCGGATGACGATCGTCCGCCTGGGCCAGGGCGTGGACAAGACGGGCCGGCTGGCCCCGGAGGCGCTGGAGCGCACCTTCGCGGCCTGCCGCGAGTACGCGGCGGTCGTCAAGGAGTTGGGCGCGGAGCGCCTGCGCTTCGTGGCGACCTCGGCCTCGCGCGACGCCGAGAACCGCGAGGAGTTCGTCCAGGGCGTGCTCGACATCCTGGGCGTCGAGCCCGAGGTCATCTCCGGCGACCAGGAGGCGGAGTTCTCCTTCATCGGCGCCACCAAGGAGCTGACGGGCACCACCCACATGGAGAAGCCCTTCCTGGTGGTGGACATCGGCGGCGGCTCGACCGAGTTCGTGGTCGGCGAGGAGCACGTGCGGGCCGCCCGCTCGGTGGACGTGGGCTGCGTCCGGATGACCGAGCGCCACCTGGTGGTGGACGGGGCGGTCACCGACCCGCCGACCGCGGAGCAGATCGCGGCCATACGGGCCGATATCGAGGCGGCGCTGGACCTGGTCGAGGAGACCGTCCCGCTGACGGAGGCGCGCACGCTGGTCGGCCTGGCCGGCTCGGTGACCACGGTCGCCGGGATCGCCCTCGGGCTGCCGGAGTACATCTCCTCGGAGATCCACCACGCCCGGATCCCGTACGAGCAGGTCCGCGAGATCACCGACCGCATGCTGACCTCGGTGCACGCCGAGCGCGCGGCGATCCCGGTGCTCCACCCGGGCCGCGTGGACGTGATCGGTGCGGGGACCCTGGTCCTGCTCGCCGTCATGGAGCGCACCGGAGCCCGGGAGGTCGTCGTCTCGGAGCACGACATCCTCGACGGCATCGCCTGGAACGCCGCGGAAGGGGCCGAGCCGGCCGAGCCGCGGCCCTGACGGGCTGAGATCAGCGGGTGGCGGGGGGGGGGGGGGGGGGGCCCCGCCCCCCCCCCCCCCCCCGGCAAAGACGATTGGGGTGGAAGGGGGGGGGGGGCGGGCCCAGGAGCACCGCGGAAGCCCCCCCCCCCCCGCAGTCCCCCGGGGCGACGGGCGGGCGGGGGCCGGGGCGGGGCCGGGGGGGGGGTGGTGGGGGGGGGGGGGGGGCCCCCCGCCCCCCCCCCCCCCCCCCGCCACCGCCTTCGGAATCAGATGTTGCGGTAGACGTCGCGGCGGTCGCCGACCTTGACGACGAGGATGACCAGCTCGCCGTCAAGAACTTGATAGGCGATCCGATAGCTGCCGACCCGGAGCCGGTACAGGCCGGAGGGCCCGGTGAGCCTCTTGATGTCGGCGTCCTCACGGTACGGATCGTCTCCCAGAGCAGTCAGGGCGGCGAGGATCCGCATCGCGGCCGGCCTGTCGATGGCCCGGAGCTGCCGTTGCGCCGCGGTGGTGAACCGGAAGGCGTACTTCACGCCGCGCCGTCACCCCGTTCGCTGAACAGGTCGGCCAGGAGCTCGGCCATTGTCACGGTCCGCCCGCCTTCGGCGAGCACGGCCTCCGCCTCGCGTGCGAGCATCTCGTCGGCTGCCTCTTCCAGCGCGTTGAAGTCCGCGATGGGAACCAGGGCGGCCACCGGGGCGCCGTTACGGGTGATTATGGTCGGAGCGCCCTGCTCCGCCCGATTGATGTGGTCCGCGAGATGGGCACGGGCTTCGCGCACGGTCACAGCGTTCTCACTCATGACCGCAGTGTACGCCTCAATGTGTACACGCCGCGTGGCTTCGAACCTGTGCGGGTTCGCCGACAATTCCGGATGGCATCGCCTGGTCGATCGCCTGAGCGAGGGCTGTTTCGAAGGCCCTGGAGGTCTCTCGGAGGGCTTTCGGAGGGGCTTACGGGGGCCTTAGGTCCCCTCCTCCGCAGAAAGTTCGTGAAGTTCTTCACAAGGAAAAGAGGCCTGATGGGCCGCGGAGAGGGTCCTTCGGGGCGCTCCGCGGGCCATCGGGCCTCTTTTGTCCGAGCGTTCGTGCGAAATGAGGGTGCCGTCCAGCCTCGTCGGTAGGTATCCACCAACCCGGTGGTCTACTCCGCTTTCAGGCCTGGAGGCCAGTTCAGGACGGGTGAACAACGAATCCTGTTACACCCTGGTTCCCGTTTCGCGCCATGACCTCCGTCACGTGGGCCGCGCAGTGTAGCAGAGGCCCTCCGTCACCTTGTGAAGGGGCTCACGAGCGTCACCCCTTGGGGTGCTGGATACTCGTTCCATGAGCACCACGGAGCGTCCCAGGATCCTCGTTGTAGGAGGTGGGTACGTAGGCCTGTACGCGGCCAAGCGGATCATGAAGAAGATGCGCTATGGCGAGGCGACCGTCACGGTCGTCGACCCGCGGTCGTACATGACCTACCAGCCCTTCCTCCCCGAAGTGGCCGCAGGCAGCATCTCGCCTCGGCACGTCGTCGTCCCGCTGCGACGCGTGCTGCCCAAGGCAGAGGTTCTCACCGGCCGGGTCACCAGCATCGACCAGGACCGCAAGGTCGCCGTCGTCACGCCGCTCGTCGGCGAGGCGTACGAGCTGCCTTTCGACTACCTGGTGATCGCGCTCGGCGCCGTCTCCCGCACCTTCCCGATCCCCGGCCTGGCCGAACAGGGCATCGGCATGAAGGGCGTCGAAGAGGGCATCGGCCTGCGCAACCACGTCCTCGAGCAGCTCGACAAGGCCGAGTCCACGACGGACGAGAACGTCCGCCGCAAGGCCCTCACCTTCGTCTTCGTCGGCGGCGGCTTCGCCGGTGCCGAGACGATCGGCGAGGTCGAGGACATGGCCCGCGACGCCGCGAAGTACTACACCACCATCAAGCGCGAGGACATGCGCTTCATCCTGGTGGACGCGGCCGACAAGATCCTCCCCGAGGTCGGGCCCAAGCTCGGCACCTGGGGCAAGGAGCACCTCGAGTCCCGCGGCATCGAGATCTACCTCAACACCTCGATGGACTCCTGCGTGGACGGCCACGTGGTGCTGAAGAACGGCCTCGAGGTCGACTCCGACACCCTCGTGTGGACCGCCGGCGTCAAGCCCAACCCGGTGCTGGCCCGCTACGGCCTGCCGCTGGGTCCGCGCGGCCACGTCGACACCGCCCCGACCCTCCAGGTCCAGGGCACCGACTACATCTGGGCCGCCGGCGACAACGCCCAGGTCCCGGACATCGCCGCCCGCAAGGCCGGCGTCGAGAACGCCTGGTGCCCGCCGAACGCCCAGCACGCGCTGCGCCAGGCCAAGGTCCTCGGCGACAACGTCATCTCCGGCATGCGGGGCTTCCCGCAGGCGGAGTACTCGCACTCCAACAAGGGTGCGGTGGCGGGCCTCGGCCTCCACAAGGGCGTCGCGATGATCGTCATGGGCAAGACCAAGATCAAGCTCAAGGGCCGGCTCGCCTGGTACATGCACCGTGGCTACCACGGCATGGCCATGCCGACCTGGAACCGCAAGATCCGCGTCTTCGCCGACTGGACCCTCGCCATGTTCCTCAAGCGCGAGGTCGTCTCCCTCGGTGCGCTGGAGACCCCGCGCGAGGAGTTCTACGAGGCCGCCAAGCCGGCGCCGGCTCCGGCCGCCGCCGCTGCCCCGGCCGCGAAGGCCAAGGCCTCCTGACCCGGGCCTGACCGGCAACTCCTCCAGCACGTCCCCGAAGGGGCCGCCCGCCATCCGTGGTGCGGGCGGCCCCTTCGGCGTGCCCCCGTAGACCTGTTCGGAGTGTCGTCCGATTGAGCTCCGCCCGAAATGGGTAGGCCGTTCGGTCGGATCATTCTGGAGGTGCCTACGATGACCGAAGCCGCGCCGCGGCTGGCCGCTCTCGCCGAGACCCTGCTGGGCGCCCCCCTGCCCGTCCGGATTCGCGCCTGGGACGGCAGCGAGGCCGGACCGCCCGCCGGACCCACCCTGGTGCTGACCAACCGCCGCGCCCTGCGCCGCGTGCTGTGGCGGCCGGGCGAGCTGGGGCTGGCCCGGGCCTGGGTCGCCGGGGACCTGACGGTGGAGGGCGACCTCTTCGAACTGCTGGACCGGGTGGCCGGGCTGCTCTGGGAGCGCGCGCCCGCCGCCGCCCCCGAGACCCCGCCGGCCCTGCGCCGCTCGGGCCTCGGCAAGCTCGGTGCCCTGCGCCCCCAGCTCCCGCAGCTGCCGGACCGGGCCGCGGGCGCCGCCCAGGCCGCCGCGCTGCTGCGCGACCCGGGGGCCCGCTCAGCCCTGCGCGACCTCGTCGCCATGGCCCGGCCGTGGCCGGCGCCGGCGCCGCCGCCCGAGGAGGCGGCAGGCCGCCGGGGCGGCCAGATCCACAGCAAGAGCCGCGACAAGCAGGCGATCAGTCACCACTACGACGTCGGCAACGAGTTCTACGAGTACGTCCTGGGTCCCTCGATGGTGTACTCCTGCGCCTACTGGAACCCCGGCTCCACGCTGGAGGAGGCCCAGCGGGACAAACTCGACCTGGTCTGCCGCAAACTCGGCCTCCGGCCCGGCGAGCGGCTCCTCGACGTCGGCTGCGGCTGGGGCTCCATGGCCCTGCACGCGGCCCGGGAGTACGGGGTCCGCGTCACCGGCATCACCCTCTCGCGCGAGCAGGCCGTGTACGCCCGCAAGCGGGCCGCGGAGGAGGGGCTGGCCGACCGGCTCGACATCCGGATCCAGGACTACCGGGACGTCAAGGACGGCCCGTACGACGCCATTTCCTCCATCGGCATGGCCGAGCACGTGGGCGCGGAGCGCTACCGCGAGTACGCCCGCACCCTGCACGCCCTGCTGGCGCCCGGCGGCCGACTGCTGAACCACCAGATCGCGCGTCCGCCGGAGCCGGACGAAGAGGCGTACCGGATCGACGAGTTCATCGATGCCTACGTCTTCCCCGACGGCGAACTCTCCCCGCTGGGCACGACGGTGGGCGAGCTGGAGCGGGCCGGCTTCGAGGTCCGCGACGTGGAGGCGCTGCGCGAGCACTACGCGCTGACCCTGCGGGCCTGGGTGGCGCGGCTGGAGAAGCACTGGGACGAGGCCGTACGGCTGACCTCGCCCGGGCGGGCCCGGGTCTGGCGCCTGTACATGGCGGCCTCGGCGCTGGGCTTCGAGCGCGGCCGGCTCGGCGTCAACCAGGTCCTCGCGGTGAAGCCGGCCGAGGCCGGGCGCTCGGGGCTGCCGCTGAGGCTGCGTACCTGGGGCGCGTGAGCCCGTAGGGCCGACCACGTACGCGCAGGCCCCGCAGGGCCCCGTACGACGGCGGGAAGGGCCCCGGGGCGTGTGCCCCGGGGCCCTTCCGTGTCCCTGCCGTGGAACGCCGCGCCTACTCGGTCTTGATGGCGGTGAGCATGTTCAGCCGGGCCGCGCTGCGGGCGGGCCACATGGCCGCCAGGACGCCGACCACGCCGGCCAGCAGGAGGAAGATGCCGATCCGGTCCCAGGGGAGGACCAGGGCGTAGTTCGGGACCCCCTTGGCGATGGTGGTGCCCACCGCCCAGGCGAGGAAGACGCCGATCCCGATGCCGAGCACCGCGCCGAAGAGCGAGATGACCACGGCCTCCAGGCGGATCATGTTCTTCACCCGGCTGCGGTCGAGGCCGATCGCCCGCAGCATGCCGATCTCCTGGGTCCGCTCGAAGACGGACATCGCGAGGGTGTTGACCACGCCCAGCACCGAGATGATCAGGGCCATGCCGAGCAGTCCGTACATGATGTTCAGCATCGTGTTGATGATGCCGCCCATCTCGTTGCGCATGTCCTCCTGGGTGGCGACCTTGATCGCCGGGTTCTTGCCGAGGGCGTCGACGACCGTCTGCTGCGCGGCCTTCGAGGCGCCGGCGGTGGTGTTGACGTACACCTCGCGGATGTACTGCTCCTCGCTGTGCGAGGCGAGGATCTTGTTGTCGAGCACGTACGGGGAGAGCAGGCCCTCCAGGTCCTTGTAGACCGCGCCGACCTTGAGCGTGCCCTTCTGGCCGTCGTCGTACTGGACTTCCAGCGACGAGCCGACGGAGAGGTTCTGCTTCTTCGCCGTGGTCTCGGCGACGGCCACCTCGCCCTTGGCGAGGCTGTCCATCGAGCCGCCGACGGTGTCGATGTTCAGCATCTGGCCGATGGCGGACGGGGTGACGCCGGAGGCGGAGCGGAACGAGCCGCCGATCCGCAGGTAGCCGTCGGCCTGGGGGGAGACCGCCTTGATGCCGGGGGCCTTGGCCAGGGTCTCGGCGACCGACTTGTCCAGGCTCATGCCCTCGGCGGCCATGGAGACCTTGTAGTCGGCCTTCAGCTTGTCCGTGCTCATCTTGTCGACGGCCGTGCCCATGGTGATGCCGAGCACCGACAGCGTGGTGACCATGGTCAGGCCGATCGACAGGGAGGCGGCCGTGACGGCGGTGCGGCGCGGGTTGCGCACGGCGTTCTGCGCGGCCAGCTTGCCGGGGATGCCGAAGACCTTCTGCAGCGCGGGGCGGATCGCTCCGATGACCGGCTTGGAGAGCAGCGGCAGCACCACGATCAGGCCGATGAGCATGAAGAACGCGCCGGCGCCGAGGGTCAGGCGGCCGTTCTGGCCGCCCATGGAGACGCCGAGCAGGACCAGGCCGATGCCGCCGAGGCTGATGACCGAGCCGAGGACGTTCCGTACGACCAGGGACTTCGCGGTGGCCGGCAGGTGGGCGCTGCCCATGGCGGCGACCGGGGCGATCCGGCCGGTGCGCCAGGCGGGCAGGAGGGCGGCGAGGGTGGTGACGAGGACGCCGATGACCACGGCCGCGACGACGGTGCCCGGGGCGATCACGAGGTCGCCGGCCGGGAGCTTGGCGCCGAAGGCCTCGATCGCGGAGCGCATGGCGACCGCCAGGCCGGTGCCGGCGACCAGGCCGACGACGGCGGAGACGACGCCGACGACCAGGGCCTCGGTGAGGACCGAGCGCATGACCTGTCCGCGGTTGGCGCCGACGGCGCGCAGCAGGGCCAGTTCCTTGGTGCGCTGGGTGACCAGCATGGTGAAGGTGTTGTAGATCAGGAAGATGCCGACGAAGAGCGCGATGCCCGCGAACGCGAGCAGCATCTGGTTCATGTTGGACATGCCCCGCTCGACGTCCTTCGCCTGCTCGGCGGCGAGGGCGGCGCCGGTCTGGGCCTTGGTGTGCTTGGAGTCGAGCAGCGGCTTGATGTCGGTCAGCAGCTGGTCGGCGGAGGTCCCGGCCTTGGCGGCGACCGACAGTTCCTCGTAGTAGCCGGGCTTGAGGTACAGCTCCTGGGCGACGGCGGTGTCGAAGAGGACCAGGCTGCCGCCGGCGCTGACCGCGCCGTCCTCGGTGGTGAAGACGCCGGAGAGGGTGTACTCCTTCACCGGGCCGTTGGTGGCGACGCGGACCTTGTCGCCGACCTTGTACTTGCCGGTGGCGGCGGTCGCCTTGTCGAGGGCGACCTGGTCGGCCTTGGCCGGGCCGGTGCCCTCGGTGAAGGCGTAGCGCGGGTCCTTGCCGTCCTTGACGGGGGCGTAGTTGGAGCCCTTGTTGGACCAGCCGGAGCCGATCAGCTCGCCCTTCTCGTCACCCACGCCGGCGAAACCGGAGACGCGGCCGGAGACGGAGTCGACGCCCTTGACGGCCTTGACCTTGTCGAGGGTCTGCTGGCTGAGGCCGACCTCGCCCTCCTTCTGGCCGTCGTCGCCCCGGCCCTGGCCGTAGGAGGTCACGGAGACGGCGACGCCGTCGTAGCTCTTGGCGGACTGGCTGGAGAGGGCCTTGCTGAGGGTGTCGGTGAAGACGAGGGTGCCGGAGACGAAGGCGACGCCGAGGACGACGGCGAGCACCGTCATCAGCAGCCTGGCCTTGTGCGCGAGCACGTTGCGCAGCGCGGTACGGAACATGGTGGAGGAGTCCAGGTGGTAAGGGGTCAGCGGGGACGGGGAGGGAACGTCCCTCAGCTGGTGCGGCCCTTGGCGTCGAAGGCCTTCATGCGGTCGAGCACGCCGTCTGCGGTGGGGCCGTACATCTCGTCGACTATGCGGCCGTCGGCGAGGAAGATGACGCGGTCCGCGTAGGAGGCGGCGACCGGGTCGTGGGTGACCATGACGACGGTCTGGCCGAGCTCGCGCACGGAGTTGCGCAGGAAGCCGAGGACCTCGGCGCCGGAGCGGGAGTCCAGGTTTCCGGTCGGCTCGTCACCGAAGATGATCTCGGGACGGGAGGCCAGGGCGCGGGCCACGGCCACGCGCTGCTGCTGGCCGCCGGAGAGCTGGGTGGGCCGGTGGCCGAGGCGGCCGGAGAGCCCGACCATCTCGATGACGGTGTCCAGCCACTGCTTGTCCGGCTTGCGGCCCGCGATGTCCATCGGCAGGGTGATGTTCTCCAGCGCCGTCAGCGTCGGCAGCAGGTTGAAGGCCTGGAAGATGAAGCCGATCTTGTCCCGGCGCAGCTGGGTCAGCTGCTTGTCCTTGAGGGTGCCGAGCTCGGTCTCGCCGATGCGGACGGAGCCGGCGGAGAAGGTGTCCAGACCGGCGACGCAGTGCATCAGGGTGGACTTGCCGGAGCCCGAGGGGCCCATGATCGCGGTGAACTGGCCCTGGCCGAAGTCCACGGAGACGTTGTCGAGGGCGACCACCTGGGTCTCGCCCTGGCCGTACACCTTGGAGAGGCCGGTGGCCCGGGCGGCCACGGCCTGGGTGGTGTGCGGGGCGTAGTTCATGGTGGTCACGGAAGCGACTCCTCGGGCTGCGGACCGGAGTGCGGTCTGCGGATCGGCGGGACCCTCCCATCGTCGCCGTGCGCACCCCCGCGGGGGATCAGCCGAGGTGCCCGTTCCCAGGCCCACTGGAGTCTGACCGGAGGGCGGGCAGCATCCTCCTCTGGTATGACGGCCGCCCCTGTGCGGTGTCCGGGGACGGCCTCCGGGGGCTGGGGTGGCCCGGGGTGGCGCACGGGTGGTGGAGGCCATCGAAATCCCGTCAATCACGTATCGCGGGTGATCGCCGCCCGTAACGGGCCCACCGTGTGTTCTGGCGTCTGACGCCCACTCAAGCGCCAATAAAATCAGACAACATCGGATAGACGACCCACTGCCGACCAGAGTGATCCGGATAGGCTCGGCACAGCGTTCAGTGCTTTTGTACGGGAGCCACCACGCCCTGCCCGGATGGTGGAATGCAGACACGGCGAGCTTAAACCTCGCTGGCTTAGGCCGTGCCGGTTCAAGTCCGGCTCCGGGCACGAGTACGTTCCGCACGCACCGGAACACACGAACGGCGGGGGCGCCCAGAGGGCACCCCCGCCGTCGTGTTCTCCGCGGCTACCGGATCAGGATCCGCCGCCCAGGGTGACCCGCAGGCGGTCGGGCACCGACTGCCCGTCGGCCTGCCGCAGGGTCACGTCGATCCAGCCCTTGTGGCCTTCGGGGAGCGCGACGTAGTAGACGTCCCGCCCCGTCGCCCGGGGGGCGAGGGTCCTGACGAGCTGCCAGGGCCTTTCCCTCCCCTCGTAGGTCACGGACGTCACCTTGGTGCCGGCTTCGGCGGCGAACACGATGTACGACTCCGAGAAGCCCATGCCGGGGCCGAAGAGCGCCTCCAGCCGGGAACCCGGCTCAGGAGCCGGCTCCGTGACCGCCGCGCAGGCGATCTCGTTCATCGCGCCGGGGGCCTTGATCTGCGCGAAGCAGACCTTGCCCCCGTCCGTCTCCCAGAGGTAGGAGGCGGACGTCCCGGCCTGCCGGGCCAGACTCAGCCCGGCGCTGGTGGGCGCCGAGCCGGACGCAGTGGCCTGCCGGGCGAGAACCGAGGCCAGCGCGGGCAGGTCGAGCGTGGGTGAGGGCGAGGCCACGGGAGCCGAGGCGACCGGTGCCTGCGGAGCGGCGGCGCCGCCCTGCGTGCCCCCGCAGCCCGCCGCGAGCAGCACGGCCGCCGCCGTCAGGAACAAGCCCGCCCGCGCGCGTACGGGGCTCAGCACGAGCCGGCCTGATTGCACGCCTTCACGTCCAGCGAGACCATCGTGGCCGGTTTGGAGGAGAACGTGTAGGGCTGCCAATTGGTGACGTCGAAGGTTCCCCATGTCTTGGAGGTCACCGTGCCGTCCTTGTGCATGTAGGTCGTGTTGTACTTCGTGAGCTTGCCCGATGGCACGTACCCGAACAGCTCGCCCTTCGTGAGGTTGAGCTTCATGGCCTCGGCCGCTGTCGCCGTGCTCGTCTTGGTCTGGGCATCGGTCCACGTGTAGTCGCCGTTGACACCCAGCGAGACTTCGACGCTTCCTTCCGCGACCAGGGGGATCTTCGCCTTTCCTCCGGCCTTGACCGCCGCCGACCAGCCGAACTTGCTCGCGTACTGCTCCATCGTCGTGTACATGGCCGCGTACGTATAGGTGAAGGTCAGCTCGTGGGACTTGGCGACCTCCCGGACGTCCGCCCCGGTCGTGTAGTCGGTGTACGGGTCTTCGGACAGGATGACGGTCGAGGAGAACTCGACGTCCTGACCGCCGTCGGGAACCGTCACACCCTTGGGGAGCTTGGGCAGCATGGAAGGCAGCTGCTGGCAGCCGTCGCAGTAGTGCCTGCCGGAGGAGTTGCTGCTGTTGCTGCCGCTACCACCGCCGTTGCCGCCACCGCCACCGCCACCGCCACCGCCACCGCCGCCACCGCCGTCGTCGTCGTCGGAGGGCGGGGTGTAGCCGACCGAGTCCTGGACGTCCTTGGAGCAGTACTTCAGGTCGTACAGGCAGGAGTTCGGCGGGGAGCCGAGTTCGGTGCCCGCCGGGTCGGTCAGGCTGACCGGGTTGTTGTTGCCGTACTGGTAGGCGTTGTGCTGGCGCGGGTCGTCCGCCACGAAGAGCGGGTCGACCGAGACGAAGCGGCCCAGGGCCGTGTCGTACTCGCGGGCCCCGAGGTGCACCAGGCCGGTCGCGACGTCGTTCGTACCGCCGACGAAGCCCTTGTCACCGGTCCAGCCGGACGGCTGGGTGCCGCGTGCGCCACCGAAGACCGCGGTCTTGCGGCGCGTGACGACCTGCGCCGCGTCGGCCGTGACCTGCGTCGTGCCCGTGCCGTGGTGGTCGGTGACCGTGAAGGCCAGCTTCGTGCCCGTCCGTACCGCGACGGTCTGCGATCCGGCCGTGTAGTAGCGGGTACCCGTGACCGTGCCCGACTTGGACAGCTTCAGCTCGTTGCCGCCCGGAAGGTAGAGCGTGGTGCCGGTGGCGTCCTTGGCGACCAGCCGCTGCCCCTCCGTGTCGTAGACGTAGCCGGCGATCTCGGTGCTCCCCGTCACGACCGACGCCAAGTGGCCCTCGTCGCTCCAGTTCAGCGTCTGCTGGGGGGCCGTGCCGATCTTGCGGGTCTTGGTGTTGCCGGACCCGTCGTAGGTGAACACCTCGTCGTGGGCGTTGGTGCCGGTCTGCGCGACCTTGGGCAGGTCGTGCTTGCCCGCGGTCGGGGCGGAGTAGGTGCGCAGCGTGTCGGCGCTCGGGCCCGAGGCCGTCTTGTGCTGGACCTCCGTCTTGCGGTTGCCCATGGCGTCGTACGTGTACGACGTCCAGTACGTGTCCTGGCCGCCGACGACCGCGGTGGAGGGTGCCGTCGCGCACTGCTCGCCGGTGTTCGTCCAGGCCTCGGAGATCCGGCCCAGGGCGTCGAGCGCCAGGCACTGCGTGTCGGTGGTGCGTCCCGCGTCCTGGCCGTAGGCGGTGCCCATGGAGGTGATGTTCCCCGACGGGTCGTAGCCGTACTTCGTGTCCTCGATCCGCTGCGGAGCGACCTCGCGGTCGGTGGTGCTGCGGGTCAGGGACCCGGTGTGCTCGTCGTACTCGCTCGTCGTCCACAGGTGCCGGCCGAAATCGCCCAGCTCCGTCCGCGTGTTGCGGCCGTAGTGGTCGTACGTCACGTCGGAGATCAGGGCGTCGGTGCCCGCGCCCATGGAGGCGAGCAGGCCGGACTGCGCCGTGTAGGTGTTGGTGACGGTTTCCGCCGGCAGGTCGCCGATGGCCGGCTGCTTGGTCCACATGACCTGGCCGGTGTTGGCGTTGTACGAGGTCGTCCACTTGTAGACGCCCGCCAGCGCGCCCTCGCTGTCCGGGACGGTCAGCTGGGTGACGACCGGCTTGTAGAGGGAGTTGTAGGAGGTGACGGCCGACTCGTAGGCCTTGCCCCCGACCCAGCGCGTGGACTTCGACAGCTGGCCCTTGGCCACCGTGTCGTACTCCCACGAGGTGAGCGTGGTCGCGCCGTTCTTCACGGCGGTCTTGCGGCCCAGCGCGTCGTAGTCGGTGTGCAGCGTGATGCCGCGCGCCACGCCGGTGACGTCCGTCGCCCGGTCGCCCTGGTCGTAGGACGTCTTGGCCGTGCCCTTGTCCGGGTCGTCCGTCTGGATCTGACGGCCGCGGACGTCATAGGTGTACGTCCACTTCGCGTTCGACGGGTCGGTGATCGAGGAGGCCCGGCCGCGCTTGTCGAACCCGTACAGGGTCGACTGCGAGGTCGTGCGCGCCGCGTTCGTGTACTGCTTCAGCTCGACGGTCCGGCCCAGCGCGTCCACGACCGTGGTGACCGCGGTGCCGCCCTGCGGCGGGACCACCGTCGTCGTGTCGCCGGTGTAGGAGGTCGTGACCCGCTTGGTCTCGTCACCGAACCGCTTCGAGATCACCGCGGTCGGGCGACCCGCACCGTCGAACTCCGTGTCCGTGGACGCGGGGTAGTTCAGCTCCTGCCCGGTCACGAGCACGGGCTCGGCCGCACCGGTGGCGAAGTAGCTGCCGGAGTTGCGCCAGGCCAGGCCGCGGGTGTCGAAGCGGGTCTCCGTGACCAGGCGTCCGGCGCGGTCGGGGGAGGGCACCTGGGTCTGGACCGGGCGGAGCATGCCGTCGAAGAAGGCGTACTCGCTGCGGTACGTGGAGTCGGCGCCGAGCGTCTTGGTCGTGACGACGACCGCACCGTCGTTGCGCACCAGGTAGTCGAAGCTCTTGTTCGGGGAGTCCGGATAGGTGACCGCGGACCGGCTCGCCATCCACACCTTGGAGGTCCGGCCCAGCGCGTCGTACGCCGTGGTCGTGATCTTGCCGTTGGCGTCCGTCACCTGGGTGGGCTGGCCCCGCAGGGGGTCCATGACGGTGGTGGCGGCGTGGTTGAGGGGGTTGGTGACGAGCACGCTGGTCGGCGCCTCGCCCGTGGCCGGGGTGTAGGCGGTCTTGGTGACCTGGCCGTAGGCGTTCGCGGCGGTGAGGCCGCGGCCGTAGACGTCGAAGTCCGCGGCCGGGGTCGAGCCGGTCACGTCGTAGCCGTCGCCCTTGCCGTTGATCCGGTCGGTCTTGGTGACGTCGCCCTTGGTCGGCGCCGCGTCGAGCGCGCCGCCGTCGTAGTAGGTGCGCACGTCGTCGATGACGTCATCGGGACGGGAGACGGGGGAGCCGCAGGTGACGGCGACCGTCTCGACGCGGCTGACCTTGTCGAGGATCGCGCCGGCGCCGGTGCGGGCGTAGCCGGTGGTGGTGCACTTCTCGTCGCCGGTCTTGGCCGTGTCACCGGTCGAGGACTCGCTCGCGACCATGCCGTACGCGTCGAACGTGCGGGTGAGGTCGACGGTGCGGGTGCCGCCGGTGACGGTGGTGCGGGTCGACTCCTTCTCCACACCGGTCTGGTACGAGACCAGGTCCGGCAGGCCCGTGCGGGCGCGCTTGGCGATCTGCGCGGAGCGCCACGGCGTGTACGAGGTCGCGGAGACCGGCTTCGACGTGTCGTCGCCGTTGTACGTGACCTTCTCGCGGGCCATGCCCGCGAACTCCTCGCGGTCCGTGACGGACGCGCCGGCCGAGTCCGCGACGGCCTTGCCGTCCAGGCCCCGGAAGAAGCGCTCCTCCGTCAGCGTGCGCGGGTCGTCGGCCGCGCCGGTGCGGGTCTGGACCCGCCCGTAGCCGCGGGCGACCGAGTAGGTGCGGTCCTCGGCCTTGGAGAGCTCGTCGGTGCCCTTCGTCCAGGCGGCGCCGTCGAGGTAGGAGTACGAGGTGACCTTGTCGGGGGTGGAGGCCAGGTTGTCGCCCTCGACGACCTGCGTGACCACGTACGAGTTGAACCAGTCCGGCTTCGCGTCGTTGCCCTCGTACGCCCACTTCACCTGGTAGCAGCGGGTGGTGTTCGAGCCGTCGGCCGGCGGCAGGGTGCTGCTCGTGCACTCGGGCTGGGAGTAGGTGACGCCGATGGTGGCGCCGGTCTCCGTGGTGACCTGGTAGAGGCGCAGGCGGATGAAGGGGGCGAGGCCGTCGCCGGTCTTGTCGACGCGGTTCGCCTTCTGCTCGCCCGCGAAGGTCACCGGGGGAGTGGAAAGGGTCCCGCCCACCTTGCCGGTGCGCTGGATCGACTTGAGCCACATCGGCGTGGAGACGCCGTCACCGGAGGCGGGGAAGTCCTGGGCCAGGGCCCAGCTGTCGACGTCCTTGTAGGCGCCGCCGGTCAGCACCTTCGTGGTGATCGAGGTCAGTCGCTTGCGCGACCAGAAGGTCGCCGCGAACTGGTCCTTGCACTCGGTGGCGCCGTCCTTGCAGTACTGGTCGAACGGGACGTCCGGCCAGTTCTTGGCGTTGGTGTCGTCGAAGGTGCCGCAGCCCGTCAGGCAGCGCTCGGAGACGTCGAACTTCACCTGGCCCATGGCCTTGCCGGTGTAGACGGCGTCCTTGCGCAGGCCGTAGTCGATGTGGTCGAGCCAGCCGCCGCGGACGTACGGGGTGACCGTGGACTTGCCGGTGGTCTCCGAGACGTTGCGGCCGTAGTTGTTCTTCTCGGTCTGCCAGTAGTACGCCATGGCGTTGTCGTGCGGGTCGACGACGTAGTCGAGCTGCCAGCGCCAGGCCTGCTGGCACCAGGCGGAGGCGAACGAGGCGTTGTAGCAGGGCTCGCCCGACTGGTTGCCGAAGACCGGGACGGTCCAGGCGGAGTTGGTCGTCGGGTCGTCGGCGGCGCTCCCGTTGTCCTTCCAGCCGGGAAGGCGGTTCAGGCCGAAGAAGTACTGGGTGCCGTCGGCCGTGGTGATCTTCCAGTGCTCACCGTCGTTGTCGCCGTTGGTGGCGCCGGTGAGCTTCTCGACCTTCGAGCCGGTGTCCCGGGCCTCGTGCCAGCCCTTGCCGGCCTCGTAGACCAGCTCGGTGGACTTGCCGCCCAGGGAGAGCGTGGCGTTGTCGTTGTACCAGCACACGTCACCGACGCGGGTCGTGTTGGTGCCGCCGGTCTTGTCGTCGTTGCAGGACTTGTACCGGCGCTCGATGAAGCCCGGTTCGTACGTCCAGCCGTCGCCGATCCAGCTCGGCTGGTTGTTGGAGGCCGCCGTGCGGCCGTCCACGGACTGCGAGCTGTAGTCCAGGGAGATCTTGGGCTGGACGCCGCCCGGTACCGCGGGCACGTTGACGGGGTAGGACCAGGAGAAGCTTCCCGTCGACGCCCCGGCGGACCAGGACCCCGAGGCCTGCAGGGAGGTCGCCTTGTAGTCGCCGCTGCCGCCGGAGTCCGCCGCGACGGCGGCCATGACGGTCGCCGTTCCGACGCCGACCGGGGCCGACAGGGTGCCGGCCTTGGTGTCGTTCGTCGTCCGCAGCGGGGTGCGGGTGCGGCACTTGGCGTCGTCCGGCGTGGTCAGGGCGCAGGCCGGCAGTTCCACCAGCTGCAGGCGCCCGGACCAGTCGCCGCCGTACGCGCCGCGGAAGCCCGAGTAGTCGACCTTGACCTGGGCGGGACCGGCCTTGGCCACGCCGTCCGCGCGCTTCACGGACAGCAGGACGCCGTCGACGCCGGCCTTGGCCGCGGCCTGGCGGTCCGCGACCGACACGCGCAGCCTGGACGGCGCCGCGGCCGCCGGGTCCGCGCCCGGGGCCTGGGCCCCCTTGGCCCATCCGCCGACCCCCCCGGTCGGCGGCAGGGGAGCGACCGAGACGGGCAGATCGCCGGCCTTCTTCAGGCCGCGGAGCTCGACCTCGGCGGTTCCGACTTTCGGCCATACGACCTTCGGCGCCCCCTTCCAGGAGTTCGCCGCGGCCGCGTCGGGCTTCCGCTTGCCCCCGGGCTTCGCCTTGGCCACCGGAACGGCCGAAGGCTGCTTCAGCCCGGGAAGTGGAATTCTGCCATCCATATTTACGGCCACCGCAGTGCCCGGTAGTACGCCTATCGCGACTGCGGCGGCCAAAGCCGCCGCAAGTGCGCGCGCGTAGGAAATCGACACACCTGTCCCTTCTCTTCACATTCTCTTCATGGGGTAAAGACGTCGCAGGCTAGCAACGAACACCCGCTCGAAGGGGGGCGGTTGAGCTGGATCTGAGCAGGTGGGGGCGTGTCACCGGGGCAAGTCTCGAAATCATCGGAAATCTGTTGCGTGGCATGTATAAATGCCGCATGATCCGCGGGTCGTCGAATTCGCGTGGACGGTTCGCCGACGGTCGATCCGATGGATTTCAAGAGGTTCGGCGCAAAGATCTTCCGGAAAGGCCGTGCGAAGCGGGCGACCCGTCCGGCCGCGGGCCCGTCGCCGGCGCGTCATCGGCCGGCCCGGAGGAGCTCCCGGCACCCGCAGGTGCTGGGCAAAGATCCTCCCTGAGCAGTAGGGTCAGATTTTTGCTAACGCATTACTCTTGTTGCAAGGCCGCGCACGGTGGCCATGGAGGAGTGAGATGAGGAGCAGCAACCCGGTCTTCTCGCGACGGGGGTTCAGCCGCGACAACGGTGGCTACGCGGGCTTTGACGCGCAGCACCAGCAGGCCGGGACCAACCCGTACGCGACGAATCCTTACGCCACGGACGCGGTCACCGGCATGCCGCAGGCGCCCGCCCGTGCCGACGTGATGACCATGGACGACGTCGTGAGCCGTACGGCCATGACGCTCGGCACGGTCATCCTCACGGCGACGATCGCGTGGATCGCCATGCCGGTCGACCCGGCGAACGTCAACAAGTCGTACGGCATCGCCATCGGCGCCGCGCTCGTCGCGATGGTCCTCGGGCTCGTGCAGTCCTTCAAGCGCAAGGCCTCGCCGCCGATCATCCTCGCGTACGCGGCCTTCGAGGGCTTCTTCCTCGGCGTCCTCAGCGCGGCGACCAGCACCTACTTCGGTGCCGGCGTGGTCATCCAGGCCGTGCTCGGCACGATGTGCGTCTTCGCCTCCGTGCTGTTCGCGTACAAGATGCGCTGGATCCGCGTCACCCGCCGCTTCTACGGCTTCGTGATGGCGGCCGCCATGGGCTTCATGCTGCTCATGGTCGCGAACCTGCTGTTCTCCGTCTTCGCGGGCGGTGACGGCCTCGGCTTCCGCAGCGGCGGCCTCGGCATCCTGTTCGGCATCGTCGGCGTCGTCCTCGGCGCCTGCTTCCTCGCCCTGGACTTCAAGCAGGTCGAGGACGGCATCACCTACGGTGCCCCGCGCGACGAGGCCTGGCTGGCCGCCTTCGGCCTGACGCTGACCCTGGTGTGGATCTACCTGGAGCTGCTGCGCCTGTTCCAGATCCTCTCCGGCGACGACTAGTCGTACCGGCCGGCCCACCGGCGCGGACGGCAAGGGGAAGGCCCCGCGAGCTCACCGCTCGCGGGGCCTTCCCGCGTCTCGGAGGGGTACGGGGTCGGGGACGGAGGGGTCGGGGGAGGGGCGGCCGGATCAGCCGAACTTGCGGGCCGCCCTGCGCAGGTCGTACTCGTGGATGATCGCCTTGGCCTGGCCGTACGAGAGTTCGTGCGCGCCGCGCAGCCAGCTGACCTTCTCCTCGAACCGGACGAGGGAGGGGCCGTCGTCCACGGTCCGGAGCCAGTCGGACACTTCACGACCGGTGGTCAGGGGGATTCTGTCGATCATGTTGCGGTGGGTCTGCTCGGAGAACTCTACGGACATGGGCGCCTCCGGAGGTATCGCCGTGCTGTGCTGTTCTCTTCACGCCACCGTGCCGGAGAGTTCGCCCGTTGGCAATGGCGCCGCGGCGGCGCGTAAGGTCGGCCGGGTGCTTGATACTTCGCCTCTGACCGCCGCCGTGGAACGTTTCGCCGACCGGCTGCGGGCCATGCCGCAGAGCCGTCTCCAACAGGGCGCCGCAGCCGAGGCGCTGGAGCTGGCCCGGGAGCTCTCCGTACGGGCCCAGGAGCTGGAGGCGCCGAGCCGCGGCGCGGGGGCGGCTCCGGCGCGTCGGATGCCCGACGCGGGGGTGTTCGTGGTCGGGGACCAGGTGGCGGTGGCCGGAATGGACCTCGCGGAGGCGCTGCGCGCCGCCGCCACCGCTGCCGAGGGCTCCCCGGAAACCGCGAAGGCCCCGTCCGGGATGCTGGACGAGGCCGTGCGGCTGGTGGAGCGGGCGGAAGCCGGAGCGACGCGCTGAGCGGCGCGTCGCGGTGTCAGAGCGACGCGATGACGCGGTCCGCGAGGATGTAGACGTTGTTGTCGGGGTCCTGGGCGTCACCGCAGGAGAAGGTCAGCGCGTAGGCGCCCGAGATGCCGGAGCCGCCCAGCAGGACCGGCGCGGTGCCCGAGCGCAGCGCCTCGGCGAGGCGCTCCGCCGTCTCCCGGTGGCCCGGGGTCATGCACAGCGTGGTGCCGTCGGTGAACACGTACACGTCGAGCGTGCCCAGCGGACCCGGCCGGACGTCCGCGAGGGCCGTACGGGCCTCCGCGAGCTCCTCCAGGCGCGAGACGGTGCGTTCGTGGTCGGCGCCGGGGGCCGGGGCCTGGACCGGCACGAAGTCGGGGTGCGAGGGGTGGCGCCGGCGGGCGGCGGCCAGCTCGGCCGAATCCTCGGGGTAGTCGTCGGCGGCCTCGTCGCCGAGCACCGGCTCCAGACCCACCAGGTCGGCCTGGCGGGGCAGGAAGACGGCGGGGCCGTCCTCTCCGAGGCCGGGCAGGCCGCCCAGCAGGGAGGGCGCGTCGGCGGCGTCGCGGGCCTCCTGCGCGGCCCAGAAGGCCCGCGCCTCGGCGAGCTCGCGCTCGCGCTCCTCGGCCAGGGCCTCGGCCACGGCGGCCCGTATCTCGGCGGCGGGGGACTGCACGGCACTGCGGGCGTGCGGGACGGTCGTGCCGCGGGTGTGGGCGGGCGTCGCCAGCTCACCGCGGAGGGCCGTCACCTGCTTGCGCAGGCCGTGTACGGCGTGCAGCGCAGCAGCGCCCACGGTCGCGGCGGCGGCCGTGGTCAGCAGCAGGGCAAGAGACATGGCGCTCACTGACTAACTCCTGATTGATTCGATCCCCCGACTTCCTACATCAGAGTGTCCTGACCTGGGAATGGCGTGCAGTGCATTACGTCACGAATTGGACAGGGCTTTGGTCACACACAGGTCCTGTGAATCGGCTCTGACCTGCGGAAATACCGAACCCCCAGGACAAAGGTCACATCCTGGGGGAGATTCGGTCACAGGTCGGCCGCGACGGGATTGGATTCGGTGTCAGTACGCCGCAAGGGATCAAGCGGATCCCTTGCGGCGCCTGGACGGTGGAACCAGCTCAGTTCCTCGCGGCGCCCCTACCCTCGCTCCGGCTCAGCTCAGCCGCTCGATGACCATCGCCATGCCCTGGCCGCCGCCGACGCACATGGTCTCGAGGCCGAACTGCTTGTCGTGGAACTGGAGGCTGTTGATCAGGGTGCCGGTGATGCGGGCACCGGTCATCCCGAACGGGTGACCGACGGCGATGGCGCCACCGTTGACGTTCAGCTTCTCCAGCGGGATCTCCAGGTCCCGGTACGACGGGATGACCTGGGCCGCGAAGGCCTCGTTGATCTCGAACAGGTCGATGTCGCCGACGGTCAGACCGGCGCGCTTGAGGGCCTGCTTCGACGCCTCGACCGGGCCGAGGCCCATGATCTCGGGGGAGAGGCCGGTGACACCGGTGGAGACGATCCGGGCCAGCGGGGTCAGGCCCAGCTCCCGCGCCTTGGTGTCGCTCATGATGACCAGCGCGGCGGCGCCGTCGTTGAGCGGGCAGCAGTTGGCGGCCGTGACCAGGCCGTCGGGGCGGAAGACGGGCTTGAGGCCCTGGACGCCTTCCAGGGTGACGCCGGCGCGCGGGCCGTCGTCCCCGGAGACGACCGTGCCGTCGGGGGTGGTGACCGGGGTGATCTCCCGCTCCCAGAAGCCGTTCTTGATGGCGGCCTCGGCGAGGTTCTGCGAGCGGACGCCGAACTCGTCCATGTCCTGGCGGGTCACGCCCTTGATCCGGGCCAGGTTCTCGGCGGTCTGGCCCATCGCGATGTAGGCGTCGGGGACGAGGCCGTCCTCGCGCGGGTCGTGCCACGAGGAGCCCTCGCTCTGCGCGACGGCGGCCGTGCGGGCCTCGGCGTCGGCGAAGAGCGGGTTGTGGGTGTCGGGCCAGGAGTCGGAGTTGCCCTTGGCGAACCGCGAGACCATCTCGACGCCGGCCGAGATGAACACGTCGCCCTCGCCCGCCTTGATGGCGTGCAGCGCCATGCGGGAGGTCTGCAGGGAGGAGGAGCAGTAGCGGGTGATCGTGGTGCCGGGCAGGAAGTCCATGCCCATCTGCACGGCCACGATGCGGGCCAGGTTGTTGCCCTGCTCGCCGCCGGGGAGGCCGCAGCCGAGCATCAGGTCGTCGATCTGGCGCGGGTCCAGCTCGGGGATCTTGGCGAGGGCGGCCTGGATGATCGTGGCGGTCAGGTCGTCCGGGCGCACGTCCTTGAGGGAGCCCTTGAAGGCGCGCCCGATGGGGGAGCGGGCGGTGGAAACGATGACTGCTTCGGGCATCGGGGCTCCAAGGGGGGTGAGTTGCGGCTCGTTGCTGGACCGCAAGCGAAGTTACCGGCCCGTACGGTCGAGGTCACCGACTTGGGCGTGTGATGCCGGTCGCTCCGCGGGGAGAACGCGCGGGGGCCGTGCTCGTGTTCCGGGCCCCCGGCCCGGCCCCGCGCCGCGCGCCCCGAGCGCCGGAGCTGCGGCGGGGCGGCGGGCGGCGCGGCGTCAGCTGGGGGAGGGGGTGTCGGCCCGGGGCGGCAGGGCCGGGCCCGCCGACCGGGTGGTCGGGGCCGACAGGTCCTCGGCCGGGACCCGCCTGCGGCGGCGGTGCTTGAGCAGGGCCCACGGCCCGCGGGCCGGGGTGACCTCCGTGCCCGCCTGCCCGGCGGCGGCCGACGCCGCCTTGGCCACCGGCAGCATGTCCTCGTTCCGCGCCACCTCCAGCCGGTCCGACTCCGGCCACAGGGAGAGCGCCGCGCACAGCGTGGGCAGGACGGCCATGGCCGCCGTCGCGTAGCCCTCCGCCGACGGGTGGTACGAGTCCGGGCCGAACATCTCGCGCGGGTTCGCCGCGAACTCCGGGCCCAGCAGGTCACCCATGGAGACCGTACGGGCCCCCAGTGCGACGACCCCTATCGTCTGGGCGGCCGCCAGCTGGCGCGAGACCCGCCGGGCCAGCCACCGCAGCGGCTGGTACACCGGCTCGATGGTGCCCAGGTCGGGGCAGGTGCCGACCACCACTTCGGAGCCCGCGAGCCGCAGTCTTCGTACGGCGGAGGTCAGGTGGCGCACCGACTGCGTCGGGGGCATGCGCCGCGTCACGTCGTTCGCGCCGATCATGATCACGCACACGTCCGGCGGCGGCAGCTCCCCGTCCAGGAGCAGCCCGGCCTGCCGGTCGAGGTCGTCGGACATGGCCCCGGATACGGCCACGTTCCGCAGCACCACCGGCCGCTCGGCCACCGCCGCCAGCCCGGAGGCCAGCAGCGCGGCCGGGGTCTGTCTGGCCCGGCGCACGCCGAGCCCGGCGGCCGTGGAGTCGCCCATCATGCCCAGCCGCAGCGGCGTCTGGCCCGGCTGCGCACCGGCGCCGGACGGCCCCGCGAACTCGCTCCCGTACAGCCCGTCCGCCCGCGGCGGATCGCCGAGCCCGGTGCCCACCGTCCGCTTCGCGAACTGCACCTCCGCCAGCACCAGCCCCACGGCGGCGGCTCCGACCAGCCCGAGCCCGCCTCCGCCGTACGCCGCGCCCGCCGCGATCCGGCGGGCCGTCCTCGCCCTGGACACCCCTCGAGCCACCTCCCTTTCCCGTCCGGTCTCGATGACCTACCTGCCCCGTAGTGCCGGTCGGCCAATCCCTTTCCGCTTAGTCTGGCGGGACCTCCCGGAGAACCCGTGGAGTCCCCTCCCTGGAGAACATGGTGCAATTCCACGACTCGATGATCAGCCTCGTCGGCAACACCCCGCTGGTGAAGCTCAACCGTGTGACCGAAGGCCTGCAGGCCACCGTCCTTGCCAAGGTCGAGTACTTCAATCCCGGTGGATCCGTGAAGGACCGGATCGCCGTCCGGATGATCGAGGCCGCCGAGCAGAGCGGTGCCCTCAAGCCCGGCGGCACCATCGTGGAGCCCACCAGCGGCAACACCGGTGTAGGACTCGCCATCGTGGCCCAGCAGAAGGGCTACAAGTGCATCTTCGTCTGCCCTGACAAGGTGTCCATGGACAAGATCAACGTGATGCGCGCGTACGGAGCCGAGGTCGTGGTCTGCCCGACCGCCGTCGACCCGGAGCACCCGGACTCGTACTACAACGTCTCCGACCGCCTCGCGCGCGAGCCCGGCGCCTGGAAGCCCGACCAGTACAGCAACCCGAACAACCCCCGTTCGCACTACGAGACCACCGGTCCCGAGCTGTGGGAGCAGACGGACGGGAAGATCACCCACTTCGTCGCGGGCGTCGGCACGGGCGGCACGATCTCGGGTACGGGCAACTACCTCAAGGAGGTGTCCGGCGGCAAGGTCAAGGTCATCGGCGCCGACCCCGAGGGCTCGGTCTACTCCGGCGGCTCGGGCCGTCCGTACCTGGTCGAGGGCGTCGGCGAGGACTTCTGGCCGACCGCCTACGACCCGAACGTGACGGACGAGATCATCGCGGTGTCCGACAAGGACTCCTTCCAGATGACCCGCCGCCTCGCCAAGGAGGAGGGCCTGCTCGTCGGCGGCTCCTGCGGCATGGCGGTCGTCGCGGCGCTGAAGGCCGCCGAGGGGCTCGGCCCGGACGACGTGGTCGTCGTCCTGCTGCCGGACAGCGGCCGCGGCTACCTCAGCAAGATCTTCAGCGACGAGTGGATGGCCGGTCACGGCTTCCTGGAGGAGGCGGGCCCGGCGGCTCGCATCGGCGACGTGCTGAACGACAAGGAGGGCGGCATCCCCTCCCTCGTCCACATGCACCCCGAGGAGACCGTGGGCGAGGCCATCGAGGTGCTGCGCGAGTACGGCGTCTCCCAGATGCCGATCGTCAAGCCCGGCGCCGGCCACCCGGACGTGATGGCCGCCGAGGTCATCGGCTCGGTCGTGGAGAAGGAGCTGCTCGCGGCGCTGTTCGCGAAGCAGGCCTCGCTGTCGGACCCGCTGGAGAAGCACATGAGCCGGCCGCTGCCGCAGGTCGGTTCGGGCGAGCCGGTGTCCGAGCTGATGTCCGTGCTGGGCGAGGCGGACGCGGCGATCGTGCTGGTCGAGGGCAAGCCGACCGGTGTGGTGAGCCGTCAGGACCTGCTGGCGTTCCTCGCCAAGGGCGCGAAGTAGCCGAACTGCCGCGAGGAATGGCCGAAGTGCCCGTCGCGCAAAAGGTACGGGCCCGTCATGTGACGGCAGCACCGGCTTAACACGGCTCCGGCACAGTGGTGGTTGTCGGCAGGGAACGGAAACGTCCCGGCCGGCACCACCGAACGGCGTTGGCGTACTTCCGGAGCGGCTCCCGGACCGCGCGAACGCCACGGACGCGGACGGCCCTGACCCGGCCCGTGTCCTTCGCGGGGACCGCCGTCGTCCCGCCCCTCGCCCCGTGCGAGGGTGCGGCGGTCCCCGCGCACACTTCTCCCGGTCCGGCGCGTCACTCGGCCCGGTCGCGGGGGCGCAGGCGCTTCGTCGCGTGGACGAGGTTCACGCCGAGCACGCCCGCCCAGGCCACGAGCAGGCCGCTGAACCCGGCCTGCGTGGCGCCGATGGCCGACAGCGGGATCGCCAGGACCAGCGTGACGATGGCGAAGCCGAAGCGTTCGCCGAAGCCGCCCTCCAGCGGGGACGGCGCGCCGCCGGGGCCGCCGCGGGCGGCGGCCAGGCGCTCCTCGGCCAGTCGGCGACGGACCTGGGTGTCGACCTTCTCCACGAAGGAGTCCACGAGCGCGGCCTCGTAGTCCGGCCCCAGCTCGCGCCGGGCGTCCAACGTCGCGTCGAGTTCCTTCTTCAGCTCCTGGGACTCCATGCGCCCAGCGTAGGAACGGCGGTCGGCCTGGGCACTGGGGTTAGCCCCCGTATCCCCGCGTACCCCCCCGCGCATCCCCGCTGCCGTTGTCCCGCGCCCTCCCTGCCCGGGAACGTCTCGCGGAGCGGTCCGCGGCTTGCCGTGCTGCATAACCGCATGCAGAGTGCTCGGTGACTGAATAATCACGGGGACGGAGGGGTCGGGATGAGCGACAGCCCGGCAGCCAGGCTGCAGACGCTGTTCGAGGGGCACCGGCTGACACCCACCCAGCGCCGGATCGCGCACTGCATGGTGCGCGGGGCGGCCGACGTGCCGTTCTTGTCGAGCGTGGAGCTCGCCGAGCTGGCCGGGGTGAGCCAGCCGTCGGTGACGCGGTTCGCGGTGGCGCTCGGCTTCGACGGTTATCCGGCGCTGCGCCGGCACCTGCGCGAGGTGGCGCCCGCCGAGCGCGCGGCCGCGGCCGCGCGGGAGGACGCGTACAACGAGTACCAGCAGGCCGTCCAGGGCGAGATCGAGAACCTGCGGCAGCTGTCGGCGATGCTCGCCGATCCGTCGCCGGTCGAGGAGGCGGGGCGGGTGCTGGCCGCCTCCAGCCCGCTGCCCGTACTGGGGCTGCGGGCGGCCTCCTCGCAGGCGCGCGGGTTCGCGTACTTCGCCGCCAAGGTGCATCCGGACGTACGGCTCCTCGACGAGGGCGGCTCGATGCTCGCCGACCGGATCGACGCGGCGGCCGGGGCCGGGGCTTCGGCGCTGCTGTGCTTCGCGCTGCCGCGGTATCCGCGGGAGGTGGCGGAGGCGCTGGAGCACGCCCGGGAGGCGGGGCTGAAGGTGGTGACGGTGGCCGACTCGGCCTTCGCGCCGGTGGCCCGCTCCTCGGACCTCCTGATCCCGGCGCCGGTCGGCACGGGCCTGGCCTTCGACACGGCGTGCGCGCCGATGCTGCTGGGCCGCGTCCTCCTGGAGGCCATGGCCGACGCCCTTCCCGACGCCCAGGCCCGCCTGGAGGCCTTCGACGCCCGCGCGGCGGCGCGGGGCCTGTTCGTGGAGTGACCCCCGGGCCCGGGGCTACAGCAGCGCGTCGCGCAGGGGGCCGCCCGATTCGGCGACGATCTCCGCGAGGGACTGGGCGGGGCGGACCTCCGCGAAGCGGACGCCGGCCTGCGGGGTGACCGTGAAGCCGTGCACCGCCGGGCGCGGGAGGCTGTTGTAGCCGTAGTGGGCGGTGAAGAAGTACGCGCCGGTGTCCGGGACGCCGATCAGGTCGCCCGGGGCCAGGAGCGGCAGCTCCCGGGCCGTCGCCAGGAGGTCCCCCGCGAAGCAGGCCGGCCCGGCCACGTCCTGGGCGACCGGGTCGCCGGCCTTCGGAGCCCCCTTCGCGTCGTACGGCAGGATCCGCAGCGGCCACTGGGCCGGGGCGTACACCGTGCGGGTCGCCAGCTGCACCCCCGCGTGGGTGAGCGCGATCGGCCGGGCCCCCGTGGTCTTGGTGTACTCCACCCGCGCCAGCACCAGCCCGTGCTTGGCCAGCAGCGACCGGCCGAACTCCGTCACCAGCCCGTACCCGCCGTCGAAGAGCGCGGGCACCGCCTCGCGCAGCGCGCCGACGTACCGCGCGTACGTCGGATCCTGCTCGTCGGAGGCGAAGTTCACCGGCAGGCCGCCCCCGATGTCGAGGGTGTCGACCTGGCGGCGCCCGGCCGCCGCGTTGATCTCCTCGGCCAGCGCGTGGAGGTCCCGCACCCCCTCCGCGATCAGGGCCAGGGGCACGCCCTGGGAGCCCGAGTGGACGTGCAGCCGGGTCAGCCACGGGCGGTCGAGGTAGGCGCGGACCAGCCGGGCGCGGGCTCCCGGGTCGCGCAGGGCGACGCCGAACTTCGAGGTCGCCGTGGCCGTGGACAGGGCGCCGATGGCGCCGGCCCCGGTCTGGGGGTTGATCCGTACGCCGATCTGGGACCGGGGCCGGCCCGCGCCGACCAGGGCGTCGAGCCGTTCCAGTTCCCGGAGGTTGTCGGCGTTGACGGCGACGCCCAGGGCCAGGGCCTCGCGCAGCTCGGCCGCCGTCTTGGCGGGGGAGTCCAGCACGGTGCGGGCGGCCGGCACCCCGGCCGCCCGGGCCAGCGCCAGCTCGCCGGGGCCGGCCGCCTCGCAGCCGAGCCCGGCGTCCGCCAGCAGCCGCAGCACCGGCACCAGCGGGCAGGCCTTCACGGCGAAGGCGTGCAGGACGGGGGTGCCGGGTGGCAGCGCGGCCGCGAAGGCGTCGGTCAGGGCGGCGGCGGAGGCCCGGATCCCGTCCGTGTCCAGCAGGCAGACCAGCGGCGGCGCGTCGTCGGCCCCGCCCACCAGACCCTGCTCCACCGCGGCCCGAACGGCCAGGTCCCGGCGCGCGGCGGCGCCCTGCGCGTGCATCTCGGCAGCCATGTCCGCCAGCCAATCATCCGGCCGCCCGGCCCGCAGCTGTTGACTGAATCTATTCAGGAAGTCAGGATGTGAATAGATTGCCCAACATCGGAGGAGGCACCGCCATGTCAGGACCCCGCCCCGTACGTGCTGCGCGAGGCACCGAGCTCAGCACCCTGGGATGGCAGCAGGAAGCCGCCCTCCGGATGCTGCAGAACAACCTCGACCCCGAGGTCGCCGAGCACCCCGACAAGCTCGTCGTCTACGGCGGCACCGGCAAGGCCGCCCGCGACTGGCGCTCGTACGACGCGATGGTCCGCACCCTGCGCACCCTCAAGCAGGACGAGACGATGCTCGTCCAGTCCGGCCGCCCGGTCGGCGTGATGCAGACCCACGAGTGGGCGCCGCGCGTCCTGCTCGCCAACTCCAACCTGGTCGGCGACTGGGCCAACTGGGAGGAGTTCCGCCGCCTGGAGGCCCTCGGCCTGACCATGTACGGCCAGATGACCGCGGGCTCCTGGATCTACATCGGCACCCAGGGCATCCTCCAGGGCACGTACGAGACCTTCGCGGCCGTCGCCGCCAAGAAGTTCAACGGGACCCTCGCCGGCACCATCACCCTCACCGCCGGCCTCGGCGGCATGGGCGGCGCCCAGCCGCTGGCCGTGACGATGAACGACGGCGTCGCGATCTGCATCGACGTCGACCCGCGCGCCATCGAGCGCCGCATCGAGCACCGCTACCTGGACGTCAAGGCCGACAACCTGCGCCACGCCCTCCAGCTGGCCGTCGAGGCCCGCGACGCCCGCAAGCCGCTCTCCATCGGCCTCCTCGGCAACGCCGCCGAGCTGCTCCCGCAGATGCTCGCCGAGGGCGCCCCGATCGACATCGTCACCGACCAGACGAGCGCCCACGACCCGCTCGCGTACCTGCCCGTCGGCGTCGACTTCGACGACATGGCGGCGTACGCGGCCAAGGACCCGGCCGGCTTCACCGCCCGCGCCCGCGAGTCCATGGCCAAGCACGTCGAGGCCATGGTCGGCTTCATGGACGCCGGCGCCGAGGTCTTCGACTACGGCAACTCCATCCGCGGCGAGGCCCAGCTGGCCGGCTACGACCGCGCGTTCGCCTTCCCCGGCTTCGTCCCGGCCTACATCCGCCCCCTCTTCTGCGAGGGCAAGGGCCCCTTCCGCTGGGCGGCCCTCTCCGGCGAGGCCTCGGACATCCACAAGACCGACAAGGCGATGCTGGAGCTCTTCCCCGAGAACGAGTCCCTCCACCGCTGGATCAAGATGGCCGGCGAGCGCGTCCACTTCCAGGGCCTTCCGGCGCGCATCTGCTGGCTCGGCTACGGCGAGCGCGACAAGGCCGGCGAGCGCTTCAACGAGATGGTGGCCGACGGCACCCTCGCCGCCCCCCTGGCCATCGGCCGCGACCACCTCGACTGCGGCTCGGTCGCCTCCCCGTACCGCGAGACCGAGGCCATGCTCGACGGCTCCGACGCGATCGCCGACTGGCCGCTGCTCAACGCCATGGTCAACGTCGCCTCCGGCGCCTCCTGGGTCTCGATCCACCACGGCGGCGGCGTCGGCATGGGCCGCTCGATCCACGCCGGCCAGGTCACCGTCGCCGACGGCACCAAGCTCGCGGGCGAGAAGATCCGCCGCGTGCTCACCAACGACCCGGGCATGGGCGTCATCCGCCACGTCGACGCGGGCTACGACATCGCCGAGACGGTGGCGGACGAGCGCCGCGTCCGCGTCCCCATGCGCGAGGGCGACGACGCGTGAGCGACAACCCCGCCGGGGCGGCCTCGTTCCACAGCATGTGGAACGAGCTCGCCCCCATCGGCCGCCACGCCGAGTCCGGCGGCTACCGCCGCTACGCGTGGACCGGGGCCGACGCCGACTGCCGGACGTGGTTCCAGGCCCAGGCCGAGGCCCGCGGCCTCGCGTACGAGACCGACCGCAACGGCAACCAGTGGGCCTGGCTCGGCGACCCCCTCGCCGGTGACGCCGTCGTCACCGGCTCCCACCTGGACTCCGTGCCCGACGGCGGCGCCTTCGACGGCCCCCTCGGCGTGGTGTCCTCCTTCGCGGCCCTGGACGAACTCCGCAGGAGGGGCGCGGAGTTCGCCAGGCCCCTGGCCATCACCAACTTCGGCGACGAGGAAGGGGCCCGCTTCGGCCTCGCCTGCGTCGGCTCCCGGCTCGCCGCCGGGCAGCTGACCAAGGAGAAGGCGTACGAGCTCCGCGACGCCGACGGGATCAGCCTGCCCGAGGCCATGGAGGCCGCCGGGTACGACCCCTCGGCCATCGGTGCCGATCCGCAGCGCCTCGCCCGCATCGGCGCCTTCGTCGAACTGCACGTCGAGCAGGGCCGGGCGCTGGACCTGTCCGGCGACGCCGTCGGCATCGCCTCCGCGATCTGGCCGCACGGCCGCTGGCGGTTCGACTTCCGCGGCGAGGCCAACCACGCCGGCACCACCCGTCTCGTGGACCGCCGCGACCCGATGCTCACGTACGCGTCGACGGTCCTGGCCGCCCGCACCGAGGCGGCCCTCGCCGGCGCCGTCGCGACCTTCGGCAAGATCTCCGTCGAGCCGAACGGCGTCAACGCCATCCCCTCGCTGGTGCGCGGCTGGCTCGACTCCCGCGCCGCCGACCAGGCGACGCTGGACACCGTGGTCACCGCCATCGAGAAGGCCGCCCGCGAGCGCGCCGACCAGGAAGGCATCGACCTGGCCGTCGTACGGGAGTCCTTCACGCCCGTCGTCGAGTTCGAGCACGCCCTGCGCGACGAGATGAACCGCATCCTCGGCGGCTCCGTCCCCGTCCTGGGCACCGGGGCGGGACACGACGCCGGAATCCTCTCGGCGGCCGTCCCGACCGCGATGCTGTTCGTACGGAACCCGACCGGCGTCTCCCACTCGCCGAAGGAGTTCGCCCCCGAGGACGACTGCGTGGCCGGTGTCCTCGCGCTGGCCGACGTACTGGAAGGACTGGCCTGCCGGTGAAGACGTACTGGTTGGAACACGCCTGGCTCGGCACGCACGTCGAGCCGGGCGTGGCCCTCGACGCGGGCGCCGACGGGCGGATCGCCGCCCTGCGGACCGGGGTCGAGGCCCCGCCGCCGGGCGCCGAGGTGCTGCGCGGCCTGACCGTCCCCGGGCTGGCCAACGCGCATTCGCACGCCTTCCACCGGGCGCTGCGCTCGCTGGTGCAGGTGGGCTCCGGGACCTTCTGGACCTGGCGCGAGTTCATGTACCAGGTCGCCCAGAACCTCACCCCCGACACGTACTTCGCGCTCGCGCGCGCGGTGTACGCGGAGATGGCGCTGGCCGGCATCACCAACGTCGGCGAGTTCCACTACGTGCACCACGCGCCGGGCGGCGCCCCCTACGCCGACCCCAACGCGATGGGCGAGGCCCTCATCGAGGCGGCCGCGGCGGCCGGCATCCGGATCACGCTGCTCGACACGGCCTACCTGTCGTCGGGCTTCGGCGAGGCGCCCAACCGCCACCAGCTGCGGTTCTCGGACGGGACGGCCGAGGCGTGGGCGGAGCGGGTCTCGGCCCTGAAGCCGCGCGGGCACGCGCTGATCGGGGCGGCGATCCATTCCGTACGCGCCGTGCCGGCGGACCAGCTGGCCACCGTCTCCCGCTGGGCCCAGGAGCGGCGGGCCCCGTTGCACGTGCACCTCTCGGAGCAGACCGCCGAGAACGAGGCCTGCCAGGCCGCGCACGGGCGCACGCCGACGCAGCTGCTGGCCGACCACGGGGTGCTCGGCCCGCGGACGACCGGGGTCCACAACACGCACCTGACGGACGGGGACATCGCGCTGCTGGGCGCGACCACGACCGGTACGTGCATGTGCCCCACGACGGAACGGGACCTCGCCGACGGCATCGGCCCGGCCGGGCGGCTCCAGCACGCGGGCAGCCCGCTCTCGCTCGGCAGCGACAGCCACGCGGTGATCGACCTCCTGGAGGAGGCCCGCGCGATGGAGCTCAACGAGCGGCTGCGGAGCCGGACCCGCGGGCACTGGACGGCGAACTCGCTGCTCACCGCCGCCACGCAGGACGGGCACGCGGCGCTGGGGCTCGCGGACGCGGGCCGCCTGGAGGCGGGGGCACTCGCGGACTTCACCACGATCGCCCTGGACTCCGTCCGTACGGCGGGGCCGCTGCCGCGGCTCGGCGCGGAGACGGCCGTCTTCGCGGCGACGGCCGCGGACGTCCGCCACACGGTGGTCGGCGGCCGGCACGTGGTGCGCGACGGGTCGCACACCCTGGTGCCGGACGTCCCTTCCGCCCTGTCCGAGTCCATCGCGGCCGTCCGCGGCTGACGCCGTCCTCCCGAAGGGAACCATGACCACCACCCTCGTCACCAACATCGGCAGCCTCGTCACCAACGACCCCGCCCTCGGCGACGGCGGCCCCCTCGGGCTCGTCCGGGACGCGGCCGTCGTCATCGACGGCGAGGCCGTCGCCTGGGTCGGCCCGGCCGACGGGGCCCCGGCCGCCGACTCCGTGTTCGACGCGAGAGGCCGGGCCCTCATCCCCGGCTTCGTCGACTCCCACTCCCACCTCGTCTTCGCCGGTGACCGCACCGCCGAGTTCAACGCCCGCATGTCCGGGCGGAGCTACTCCGCGGGCGGGATCCGCACCACCGTCGCCGCCACCCGCGCCGCCACCGACGCGGAGCTCGAAGCGGGCCTCGTCCGGCACCTCGACGAGGCCCGGCGCCAGGGGACCACCACCTTCGAGACCAAGTCCGGCTACGGGCTGACCGTCGCCGACGAGGCCCGCGCCCTGCGCATCGCCGCCGCGCACACCGAGGAGGTCACCTACCTCGGCGCGCACATCGTCTCCCCCGACTACGCCGAGGACCCGGCCGGCTACGTCGACCTCGTCACCGGCGAGATGCTGGCGGCCTGCGCCCCGTACGCCCGCTGGGTCGACGTGTTCTGCGAGAAGGGCGCCTTCGACGGGGACCAGGCCCGTGCGATCCTCACCGCCGGCGCCGCCGCCGGGCTGATCCCGCGCGTCCACGCCAACCAGCTGTCCTACGGACCCGGCGTGCAGCTCGCCGTGGAGCTGGAGGCCGCCTCCGCCGACCACTGCACCCACCTCACCGACGCCGACGTCGACGCCCTCGTCCAGGCGGCGGACACCACCGTGGCCACCCTCCTTCCCGGCGCCGAGTTCTCCACCCGCGCCCAGTGGCCCGACGCCCGCCGCCTGATCGACGCGGGCGCCACCGTCGCGCTGTCCACCGACTGCAACCCGGGCTCCTCGTACACGAGCTCCATGCCCTTCTGCATCGCGCTCGCCGTACGCGACATGGGGATGACCCCGGACGAGGCGCTCTGGTCCGCCACCGCCGGCGGCGCCCGCGCCCTGCGCCGCGGCGACATCGGCCGGATCACCCCCGGGGCCCGCGCCGACCTGGCCCTCCTGGAGGCCCCGAGCCACGTCCACCTGGCCTACCGGCCGGGCGTACCGCTGGTTTCGGCGGTCTGGCAGAAGGGTGTCCGCGCGCACTGACGAACGGTCAATCCGGGCCTGTCCTTTGTCTTCCCTCCGTAGGGCCCCGGGCGTACCTTGAGCCACCGATCTGATGTGCCGTCAGGAACCGGCACGTCAGGAACCCGTGGCCCGAGGGGAAGACGAAGGTGTCCGACCGGAAACGCTCCACCGCGCTCGCGCTGGCCTCCGCGCTGGCCGCGGCGGCGGTCCTGCTGGCCGCCCCCGCGGCCCATGCCGACGTCGTCGACGTCGCGTACGACTGCAAGACCCCCATCGGGGACAAGTCGGCGGTCTCGCCGATCGACATCAAGGCCGTCAAGGAGGGCGACGGGTACAAGCTGACGATGTCCTTCCAGAAGGGCGTCTCGTCCAGCCCCGTCGAACTCGGCAAGGGCGCCATGAGCCCCAGCGCCGTCGTCCTCGTCGGCGGCGCCGAGAAGGCGTCCGTGCCGGTCTCGGGTGCGTCCAACCCCGAGGCCGTGCCCGCCAACACCCCCATCAAGATCACCGATCTCTCGGGCACCTACACCCCCAAGAAGAGCGGCAAGGTCACCTTCACCGCGGGCGTGCTCACCATCAAGGCGCTGGGGACCACCACCACCTGCACCCCCGGCAACAGCCCCAAGCCCTCCCTGGAGCTGGACGTGACGGGCGCCGCGGGGTCCGAGGGCCCCGGCGCCGCGGAGGACACCCTCCCGCAGACCGGACCCACCGACTCCGCCCTCGCCCTCGGCACCCTCGGCGCCACCGTGCTGCTCACCGGCGCCGCCGGCGTGCTCTGGCTGACCCGGCGCGGCCAGCGGGCCCGGTCCTGAACGGAGCACCCCCGGCCATGCCCGTGCTCCACACCCCCACCCCCGCCACCGTCCAGCGCCTGTGCACCGCGTTGCTCTCCGCCGTCCTGTTGCTCGGGGCCGCGGGCGCGGCCACCGCCACCGCCGCAGCCGCCGCCGACGAGCCCGGCTGGACCGCCGAGCCCGCGGCCGGCGGCGCCGCGCCGGCGCGCCCGTACTTCTACCTCGCGGGTCCCGCCGGCACCGTCCTGGAGGACCGGCTGGCCCTGACCAACACCTCCGACCGGGAGCGCACCGTCACCCTGCGCGGGGCCGACGCCTACAACACGGCCGACGGCGCCCTCGCCGTACGCCCGGCCGATCCCGCGGACGCGGGCCGCCGCGACGGCGCGGTCCCGGGCGCCGGCTCCTGGATCAGCTTCGGGACCGCCACCACCGTGAAGGTCCCGCCCCGCACCCGCGCGGTGGTCCCCTTCACCGTCACCCTGCCGCCGGCCTCCCTGCCCGGCGAGCACCCGGCCGCCGTCATCGCCACCGCCGACGGCCGCGAGGCGGGCGTACGGGTCCACCTGCGCGTCGGCGGCCCGACGCTGGCCGCGCTCACGGTCGAGGACGTCTTTGTACGGGGCCGCGGCGCCCGCGCGGTCGTCGCGTACACCCTGGTCAACCGGGGCAACGTGGTCCTCGCCCCCGAACTGGCCCTGCGCGCCGAGGGGCTCTTCGGCGAGGTCCCGGGCCGCACCTCCCGCGCCCTGCCCGTGGAACTGCTCCCCGGCCAGCGGGTGTCGCTGACCGAGCCCTGGCCCGGAGCCCCGGTCCTCGACGAGGTCGACCTCACCCTCACGGTCACCGCCCCCGGCGCGCCCCCGGCCACCGCCACCGCCTCCGCGTGGTTCGTGCCCTGGGGGATCGCGGCCCGGCTCGGCGCCGGGCTGCTCGGCCTCGGCGGGGTCGCCCTGGCCGCGCTGCTCCTCGTACGCAAGCGGCGGGCCCGTGGCGGAGCCGCGGCGGGCGGGGAGCCCGTACCCGCGGGGAACCGGGCACCGGAACACGAGCTGACGGGAGCATCCAGGTGAGCGGAAGGGTCGGCGGGACGGCCGGCGGACCGGCCGGCGGCAGGGCCGTGGCCTTCATCGCGGCGGGGCTGGCGCTGTGCGCCCTGCTCCTGTTCCCCGCCCCGGCGGCCGTCGCCGCCGAGGGCAAGCCCGCCGTGGCGCTCTCGCTCCAGGAGGCCGCGAAGGGCGCCGAGATCACCGTCACCGGCACCGGCTGGCGCGCCAAGACCCTGGTGATGCTGCTGGTCTGCGGGCAGAACATGATCGGCGGCACCAACAGCTGCGCCAACGCCGAGGGGGCCGCGGTCTCCGTCGGCGACGACGGGCGCTTCGCCGCCCAACTGGCCGTGGCGGCACCGCCCAAGCCCTGCCCCTGCGTGGTCAACGTGACCTCCGTCAACGGGGACCAGTCCACCGTCGCCGCCCCGCTGAAGATCACCGACCACCCGGTGGCCGAGCTGCCGGCGGAGTCCGGCACGGCCCGCCTGGCGATGCTCACCGGGGTCCGGCTGGAGGGCGAGGACGGGGTGCTCACCTGGTTCGGCGCCCCGCCCAGCCGGAAGTTCACGGTCACCGTCGGCAACCTCGGCTCGGCCCCGGTCAAGGATCCGGTCTTCCAGCTCGGCACCGCCCACGGGGTGTTCGCGCCGCTGTGGGACGAGGTCCGGTGGAAGGGCACGATCCCGCCGGGCGGCAAGGCGGAGGTCCGGCTGAACGTCAGCCTCGCGGCGGGGGCGCACGGGGACTACACGGTCTCCCTCAAGTACGGGGACACGGTCGTGGCCACCCAGCCCTGGGGCGTGGACCGCCCGTACGGGGTCCTGCTGTTCTGGGGGCTGCTCCTGCTGGTGGTCCCGGCCGCGGTCTTCCGCGTCGGCATGGCCGTCGTGGACAAGGTCCGGCCGCGTACGGCGCCGCCGGGCGGCGGTCGCCACCGTGGTGCGAAGGCCCCGGTGCCGGAGCGGGAGCCCGGGCCGGCGGCCGCGCCGGACCCCACCCTGACCACCACGGCGGTCCTGCCGTGGTTCACCCCGGACAGCGCGCCGGGGCCGAGTTCCCCACACGTACCACAGGCGTCCGCACCGTCTGAGAACAGTCCGACGACGAAGGGGCATTTGTGAAGACCCAACGGAGGGTGAGCGCGGCCGTGATCGCGCTGCTGCTCGGCGGCGCCGGCATCGCCATCGGGGCCGCTCCGGCCCAGGCGGCCGAGACCAAGTTCAACGTCAAGTGCGTGCCGCCGGCGGGCGGCGGCGACCCGGTGGAGGGCGAGACCACCGCCAAGGTCACCGCCCCGGCCTCGGCGAAGGTCGGTGACGAGGTCGAGGTGACCTGGGAGACCGTGAAGCCGGCCTCGAACAACACGGACCTCATGGACATCCCGCAGGACTCGGTCCAGCCCACCGGCTGGATCACGGTGGGCGGCGGGGGAGGCGAGCTGAAGGTCGTCGGGGAGAAGAAGAACCCGCCGATCCCCAAGAAGGCCCCCATGCAGATGTCCACGATGAAGGGGAAGTTGAAGCTCACCAAGGCGGGCAAGATCACGCTGACCCCCGGCAAGTACGACGTCGCGGTCACCTTCTCCTTCGGCACCTTCGTCACCAAGTGCGCGCCCACGGGCGCCGTGGGCGTCGGGGCCACCATCGACGTGGCGGCCGGCACCACGGGCGGCACGACCAACGGCGGGGCGACCAACGGCGGTGCGACCAACGGCGGTGCGACCAACGGCGGTGCCACGAACGGCGGTGCCACCAACGGAGGGGCGACGAACGGCGGCGCGACCAACGGAGGGGCGACGAACGGCGGGGCCGGCGGCCAGACCGACTTCCCCGGAAAGCCCGTGGAGGTCGCCTTCGACTGCGGCCCGGTCGTCCCCGGCGGCATCAAGACCCCGGTCACGATCAACGCCAAGAAGAACGGCGGCAGCTACGACCTGACCGTCAAGACCGCCAAGGGCGCGATGGCCAGCCCGATGGCCCTGCCGGCGGGCGCCCTCAAGCCCTCGATGAACATCAAGCTCGGCGGCGCCGACAGCGGCATGGTCAAGGTCTCCGGCCCGGCCAACGCCGAGCCGATCCCGGACAAGGCCCCGGTCAGCCTCAGCGACATGACCGGCACCTACAAGCCCGGCAAGACCGGCAAGGTCACGCTGAGCCCGGACCAGCTGACGATCGACGTCACGATGGCCCCGGGGGCCACGCCGATCAACGTGCCCTGCAAGGCGGCCAGCAGCGGCGTCTCGCTGGAGCTCGACACCACGGCCCAGGAGGGCGGCTCCGGCTCGCCCTCCACCACCGGCTCCACCTCCGCTTCGGGCGGCCTCGCCGAGACGGGCGCCGGGGACGACGGCGGGATCAAGGCCCTGGCCCTGGTCGCCGGCACGGTGATCCTGCTCGGTGGCGCGGTCTTCACGTTCACCCCGTGGCGCCGCCTGCGCGGCACGCGCTGACCCTCGGCTCCCACGGCACGGCCCGCAGCGCGCGGCAACCGGCGTGCGCCGCGGGTTCCACCCCTTCGGGGGAAAACGAACGGGCGGCCCGGTGCCACGGGGTGCGTCAGCGCACGTCACCCATGAGCGTCTTGACCTTCTTGCGGTACATGAAGACCGCGCCCGCGGCCAGGACGGCCAGGGTGGCCTCGATGGCCACCGCGGAGGTGCCGTTGAGGTCGATGCCGAAGACGGCCGGGTCGGACAGCAGGCTGGTGATGGAGTCGCCCGCGGTGACCGCGAGGAACCACACGCCCATCATCTGCGAGGCGTACTTGGCCGGTGCCATCTTCGTGGTGACCGACAGGCCGACCGGGGAGAGGCAGAGCTCGCCGACGGTCTGGATCAGGTAGATGCCGACGAGCCACATCGGGCTCACCGCCTGGCCGTTCGCGGCCAGACCGATCGGGACCAGGAAGAAGAAGAACGACACGCCGACGAAGAACAGACCCGCGGCGAACTTGCCGACCGTCGACGGCTCGTTGCCCTTGCGGTTCAGCCACACCCAGATCCAGGCGAAGACCGGGGCCAGGGCCATGATGAAGACCGGGTTCAGGGACTGGTACCAGGACGAGGGGAACTCGAAGCCGAGCAGCGCCCCGGAGGCCTTGGTCTCGCCGAAGGACTGGACCGTCGAGGCGCCCTGGTCGTAGATCATCCAGAAGACGGCGGCGGCGACGAAGAACCAGATGTAGCCGGTCATCTTCGACTGCTCGTCGCGGTTGAGGTCCTTGTCCCGCTTGATGCGGATCAGCACACCGGCCGGAATGATCAGACCGATCAGGGTCAGCGGGATGGTCGCCCACGCCTTGGTGAACATGCCGGCCATCGCCACGGCGGTGTAGAACACCGCGACGGCCGCGACCACGGCGACGATCTTGCGGATCCAGGAGGTGCGCTCCTCGGCCGACAGCGGCTTCGGGACGACCGAGCTGACCGGGTTCAGGTTCTTGGTGCCCAGCAGGAAGGCGACGAGGCCGATGCCCATGCCGACCGCGGCGAGCGCGAAGCCGAGGTGCCAGTTGACCTTCTGACCGACGGTGCCGATGATCAGCGGCGCGAAGAAGGCACCGGCGTTGATGCCCATGTAGAAGATCGTGAAGCCGCCGTCACGGCGCGGGTCGTTCGCGTCCTTGTACAGCTGGCCGACCATCGTGGAGATGTTGGCCTTGAGCAGACCCGAGCCGAGGGCCACGAGGGCCAGGCCGACGAAGAAGGTCGCGCCGCCCGGCAGGGCGAGGATGATGTGACCGGACATGATCGTCACGGCCGCGATCGTCACCGTCTTGCGGGGACCCCAGACGCGGTCACCCAGCCATCCGCCGGGCAAGGCGAGCAGGTAGACCATGGAGACGTAGATGGAGAACACGGTGATCGCCGTGCCCTCGTCCATCCCGATGCCGCCGCCCAGGCTGCCCTTCTTGGCATCCGGGCCACCGGAGAGCAGGTAGACGAGGAGAAGGGCCTTCATGCCGTAGAAGCTGAAACGCTCCCACATCTCGGTCATGAAGAGAGTGGCCAGGCCACGGGGGTGTCCGAAGAAGGTCTTCTCGGCGGACTGAGCCGCCGAATCCTTCGTCAGGCTGGAAGCCATGGTCGTTCCTTGCTTGCTCGGGACGCTTCGCTTCGTGAGCGGAACTGCGCCCGGTGGGGGGTGGCCGGCACCGGCGACGGGTGTCCCACCCCACGCCCAGGGGTCTGCCCCCGTCCTCGAAGGAGGGGGGCAGGGGACATCCGTAACCGGGATCCACGCCCCGTCCGCACCATCGCGTCCGGGGCCCGGCCCACAGGTCATTCACTGTCATCTGGGCCGGTTGAAACCGACCAGAGCAGAATTTGAGGTCTTTGGCTCGCTTTTCGGCACAAAGATCCCCTGGGTAGTGCATCAGGCGTCTCGCCACCATACGACAGGACACTGCGGCATATGGAAGGACTTGAGATATGGATCACAGGATTCCAGGGAACCGTTTGATCGCATTCGAAGGCCGTTAGTAGTTCATAAGCCCAGATCGAAAGGGGTCTTCAGGCGCGCCCCTGCACACACCCGCCGCGCACTACCATCACCCACATGACGCGTGTACTGCTCGCCGAGGACGACGCATCCATCTCGGAGCCCCTGGCCCGCGCCCTGCGCCGGGAGGGGTACGAGGTCGAGGTCCGGGAGGACGGCCCCACCGCCCTGGACGCGGGACTTCAGGGCGGCGTCGATCTCGTCGTCCTGGATCTGGGCCTGCCGGGCATGGACGGCCTCGAAGTCGCCCGCCGGCTGCGCGCCGAGGGCCACGGCTTCCCCATCCTCGTGCTCACCGCCCGCGCGGACGAGGTCGACACGGTCGTCGGCCTGGACGCCGGCGCGGACGACTACGTGACCAAGCCCTTCCGCCTCGCCGAGCTGCTGGCCCGGGTCCGGGCCCTGCTGCGGCGCGGCGCGGGCGACGCCACCCAGGCCCCCGCCACCCACGGCGTGCGGATCGACGTCGAATCGCACCGCGCGTGGATGGGGGAGGAGGAGCTCCAGCTCACGGCCAAGGAGTTCGACCTGCTGCGGGTCCTGGTCCGCGACGCCGGCCGGGTCGTCACCCGCGACCAGCTGATGCGCGAGGTCTGGGACACCACCTGGTGGTCCTCCACCAAGACCCTGGACATGCACATCTCCTGGCTGCGCAAGAAGCTCGGCGACGACGCCGCCAACCCTCGCTACATCGCCACCGTCCGCGGGGTCGGCTTCCGCTTCGAGAAGAGCTGAGCGGCCTCCGGGACCATGCGCCGCCGTCTGATCAACTCCACGCTCGCCGTGGTGCTCGTCGTCATCGCCGTCTTCGGGGTCTCCCTGGTGATCGTCGAGACCCGGACGATCACCAGCAGCGCCCAGGACCGCATCGAGTCCGAGGCGCTGCGCCTGGTCGGCATCGTCGAGGCGAGCGTCCTGGAGCGCAAACCCATCGACGCCCAGGCCCTCGCCGAGCAGCTGGACATCGGCAGCCACGCCCGGATCACCGTCCCCGGGCAGCCGCCCGTGGAGGTCGGCGACCGGATCCCCGACAGCGTCATCCGCGGCACCGCCAAGGGTGAGCAGGGCGAGACCGTGGTCGTGGAGGAGTCCCGCTCCACGGTGACCCGGGAGGTCGGCCGGACCCTGGCCGTGGTCGGAGCGGTGGCGCTGCTCGCCGTCGTGGCGGCCGTACTGCTCGCCGTACGGCAGGCCAACCGGCTGGCCTCGCCGCTCACCGACCTGGCCGAGACCGCCGAGCGGCTGGGATCGGGCGACCCGCGGCCCCGGCACAAGCGGTACGGGGTCCCCGAGCTGGACCGGGTCGCGGACGTACTGGACTCCAGCGCGGAGCGGATCGCCCGGATGCTGACCGCCGAGCGGCGACTGGCCGCGGACGCCTCGCACCAGCTGCGCACGCCGCTCACGGCGCTGTCGATGCGGCTGGAGGAGATCACGGTCACCGACGACCTGGAGACCGTACGGGAAGAGGCGACGATCGCCCTGACCCAGGTGGAGCGGCTCACGGACGTGGTGGAGCGGCTGCTGACGAACTCGCGGGACCCGCGGACGGGCTCGGCGGTCCCCTTCGACCTGGACGAGGTCGTCAAGCAGCAGGTGGAGGAGTGGCGGCCGGCCTACCGCAGTGCGGGGCGGGCCATCGTGCGCTCCGGCAAGACGGGCATGCGGGCCGTCGGCACCCCGGGGGCGGTCTCGCAGGTGCTGGCGACCCTCGTGGAGAACGCGCTGATGCACGGTGGCGGCACGGTCGCGCTGCGCACCCGGGTGATCGGGAACCAGGCGGTGCTGGAGGTCACGGACGAGGGGCCGGGGGTCCCGCCGGACCTCGGCAACCGGATCTTCGAGCGGGCGATCAGCGGGCGCAATTCCACCGGGATCGGGCTGGCGGTGGCCCGGGACCTCGCGGAGGCCGACGGGGGGCGCCTGGAGCTGCTGCAGACGCAGCCGCCGGTGTTCGCGCTGTTCCTGAGCCGGACGGCGCCCGATCGGCCGGAGCCGGAGCAGACGGTGCGCTGAGCGGGCGGCCCTCGCGCGGGACGCCGCTACTTGCGGGCGGGCTCGGGGGCGCGGCTCCCGGCCACCCCGCCGCGGGGCGAGGAGACCACGGAGGCGGGGAGCGGGGCTTCGGCGGCCTCCGGCCGGGGCAGGGCCTTGAAGACCCACGTCCGGTACGACCAGAAGCGGAACACGGTGGCCGTGCCGATGCCGATGAACTTGAACACGTTCGCGGCGGCCGGGCCGTCCCAGCCGAACCCGTAGGTGGCGGTGTAGAGCACGCCGTTCTCGATCACCAGGCCGATGACGCTGAAGGCCACGAACAGCGGCAGCTCGCGGGAGCCGCCGGTGCGGGCGCGGTCGCGGTAGGTGAAGTACCGGAAGCCCAGGTAGTTGGTGACGATGGCCACGACGGTGGCTATCACGCTCGCCCGGACGACCTGGAGGTCGGTCGTGTGGCGGATGAGGTTGAAGACGCCCAGGTTGACGAGTACACCGACGCCGCCGACGGCCCCGAACTTCGCGACCTCGCGGGCGAGGCCGCGTACGCGTTCGAGCGCGGATCCCTGCTGCGGCGTACTCATGTGATGGATCAGTCCTGTCGTCACCGCCCCGCTCGGGGGCGTCCGTGGAGGCGTCTGCCGCCTTCGGTCAACCCGGCCATGCTAAGTGTCGCCCCAGGGGCCCGTCTGTGCCTTCGCACACCGTGCGACGCACGGCACACGGGGGCGGGGATGCTACGCGCGTCGACCGGATTGGGCCAGGGTCACGTCCGGATGGCGGAATACCGGCGGATACCCTGGAGAGGTGACGTTCCCGGTAGTCGGCATGGTCGGCGGCGGTCAGCTCGCCCGCATGACCCACGAGGCGGGCATCCCCCTCGGCATCAGATTCAAGCTCCTCAGTGACACCCCACAGGACTCGGCGGCCCAGGTCGTGAGCGATGTCGTCATCGGCGACTATCGCGATCTGGAGACGCTGCGCGCCTTCGCGCGCGGCTGCGATGTGATCACTTTCGACCACGAGCACGTGCCCATCGAGCACCTGCGGGCCCTGGAAGCGGACGGTATCCCCGTCCGCCCGGGGCCCGACGCGTTGATGCACGCCGCCGACAAGGGGGTGATGCGCGCGAAGCTCGACGAGATCGGCGCCCCGAGCCCCCGGCACCGGATCGTGAGCGACCCGGCGGACGCGGCGGCCTTCGCGGCCGAGGTGGGCGGCTTCCCGGTCATCCTCAAGACCGTGCGAGGCGGCTACGACGGCAAGGGCGTGTGGTTCGTCCGCACCCCCGAGGACGCCGAGGCGCCCTTCAAAGCGGGCGTTCCGGTCCTGGCGGAGGAGAAGGTCGACTTCGTCCGCGAGCTCGCGGCCAACATCGTCCGCTCCCCGCACGGCCAGGCCGTCGCTTATCCGGTGGTCGAGTCCATCCAGGTCGACGGCGTGTGCGACACGGTGATCGCCCCCGCCCCGAACCTCTCCGAGGCCCTCGCGGGCGAGGCCCAGGCCCTCGCCCTGCGCATCGCCAAGGAGCTCGGCGTGACCGGCCACCTGGCCGTCGAGCTGTTCGAGACCACCGACGGCCGGATCCTCGTCAACGAGCTGGCGATGCGCCCGCACAACAGCGGCCACTGGACCCAGGACGGCGCGATCACCTCCCAGTTCGCCAACCACGTACGGGCGGTCCTGGACCTCCCCCTGGGCGACCCGCGCCCCCGGGCCCGCTGGACGGTCATGGCGAACGTGCTCGGCGGGGACTACCCCGACATGTACGCGGCGTACCTGCACTGCATGGCGCACGACCCGCAGCTCAAGATCCACATGTACGGCAAGGACGTGAAACACGGCCGCAAGGTCGGCCACGTCAACACCTACGGCGACGACCTGGACGATGTGCTGGAACGCGCACGCCACGCAGCCGGCTACCTCAGGGGAACGATCACCGCATGAGCACCTCCACCGCAGGTCCCGTCATCGGCATCGTCATGGGCTCGGACTCCGACTGGCCCGTCATGGAGGCCGCCGCCCAGGCCCTCGACGAGTTCGAGATCCCCTACGAGGTCGACGTGGTCTCGGCGCACCGGATGCCGCGCGAGATGGTCGCCTACGGGGAGCAGGCCGCCGGCCGCGGCCTCAAGGCGATCATCGCCGGGGCCGGCGGCGCCGCCCACCTGCCCGGCATGCTCGCCTCCGTCACCCCGCTGCCGGTCATCGGCGTCCCCGTGCCGCTGAAGTACCTCGACGGCATGGACTCCCTGCTGTCGATCGTCCAGATGCCTGCCGGGGTTCCCGTCGCCACCGTCTCCGTCGCCGGGGCGCGCAACGCCGGGCTGCTGGCCGTACGGATGCTGGCCGCGCACGACCCGGAGCTGCTCGGCCGCATGAAGGAGTTCCAGCAGGAGCTGAACGACCAGGCCACCGAGAAGGGCAAGCGGCTGCGGACGAAGGTCGCGGGCGCCGACTCCTTCGGATTCGGCAAGTGAGCGCCGCGCAGCGCCTGAGCGAGGCGCGGGAGCTGCTCGCCGAGCACCCTGTGGTCGACGGGCACAACGACCTGCCGTGGGCGCTGCGCGAGCAGGTCCGCTACGACCTGGCGCGGCGCGACATCGCCGACGACCAGCGCGGCCGGCTGCACACCGACATCCCCCGGCTGCGGGCCGGCGGGGTCGGGGCGCAGTTCTGGTCGGTGTACGTGCGCTCCGACTACGCGGGCGACACGGCGGTCAGCGCCACCCTGGAGCAGATCGACGCCGTCGCCCAGCTGATCGACCGTTACCCGGCGGACCTCGTACGGGCGCTGACGGCCGACGACATGGAGGCGGCCCGCGCCGACGGCCGGATCGCCTCGCTGATGGGCGCCGAGGGCGGCCACTCCATCAACAACTCGCTCGCCACGCTGCGCGCCCTGCACCGGCTGGGCGTGCGGTACATGACGCTCACGCACAACGACACGATCGACTGGGCGGACTCGGCGACCGACGAGCCGCGCCACGGCGGTCTGAGCGACTTCGGCCGCGAGGTCGTCCGCGAGATGAACCGCATCGGCATGCTCGTCGACCTCTCGCACGTCGCCGCGACGACGATGCGCGACGCGCTCGCCGTCTCGGCCGCGCCGGTGATCTTCTCGCACTCCTCCTCGCTTGCGGTGTGCGAGCACCCGCGCAACATCCCGGACGACGTGCTGGAGCGGCTGCCGGCCAACGGCGGCGTCGCGATGGCCACGTTCGTGCCGAAGTTCATCCTCCCGGCGGCCGTCGAGTGGACCCTGGCCGCCGACGCGAACCTGCGCGCGCACGGCTTCCACCACCTCGACACCACGCCCGAGGCGATGGCCCTGCACCGGGCCTTCGAAGCCGAGCGCCCGCGCCCGGTGGCCACGGCCGCGACGGTCGCCGACCACCTGGACCACATGCGCGAGGTCGCCGGCGTCGACCACATCGGCATCGGCGGGGACTACGACGGCACGGCCTTCACCCCGGCCGGGCTGGACGACGTGGCGGGCTACCCGAACCTGATCGCGGAGCTCCTCGCGCGCGGCTGGTCCCGGGCCGACCTGGCCAAGCTGACCTGGTCCAACGCCGTACGGGCGCTGCGCGACGCGGAGGCGGTGGCGCGCGAGCTCTCGGCCTCGCGCGGCCCCTCCAACGCGGTGCTGTAGCCGCCCGCGGCTCTCCGGGCGCCCGTGGCGTTCGGGTGTGACCCGCGGGTGACACCCGAACGCCACATCCGCCGGGCGACCTGGCCGCCCCGCGTGTCACCGTGGCAGCATCTCTCTCCCTGCTGCCGCCGAGACCGGAGCCGAACGCCATGGCCGACCTGCAGGATGAACCGCGCACCCCCTATGCCGCGCACAGCGCGTACACCGCCGACACGGTGCCCGCGGGCCCCGGCTCCGCGGGAGCCGAGGACACGCCCGCCCCGGTGGCGGGCAGTGCCCTGGAACGGGCCGTCGCGCTGTTGTCCGTACATCCCGTCGCCGACGGGCACAACACCCTCGTGTGGACCCTGCGCCAGAGCCCTTACCACGACATCGAAACCTCCGACAGCGGTGTCGACACCGACATCCCGCGGCTGCGGGCCGGCGGGGTCGGCGCCCAGTTCTGGTCGCTGCTGCTGCCGCGCGAGGCCGCGGCCGCCGACCAGGTGGTCTCCGACACCCTCGACCAGATCGACGTGGCGCTGGCCCTGATGCGCCAGTACCCCGACGGCCTGTGCCTCGCGCTGACCGCCGACGACATGGCCGACGCCCGCAACCGGGGCCGGATCGCCTCGTTCCTGGGCCCCGTGCCCGGCCGTACGCTGACCGATTCGCTGGGCGCGCTGCGCGCCTTCCACGCGCTGGGCGTACGGATCCTCGCGCCCGCGGGAGCGCCCTGGGCCCGCGAGGAGCTGACGCCCTTCGGCCACGAGGTGGTCAAGGAGATGAACCGGCTGGCGATGCTGGTGGACCTGACCGGCTGCACGCCCGAGGTGGCCTGCCAGCTCGCGGGGGCCTCGAAGGCGCCGGTGATCGTCTCGCACACCGCGGCGGCGGCGCTGAACCCGCATCCGGGGAACGCGACCGACGAGGTGCTGCTGGCGCTGCGGGCCGCGGAGGGCCTGGCGATGGTCACCTTCGACGCCGCGCAGACCGGGGACTCCCTGCACGCGGTGGCCGACCACGTGGAACACGTACGGGCCGTCGCCGGCCCGCACTGCGTCGGCCTCGGCGCCACCTTCGGCACCGAGCCGGGCGTGCCCCGTCCCACGGGGCTGACCGACCCCTCGGGCTATCCGCGGCTGATCGCGGAACTGCTGGAGCGGGGCTGGCCGGAGACCGACCTGGCCCTGCTGACCTGGGGCAACACCCAGCGGGTACTGCGGGACGCGGAGTTCACGGCCCGCGCCGCCCAGCACCGCAGACCGGCGTGAGCGGCGTGAGCGGTGCGGCCGGGGGAGCGGCCTGACCGGCCCGGGGCTCAGGCGCGCGGACGGCCCATCGCGCGGTACGTCCAGCCGGCCGCGCGCCAGCGGTCGGTGTCCAGGGCGTTGCGCCCGTCGAGGATCAGGCGGTCGGTGACGACCGCGCCCAGCTCCACCGGGTCCAGGTCGCGGAACTCGCGCCACTCGGTGAGGTGCAGGACGACCTCCGCGCCGCGGGCCGCCTCCAGCGCCGAGTCCGCGTACCCGAGCGTCGGGAAGACCCGGCGGGCGTTGTCCATGCCCTTCGGGTCGTAGACGGTGACCTGGCCGCCCTGGAGGTGGATCTGCCCCGCCACGTTCAGCGCGGGGGAGTCGCGGACGTCGTCGGAGTCCGGCTTGAAGGTGGCGCCGAGCACCGCGACCCGCTTGCCGAGGAAGGACCCGCCGACGGCCTCGCGGGCCAGCTCGACCATGTGGCCGCGGCGGCGCATGTTGATGGAGTCGACCTCGCGCAGGAAGGTCAGCGCCTGGTCCGCGCCGAGCTCGCCGGCGCGGGCCATGAAGGCCCGGATGTCCTTGGGCAGGCAGCCGCCGCCGAAGCCGATGCCGGCGCGCAGGAACTTCTTGCCGATGCGGTCGTCGTGGCCGATGGCCTCGGCCAGCTTGACCACGTCGCCGCCGGCCGCCTCGCAGACCTCCGCCATCGCGTTGATGAAGGAGATCTTGGTGGCGAGGAAGGAGTTGGCGGCGGTCTTGACGAGCTCGGCGGTCGGGAAGTCGGTCACCACCAGCGGGCTGCCCTCCGCCATCGGCGTCCCGTACACCTCGCGCAGCACCTTCTCGGCGCGCTCGCCCTGGACGCCGATCACGATCCGGTCGGGGTGCAGGGTGTCCTGTACGGCGAAGCCCTCGCGCAGGAACTCCGGGTTCCACGCCAGCTCGACCTCCTCGCCCGCCGGGGCCAGCTCGGCCAGCTTCGCGGCGAGCCGCTGCGCCGAGCCCACGGGCACGGTGGACTTGCCGACGACCAGGACCGGCCGGGTCAGGTGCGGGGCGAGGGATTCGACCGCGGAGTCGACGTAGCTCATGTCGCAGGCGTACTCGCCGTGCTTCTGCGGGGTGTTCACGCAGACGAAGTGGACGTCGCCGAAGGCGCCGACCTCCTCCCACGACTGCGTGAAGCGCAGCCGCCCGGTGGAGCCGGGCAGGCCCTCGACGTGCGCGGCGAGGAGCTCCTCCAGCCCGGGCTCGTACATCGGCACCCGGCCCGCCGACAGCATCTCGATCTTCTCCGGCACCACGTCCAGCCCGAGCACCTCGAAGCCGAGCTCCGCCATCGCCGCAGCGTGGGTGGCCCCGAGGTAGCCGGTGCCGATCACAGTGATCCTGAGGGGGGCCATGGGTGCTCCAGAGGTGCGGGGCCGTTTGCGGCCACTGAGCATAGTCGGGCCGCTCCGGGGGGACGTTCCCCAGGAGACCCGGCTGTCACGCAGCTCACGTACTCCGTACATATCGCTGCCGGGACGCCGGACACTAAGATTTGGGTTACTTAACGGTAGTTAGCATCACGCATCACACTTGGGGAGTGAGAGTCTTGGCGGGTTCTGCCGACTTCGACCTGTACCGCCCGGCCGAGGAGCACGACATGCTCCGCGAGTCCGTCCGCTCGCTCGCCGAGGCGAAGATCCTGCCGTTCGCCGCGGCGGTCGACGAGGAGGCCCGCTTCCCGCAGGAGGCCCACGACGCGCTCGTCGCCAACGACCTGCACGCCGTCCACGTCCCCGAGGTCTACGGCGGCGCCGGCGCGGACGCGCTGGCCACCGTGATCGTGATCGAGGAGGTGGCGCGCGTCTGCGCGTCCTCCTCCCTGATCCCGGCCGTGAACAAGCTCGGCTCCCTCCCGGTGATCCTCTCGGGTTCCGAGGACCTGAAGAAGAAGTACCTCGGCCCGCTGGCCAAGGGCGACGGCATGTTCTCGTACTGCCTCTCCGAGCCCGACGCGGGCTCGGACGCGGCGGGCATGAAGACCCGCGCCGTGCGCGACGGGGACTTCTGGGTCCTCAACGGCGTCAAGCGCTGGATCACCAACGCGGGCGTCTCCGAGTACTACACGGTCATGGCCGTGACGGACCCTTCGATGCGCTCCAAGGGCATCAGCGCGTTCGTCGTGGAGAAGGGCGACGAGGGCGTCTCCTTCGGCGCCCCGGAGAAGAAGCTCGGCATCAAGGGCTCCCCGACCCGCGAGGTCTACCTCGACAACGTGCGGATCCCGGCCGACCGCATGATCGGCGCCGAGGGCACCGGCTTCGCCACGGCGATGAAGACCCTCGACCACACCCGCATCACCATCGCGGCCCAGGCGCTCGGCATCGCCCAGGGCGCCCTGGACTACGCCAAGGGCTACGTCCAGGAGCGCAAGCAGTTCGGCAAGCCGATCGGCGACTTCCAGGGCGTGCAGTTCATGCTCGCGGACATGGCCATGAAGGTCTCGGCCGCCCGCGCCCTGACCTACCAGGCCGCCGCCGCCTCCGAGCGCGGCGACGCCGACCTGACGTACCTGGGCGCGGCGGCGAAGTGCTTCGCCTCCGACATCGCCATGGAGGTCACCACGGACGCCGTCCAGCTCCTCGGCGGCTACGGCTACACCCGCGACTACCCGGTCGAGCGCATGATGCGCGACGCGAAGATCACCCAGATCTACGAGGGCACGAACCAGGTCCAGCGCATCGTGATGGCCCGCAACCTCCCGTAGCGCGGCCCGTCCCGCAGTCCCGAGAACGGCCCCCGGCATCTGCCGGGGGCCGTTCGCATTGCCGCGATTTGTCACCCGGACGGGTCTAGACAGGGGGGCGTCCCCGGGCCGCCGGGATGGGGCGGGGGCACGATCGGCAGGGGTCGTGGTTTCAGCCGTACGGCCCGCACGCGCCAGGCGAGGGGACGGAAAACGCCAGTGACCGACAGCGCAGGCATACCAGGCGGCACCGAAGCGGCCGGAGGCTCCTCGAAGCCTCCGCGCGGCCGCCGGCGCCGCCTGCTGCGCTGGATCGCGCTCGGGCTGGCCCTGCTGGTCCTGTGCGGGGCCGCGGTCGGCTGGTGGCTCTACCGCAAGCTCGACGGGAACATCACCGAGGACACCTCCGCGGCGGCCGAGCTGGAGCGCTACGAGCGCGAGCGCCCCACGCACGCCGTGGACGGCTCGCAGAACATCCTGCTGATCGGCTCGGACTCGCGCTCCGGCAAGGGGAACGCCCGCTACGGGCAGGACCGCGGCACCGAGCGGTCGGACACCGCGATCCTGCTGCACCTGCCCGCGGACCGCAGGAGCGCGACCGCGGTCTCGATACCCCGGGACCTGATGACGGCGATCCCGGCCTGTCTCACGGCGGACGGGAGCCGCAGCGTCGAGCGGCTCGCGCAGTTCAACTGGGCGTACCAGTGGGGCGGGGCCGCCTGCACGATCCGTACGGTCGAGAGGCTGACCGGAATCCGGGTAGACCACCACATGGTGGTGGATTTCGTCGGGTTCAAGAAGATGGTCGACGCGGTCGGCGGGGTGGAGGTCTGCCTCAAGCAGCCGATGAACGACCCCGAGGCGAAGCTGAGGCTCCCGGCCGGCCGGCAGACCCTGCACGGCGAGCAGGCCCTCGGCTTCGTCCGCGCCCGCTACAGCCTGGGCAACGGCAGCGACACCGAGCGGATGGGGCGTCAGCAGCAGTTCCTCGGCTCGCTGGTCAAGAAGGTGCAGAGCACCGGGGTGCTGCTGAACCCGGGCCGGCTGTACCCGCTGCTGGACGCCGCGACCTCCTCGGTGACCACGGACCCGGGGCTGGCCTCGCTGCGCGGCCTCTACGAACTGGTACGGGGCCTGCGGGACATACCGGCCGAGCAGGTCAAGTTCCTGACGGTGCCCCGCCGCCCGTACGCCGCCGACCCGAACCGGGACGAGCTGGTACAGCCGGAGGCGGCCCAACTGTTCGATCACCTGCGGACGGACAAGCCGCTCACGGTGGCCCCGCCGACCCCCGCGGCGGCCGAAACCGCGCGGGCCCCGCAGACCGCCCGCGCCGCCGAAGGCGAGAGCCCGCGGCCCCCGACGGGAACCGGATCCGCCCCCGCGCCCGTCCCCACCTTCACGGGAACCACGGCGGGCACGGCCGATTGCCGGTAAAGCAATCCCAAAAGGCGGTGTCCGAAGTGAAGGCCTTGGGGGGTTTGGCCCGTTATAAGGGGAGTGGAATTTGTCACCACCATGGTTTGCGGTCAACTGAGCCGGATAGGGTGAGCGATCCGGTGCCCCGGCCAGACCAAGAGGTGCACCAGCAGCCGGATCGTTGACCGAGCGTCTTGGGGGAGACGCGTCGCGAGGCACCGACGGAGGATTCGAGCAACCGTGGATGCGCAAAGCCGTGGGCGGGCGGAAGAAATCGACCCCGCAGACCAGTGGGTGCTCAACCCCCGCACTGGCAACTACGAACTGCGACTGGACCGTTCCGCTGCGCAGCAGCCCTCCGTCGCCTCACCCCGCAGGCCCTCATCGGCCCGCACCGGTGCGCCGGGCGCGCCGGCGGCCCCCAAGGCCCCGTCCCCGGCGGTCCCCGGGCCGCGGCGCGGCGACGGTCCGCCCGGGCGGCGCGGCGGTCGGCCGCGCAAGGGCGGCGGTGGCGGCGGGCGGCGCAAGAAGATCCTGGTCGTCACCGGCGGCACCCTGGCCTTCCTGCTGGTCGGCGGTTCGGTGGGCGCGTACCTCTACTACGACCACCTGAACAGCAACCTCAACGTCACCGACGTCGGCGACGCGGGCACGGGCGGGTTCAAGAAGGACCAGCCCATCAACATCCTGGTGATCGGCACCGACAAGCGCAGCGGCGCGGGCAACGAGGGCTACGGGGACGCGGAGAGCGTCGGCCACGCCGACACCACGATCCTTTTCCACGTGGCGAAGGACCGCAGCAACGCCACCGCGCTGTCCATCCCGCGCGACCTGATCACGAACATCCCGGCCTGCCCGACGAAGCAGCCCGACGGTTCGACGAAGACCGTCCCCGGCCAGAAGGGGACGCGGTTCAACGTCAGCCTCGGCCAGGAGGGCCGCGACCCGGGCTGCACCATGCGTACGGTGAAGGAGATCACCGGGATCACCGTCGACAACTTCATGATGGTCGACTTCAACGCGGTGAAGGTGCTGAGCACGGCCGTCGGCGGTGTTCCGGTCTGCCTCGCGAAGGCCGTGGACGACGCGGACTCCAAGCTGAAGCTGGACGCCGGCGAGCACCGGCTGCAGGGCGAGCAGGCCCTGGCCTTCGTACGGACCCGGCACTCGTTCGGCAACCACGGCGACCTCGACCGGATCAAGACCCAGCAGCAGTTCCTGGGCTCGATGATGCGCGAGATGAAGTCGAAGGAGACGCTGACCAGTCCGAAGAAGTTCTTCTCCCTCGCGGAGGCGGCCACCAAGTCGCTGACCGTCGACTCGGGCATAGGGTCCATCGACAAACTCACCAACCTCGCCGGTGAGTTGAAGGACATCGACCTCAAGAACATCACCTTCACCACGCTTCCGGTGCTCGACAACCCGGCCGAGCCCGAGGGCAAGAAGGCGACCGTCGTCGTCGACCAGCGCCTGGCGGATCCGCTGCTGAAGATGATCCAGGGCGACGTCTCGCTGACGGAGGTCGAGAAGAAGGAGCAGGCGGCGAAGGACGCGGCCGACGCGGAGGCCAAGAGCAAGGCGGACGCCCTGCTCCAGGGCAACCGCGCGCCCGCGGGCGACGTACGGGTGGACGTCTACAACGGCGGCGGCCCCGGCGGCGCGGCCTCCGCCACGGTGAACTGGCTGCAGAACAGCAAGGGCGTGAACAAGTCCGGCAACCGCGGCAACGCGCCCGCCAAGCTCGACGCGACGCAGCTGGAGTACGCGCCCAACCAGGCCGACCAGGCCCGGGCGCTGGCCGACCTGATGGGGCTGCCGGCCACGGCGCTGAAGATGGGCTCGGCGGACGCCGCGCCCAAGACCCCGATGAAGCTGACGCTCGGCGCCGACTTCAAGGGGGCGGGGGTCTCGCTGACGGCGCCGCAGAAGGCTCCGGAGGACATCCAGCGGGTCGAGGCCGACAAGGCGGTCTGCGCCAAGTAGGCGGCCGAGGCACGCGGGCGGGCAGGCGGGGAGCCGGCCCGCCGGCCGCGGCGCCGCAGCACAGCAGGGCAGGCAAGCCGAGCACGACCGAGCAAGGCAAGCGGCCAGGCCGGCCGGTGCCGGTGCAAGCGACACCGGAACCGACACCGGCACACCACGACACGAAGTGAATCTTGAGGGGGACGTGTGAGGCACAGCAGCGTGCGAGGGGAGGGGGCGCCCGCCCAGCCCGGTGAGATATCCGGCGGCGGATCCGGCGCGTCCGGCGCCGTCCCCCCACCGAGAGACGGGTCCGGCGGCGGCGCCCCCAAGCGGCGCGGCCGTCGGCGGGTGCTGCGCTGGGTGTCCTCCATCCTGTCGTTCCTCATACTCGCGACGGCGGCGGGCGGCTACCTCTACTACCGCCACCTCAACGGCAGCATCAAGACGGACGTCCTGAACCTCGGTGAGAACAAGCTGGGCGGCTCCAAGCCCAACGCCTTCGGCCAGACCCCGCTGAACATCCTCCTCATCGGCTCCGACGCCCGTGACGACGCGGCCAACCAGGCCCTCGGCGGGGCCAAGGACACCTTCGACGGCCCGCCCCTCGCGGACGTGCAGATGCTGCTGCACCTGTCGGCGGACCGCAGCAACATGTCTGTCGTGTCGATGCCGCGCGACACGATGCTGATGATGCCGAAGTGCACCGAGCCCGGCGGCAAGGTCCACCCGGCCAGCAAGGGCCTCGTGCAGACCAACGAGTCCCTCGGCCGGGGCGGGCCGGGCTGCACGGTCGCCGCCTGGTCGGAGCTCACCCACATCCCGATCGACCACTTCATGATGATCGACTTCAAGGGCGTGGTGACGATGGCGGACGCCATCGGCGGCGTCCCGGTCTGCGTCCAGCAGAACGTGGAGTCGCGCACCCGCGACGGCAAGGGCTCCGGCCTGAAGCTGCCCGCGGGGACGAACACCATCCAGGGCGAGCAGGCGCTGCAGTGGCTGCGCACCCGCTACGGCTTCGAGGACGGCACGGACCTCGGCCGCACCCACGCCCAGCACATGTACATGAACTCGATGGCCCGCGAGTTCCGCAAGAACGCCAAGCTCAGCAACCCGGTGAAGCTCAACAGCCTGGCGCAGGCGGCCATCAAGGCCATGGTCGTGGACCCCGGCCTGAACAAGATCGACAAGCTGTACGACCTCAGCATGGAGCTCAAGAAGGTCCCCACCGGGCGGATCACCATGACCACCATGCCGTGGGTGTACAGCACCCGCGAGGAGGGCCGGGTCGAGCCCAAGCCGGTCGAGGCCGAGGCCCTGTTCCGGATGGTCCGCGAGGACATCGCGCTCGACGGCAAGGGCTCCGGGGACCCGGCCGCCACCCCGTCGGCGCCGGCCGCCTCCCCCTCCACCGCGGTCCCGTCCCAGCCCGCCGCCGATCCGGCCGCGCCCCCGGCGAAGATCGCGATCGCCGTGCGCAACGCGACCGGCGGCAAGGACGGAGCCCAGACCCGGGTCAAGGGCCGGGCCGACGACGTCGCCGCCCTTCTCGTCGGCAAGGGCTTCACCAAGGCCCAGTCCACCCAGCAGACCGGGGCCGAGGACACCACCGTGGTCCGCTACGCCGCCGCGGACCAGGCCGGTGACGCGGCGGCCGTGGCCACGGCGCTCGGCCTGCCGGCGAGCGCCGTGGAGAAGTCCGAGGACGTCACCGGGATCGTGCTGTTCGTCGGCAAGGACTGGCGGACCGGCAACGCGCCGACCCCGCCGCCGCCCGCCCCGACCAAGGCCCCCGACTCCGCCCGTCCGCTCAACGGCGACGACGACAAGGAGTGCATGGCGATCCAGCCGGGCTTCACCTGGTAGGGATCCGTACGCACGAAGGGGCCCGGTGGCGCTGACGCCACCGGGCCCCTTCGTGTCCGTCCGTACGGGCCCGCTCAGACCTCGCTGGCGAGGTCCCTGCGCACCGCCGGGCGACGGCTCGCGATGACCTTGGCCGCGAGCGAGCGCGGGCTGGTCAGGAAGCCGAAGCCCCAGGACATGTGCATGGTGGCCATGGCCACCGGGATCTGCGCCCGTGCCTTCAGGGAGAGCCCCTTGCCGGCCGGGACCGAGCCCACGGTGATCGCCGCGAGGTAGCCGGCCGGGACCACGAAGCCCCACGGGGTGACGGCCGCGCCGACCACGACACCGGCGGCGATCGCGCACAGCGCGGTCGGCGACGCGAGGTAGCGCAGGTTGATCGAGCCCGAGTGGTAGCGGGCCACCACGTGCCGCCAGCGGCCGTAGTCCTTGTACTGCTTGGCGAGCGCCCGTACGGAGGGACGCGGGCGGTACTGGACCTTCAGCTCCGGCGAGAACCAGATGAGCCCGCCGGCCTCGCGGATGCGGAAGTTCAGCTCCCAGTCCTGGGCGCGGATGAACTCCTCGTTGTAGCCGCCCGCCAGCTCCAGCGCCTCGCGGCGGAAGACGCCCAGGTAGACGGTGTCGGCCGGACCGGCCTTGCCTCCGGTGTGGAAGGCCGCGTTGCCGACGCCGAGCCGGGAGGTCATCGCGGCGGCGACGGCATCCTCCCAGGCGTTCTCGCCCTCGGCGTGCATGATGCCGCCGACGTTCTGCGCGCCGGTCTCCTCCAAGAGGCGGACCGCGGTGGCGATGTAGTTCGGCGAGAGCATGCCGTGGCCGTCGACGCGTACCACGATCGGGTGACGCGAGGCCTTGATGGCGGCGTTGAGGGCGGCCGGGGTCCGGCCGGAGGGGTTCGGAACGGTGACGACGCGGGGGTCCTCGCGTACGAGCTCGGCGGCGATCTCGTCGGTGCGGTCCGTGGACGGCCCCAGCGCGATCACCACCTCCATCTCACCGGCGTACTCCTGTCCGAGGATGTGACGGACGGAGTCACGCAGGTGGCGCTCCTCGTTGAGCACCGGCATGATCACCGAGACTGCGGGCTGCTGGGCGGGCATGTGGTCCTTCAAGGTCGGGTATCGGTGTCACGTTACCGCGTACGGGGGAAACGGGTGCGCGCCGCATGATCGGTAGGGACAGCGGCTGATCGTATGGGCCTACTGTTCTGACGATCTGCCCGATGTGTCCGGACCGAGGTGTCCGGCTCTGATGTGTCTGGTTCGTTCCTGCAGGCCCTGCTGCCCCCGCGGAGGTGTCCCCCGTGCCCCAGCCGCACCGTCCCACCCGACCCGCCCGGCCCCCGCGGCCGCAGCGCGCGCGGCGCGGCGGTGCTCCGGACCGGCGCCGGGGGGACGACCGGCCCCGGTGGGGAGTACGGCTCGCGGCCGCCCTGGCCGTGGCGGTACTGGGCTCCGGAGCCGTCGGACACGCGGTGATGACCGGCCTGGACACCGGGATCGAGCGGGTGGACCCGTTCAAGGACATGAAGAACCGGCCGCAGGCCGGGCACGGCCTGAACTTCCTGCTGGTCGGAACCGACGGACGGGACAGGATCACCCCCGCGGACAAGCGCGAGTACCGCCTCGGCGGCGCCCCCTGCCACTGCACCGACACCGTCATGCTGGTGCACCTCTCCGCCGACCGGGCGCGGGCCAGCGTGGTCAGCCTGCCCCGCGACAGCTACGCCGAGCTGCCCGCGCACCGCGACGAGTCCAGCGGCAAGCAGCACGGGCCGCACCCCGTGAAGCTGAACGCGGCGTACGCGGAGGGCGGGCCGCAGCTGACCGTGCGGACGGTCGAGAGCATGACCCGGGTCAAGATCGACCACTACCTGGAGGTCGACTTCGCCAGCTTCATGAAGACGGTCGACGCCATGGGCGGGGTGGAGATCTGCACCGCCAAGGCCCTGCGCGACCAGAACACCGGCCTGGACCTGCCGCCGGGCAGCCACCGGCTCAGCGGCGGCCAGGCCCTGCAGTACGTGCGCTCGCGCCACGTGGACGGGGCCGCGGACCTGGGCCGGATGCAGCGCCAGCAGCGGTTCGTCGCGGCGCTGATCAAGCAGGCGACCGGCGGCGGGGTGCTGCTGAACCCGGTGAAGTTCAAGGAGGTCAGCTCCACCCTGCTGGGCTCGGTCCGGGCCGACCGGGGCTTCGGCTCCGAGCAGATGCTGGCCCTCGGGCAGGCCCTGCGCGACTTCACCCCGTCGTCCTCGGAGTTCGCCTCCGTCCCGATCGGGAACCCCTCGTACCCCGTCAAGGGCATCGGCTCCACGGTGAAGTGGGACGAGCCGAAGGCCGCGAAGCTCTTCGAGGCGCTGCGCCTGGACCGGCCGCTCGCCCCCGCCGTCCCCGGGCGGCAGCCCGCGCGGGCACCGCAGCAGCAGGCGGCGGTGCCGGTGGACGTGCCGCCGGGGCAGATCCGGGTGCGGGTGGAGAACGGCACCCGGATCGACGGGCTCGGCGGCCGCGTGGACACGGCGCTGCGCGCCACCGGCTTCGACACCACCCGGGCCCCGGGCAACGGCGCGAGCCGCGACGTCAAGCGCACGGTGGTCGCGTACGACCCGCGCTGGGACCGATCGGCCCGTACGGTGTCCACCGCGCTGCCCGGCAGCGAGCTGCGGGCGGTGGCGGGCCAGGGGCGGACGGTCCTGGTGATCGCCGGGGCGGACTACAGGAAGGTGGTGCCGGTCCGGCCCGAGGACCCGCACCAGGGCCAGTACGGGGTGGTCACGGGCGATCAGGTGATCTGCGGCGGGTAGCCGGGGCGTCAGTCGTCGTCGAAGCCCTGGGCCGCGCGCTCCTCGCGCAGCGCCATGATCGCCCGGCGCCGGGCGAGCCGGTGCGTGCGGCGGATCTGGGCCTCCTGGTTGCGGCGCCGGTCCTGGTCGGTCTCGGGGAGCACCGGCGGGACCGTGCGCGGCTTGCCATCGGCGTCCACGGCGGTGAAGACGAGGTAGGCGCTGCCGACCTGGGTGGCGGGGGTGGACTCGTTCCACCGCTCGGCCAGGACCCGCACGCCGATCTCCATGGAGGAGCGGCCGGTCCAGTTGCACTGGGCCTTCACGTGGACGAGGTCGCCCACGCGGACCGGGGCGAGGAAGGCCATCTCGTCCATGGACGCGGTGACGGCGGGGCCGCCGGAGTGGCGCCCGGCGACGGCGCCCGCGGCGTCGTCCACCAGCTTCATGATCACGCCGCCGTGCACCGTGCCGAGGAGGTTGGTGTCGTTGGCCGTCATGATGTGGCTGAGGGTGGTCCGCGAGGCCGAGATCGGCTTGCCCTGGGGTTCGCCGGCCGTCGCGCCCGGTATCTCTGTCATACCGACACCTTAGGCGGTGGCCGACGGGTCAGGGTCGGTCAGCCCAGGCGTCCCGGGCCCGGCCCGACCCGTCGGCCACCGCCCAAAGCCGACGCGCAGGCATCAGCTCTGCAACAGCACCGGAACGAAGCTCCGCCCGGGCTGTCGGGCACCCCTTCCGGCCAGGCATCCTAGGCGGCATGAGTGAGTGGCCCGAGGGGCGCAACGACAGCGGCGACGACCGGTACGGACGCGGCAGCGCGCAGGCGCAGCCCGAGGGTGCCCGGCGGATGCCGCACGTCCAGCGCCGGCAGCAGCGGCCGGTCCCGCCGCAGCAGCAACCGCAGCGACCGGCGCAGCCGCCGGCCCGGCCCGGGCAGCCGCCCGCGTACGGGGTGCCCCCGCAGCAGGCCCCGAGCCACGACACGTACGGCGGCTACGACAGCGGCTACAACACCGGCCAGGTCTACGGGCGGCCGCAGAGCACCCCGGCGGGCCCGGGCGGCCCGGGGGCGCCGAGCGGTCCCGGTGGTCCGGGCGGTCCCGGCGGGCGGCCGGGGCGACCGGCCGGACCGGCGCCGGACTGGCGCAAGCGGATCAAGATCGGCTCCATCGTGCTCGTCACGGCGCTGCTCGCGACCACCATCGGCACCTACTTCTGGGCCGACTCCAAGGTGCGCCGGGAGGTCGACCTCTCCAAGGTCATCGAGCGCCCGAAGGAAGGCGACTGCACGACGTACCTGGTCGTGGGCTCCGACAGCCGCGAAGGCCTGTCCGACGAGGACAAGAAGAAGCTCCACACGGGCTCGGCCGAGGGCAAGCGCACCGACTCGATGATGATCCTGGCGGCCTGTTCCAGCGGCAATACGATGATCTCGCTGCCGCGCGACTCGGACGTGGAGATCCCCTCCTTCGTCGGCTCCGAGTCCGGGAAGAAGTACCCGGGCACGGGCAAGCACACCAAGCTCAACGCGGCGTACGCGGACGACGGCCCGGAGCTGCTCGTACGGACCGTGGAGCACAACACGGGCCTGCGCATCGACCACTACGCGGAGATCGGCTTCGCCGGGTTCGCGAACATCGTGGACGCGCTCGGCGGTGTCGACATGAACATCGAGAAGGGCTTCAAGGACGAGAAGTCGGGCGCCGACTTCAAGGCCGGAGAACAGACCCTCAACGGCAGCCAGGCGCTGGCCTTCGTCCGGACCCGGTACGCCTTCGCCGAGTCGGACCTGGCGCGTACGAAGAACCAGCAGAAGTTCCTCTCCACGCTGGCCAACCAGGCGGCGACGCCGAGCACGATCCTCAACCCCTTCAAGCTGTACCCGGTGTTGGGCGCGGGCCTGGACACGCTGATCGTGGACAAGGACATGTCCCTGTGGGACCTGGCCGACATGTTCTTCGCGATGAAGGGCATCAGCGGCGGCGAGGGCGTGTCGATGAACATGCCGATCGCGGGCGAGCGGGGCGGCAACCTGCTGTGGGACAAGGCGAAGGTGCAGCAGCTCGTCAAGCAGATCCAGAACGACGAGAAGGTCACCGTCACGGGCAACTGACGGTCTCCGGACGCGAAGACGCCGCCGGCCTCGAGTGGCCGGCGGCGTCTTCGCGTTCCGTCGTTCCGTCGTTCTGCCGGCCCGTCAGCGGTCGGAGGAGAAGCGGACGGCCGCGGAGGGCAGTTCGGCCCCGCACCACACCCGCGCGCCCGCGCGCAGTTCGTTGTCCGAGCCGACGACGGCCCCGTCGCCGAGGACAGCGCCGTCCAGTACGGTGCGCAGGCCCACCGTGGCGCCGACGCCGATCAGGCTGGCGCGCACCCGGGTGTCCGCCGCGATGACCGCGCCGTCGAGCACGATGGACCCCTCGACGACCGCGCCCGCCCCGATGCGCGCTCCGGCGCCCACGACGGTGCCTCCGGACAGCTCGGCTCCGGGGGCCACTTCGGCGCCCGGGAGCACCAGGGACTCGCCGCGCGGGCCCGGGACGGCCGGGGAGGGGACGACTCCGCGTACGAGGTCGGCGGAGGCCTGGACGAAGGACTCGGGCTTGCCGAGGTCCAGCCAGTACGTGTTCTCGGTGACGCCGTGGAGCCGGGCCCCGGAGGCGAGCAGGCCGGGGAAGGTCTCGCGTTCGACGGAGACGGGACGCCCGGCCGGGATGGAGTCGATCACGCTGCGGCGGAAGACGTAGCAGCCGGCGTTGATCTGGTCGGTGATGATCTCCTCGGGGGTCTGCGGCTTCTCGGTGAAGGCCAGCACCCGCCCCTCGGAGTCGGTGGGCACCAGGCCGAACGCGCGCGGGTCCTCGACCTGCACCAGGTGCAGGGAGACGTCGGCGGCGGCCGCCCGGTGCGAGTCGACGAGCCCCGCGATGTCGAGACCCGTGAGGATGTCGCCGTTGAAGACGAGGACGGGCGAGTCCGGCCCGCCGGTCAGCCGCTGCGCGGCGTTGCGGATGGCTCCGCCGGTGCCCAGCGGTTCGTCCTCGACGACGTACTCGAGCGAGACGCCGAAGGCGGAGCCGTCGCCGAAGTACGGCTCGAAGACCTCGGCGAGGTAGCAGGTGGCCATCACGATGTGCGTGACACCGGCGGCGGCGGCCCTGGCTATCTGGTGGGCGAGGAACGGAACACCGGCCGCGCGCACCATCGGCTTGGGGGTGTTGACCGTGACGGGGCGCAGACGCGTCCCCTGCCCCCCGACCAGCAGGATGGCTTCCAAAATTGTTTCTCCCCACCCGGTTCGGGCCCTATGAGGGTCCCAAGTTAGCCCATCCGCGTGAGCGCCCGCCCACGCCCGAACGAGACGAGCCCCACACCGCTCGCCTCCTTGCGGGCACCCGCTCTACGCGGCGGTGTGGGTGACGCGTTCGGTTTCGGTGCGAGCCGACAGGGCCTGCGGGGAGAGGAGGTCCAGGTTGCGGCACAGGACCACCGAGGCGTCCGCGGCCAGGGCGGCGAACAGGCCGGCCGACAGGCCGTCCCAGCTGTCGTAGCCGAGGCCGGAGAGCACGCGGGAGCCCGCGGTGAGGCCGCGCTTGGCCGCGTCCTCGCGGGCGCGGTCGACGAGCTGCGCGTGCGTGAGCTCCTCGCCGTCGACGACCAGTGCCGGACCGCCGGCTTCCACCGGGACGAAGGGGGCGAAACGGTCACCCTGGCCCGGTACCTCCACCGCGTAGTCCGCGAACCCGGCGGGCGGCTGCGGGAATCGGCCGCCCAGCGGCCGCAGGGCGAGCGCGACCCGCTCGCCGGAGCAGGCCGCGGCCTCCTCCAGGGTGTCCGGCCCGCTGACGACGAGATCGGCGTCGGCCGGGTCCCCGCCGACCTCGGCGACGACCCCGACCGAGTCGCAGGCGAGCAGCCACACGGCGCTCTGCCAGTGCGCGGGGAGCAGCAGCGCGAGCCGGTCGCCGGGTTCGGCGCCCAGATCGCCCTGGAGCAGATTGGCGGTCTTGGCCACCCAATTGGCGAAGGTGGCGACGGACAATTCGACCCGTTCGCCCGTGGCGTCGTCGTAGAACGTGATGAGCGGGCGGCCCGGATCGGCGGCGAGCGCGGATCGCAGCAGGTCGGCAGGGGTGCGGTCGGTGGCGTTCACCCGGCCCAGCCTACGCGGGACCCTCGCCCGTACGGAGGGCGTCGGCTCCTCCGTACGGGCGAGGGACGCGCCGACCGGATCGGACGGGCCGTCAGTTCTCCGATGGCGCTTCGTGGTGACTGTGCTCAGCATCGCTTTCATGCGTGGATTCCTTGCTTCCTCGATCGGTGTCGCGACGGCCGCCGCCCTGGCCCTGCCGCTCGCGCTCTGCACTCCGGCCCTGGCCGCGCCCGCGCTGGGCGCGGCCGCCGCCCCCGTGGCCCCCGCCGGGTCCACCCAGTCGCTGCCGCTCGCCCCCCTGGGTCCGGCGGCCGACCGGTCGCCCGGCGTCCCCGGCATGAGCACCTCGCCGCGGCTGCCCGAGACCCGCGGGCTGCCCCCGCGCGAGGTCAAGAGGTTCTCGCTGGTCGGCGTCGTCTGGGACGACGCGAGCACCCAGCTGTTCGGCCGGGTCCAGGTCCGCACCCGCGCGGTGGCGACCGGGAACTGGTCCGACTGGCAGGACATCGAGACCCACAACGGCGAACACGCCCCCGACCTCGGCACCCAGGAGAGCGGCTCCGGCCGGGTCCGCGGCAGCACCGCCCCGCTCTGGGTCGGCGACTCCGACGGCGTCGAGGTCCGCGTCCAGGCGGAAGCCGGGGCCCCGGCCACCCGCGCGGGGGCCCGGCTCCCGTCGGGCATGCGCATCGAGCTCGTCGACCCGGGCTCCACGGACCCGGTGACGGTGGTCGACGCCAAGAACGGCGCGGAGGGCGCCGCCGACGAGCCCGCGGGCGACGACAAGGGCGACCTGGTCGCCCTGCCGGGCATGACCATGGAGACGGCGGAGTCCTCGTCCGCCAACGTCCCGCTGGCCGCGCTCGGCGCGAAGGAGATCACCGCGCTCGACAAGGCCGACTCCACCGCCGACGCCGTCCTCGCCAGCGAAGGCGCCCTCAGCGCGGCGGCCCGCCCGTACATCGGCCCGCGGCCGCGGATCGTGACGCGGCTGGGCTGGGGCGCGGACGAGTCCCTGCGCGAGTCGGGCTTCGTCTACACCGGCACGGTCAAGGCGGCCTTCGTCCACCACAGCGCCTCCGGCAACAACTACGCCTGCAAGGACGCCCCGGCGGTGCTGCGCAGCCTGTACCGCTACCACGTGGTCAGCAGCGGCTGGCGCGACCTCGGCTACAACTTCGCCGTCGACAAGTGCGGCACGGTGTACGAGGGCCGGGCGGGCGGAGTCGCCAAGGCGGTGCTCGGCGCGCACACCATGGGGTTCAACACGGACAGCATGGGCGTCGCGGTGCTCGGCACGTACACGAGCACCGCACCGCCGGCGGCCGCGGTGAAGGCGGTGGCGCAGCTCACGGCATGGAAGCTGGGGCTGTTCAACCGGGACCCGCGGGCGAAGACCACCCTGAAGTCGGGCGGCGGCAACCTCTTCAAGAAGGGCACGAACGTCAAGCTGAACGTGATCTCGGGCCACCGCGACGGCTTCGCCACGGAATGCCCGGGCAAGCTCCTCTACGCCCAGCTCCCGCCCACCCGCACCTCCTCGGCGAAGCTCCAGGGCCGCCCCTAGGGGCGTCTCGCCGGGCTACGCTCGAGGCATGGCCGGCCGCTTCGACCCCCTCACCCGCGCCGCCGTCCGCGGCGGCCGCACCGCCGTGCCCGCGCCCACCGGAGCCGGCCCGGACGCCGCCGCGACCGCGGGCGCCCGGGTGCGGGAGTGGGCTCCCGGCCGGGGGGTCGATCTCGGGCTCACGCTCGGCCCCCTGCGGCGCGGCCCCGGCGACCCCACCTTCCGCACCACCCCCGACGGCTCCGTCTGGAAGACGAGCCGGACGCCCCAGGGCCCGGCCACCCTCCGCGTGGCCCTCGCCCCCGGCACCGGCACCGCCCGCGCCGAGGCCTGGGGACCCGGCGCCGAGTGGATGCTCGACGGGCTCCCCGCCCTCCTCGGCGACGGCGACGACCCCGCCGCCTTCGTCCCCCGCCACCGCCTCGTGCACGCCAGCCACCGCCGCCGCCCCGGGCTGCGCCTGACCCGTACCGGACTGGTGCTGGAGTCCCTGATCCCGACCGTCCTGGAGCAGAAGGTCACCAGCGACGAGGCGTACCGCGCCTGGCGCCGCCTGGTGAGCTGGTACGGGGAGCCCGCGCCCGGCCCCCGCGCCGGCCTCCCGCAGGGCCTGCACGTCATGCCCGACGCCCGGACCTGGGCGCTGATCCCTTCCTGGGACTGGCACAAGGCCGGCGTCGACGCCAAGCGCTCCGCCGCGATCGTCCGCTGCGCCCGCGTGGCGAACCGCCTGGAGGAGGCGGCCGGGATGGAGCTCCCGCAGGCCGCCGCCCGGCTGGAGGCGGTCCCCGGCATCGGTCCGTGGACCTCCGCCGAGACCCTCCAGCGCAGCAACGGCGCCGCCGACGCGCTCACCACCGGCGACCTGCACCTGCCGGGCATCATCGGCTACGCCCTCGCCGGGAACCGGGACGCCGACGACGCCGAGATGCTCGAACTGCTCGCCCCGTACGCCGGCCAGCGCCACCGCGCGGCCCGCCTCATCCTGCTGGCGGGCCGCGTACCGCCCCGCCGCACTCCGAAGATGCCCAGGACGGACATCGGGAAGCTCTGACCGGCGAACAGCTCGTCAGCGGAGCTCGATGAACGCCTCCGCCGACCGCGCCGGCCGCTCCGCCGGAGCCGATGCGGCATGGCCCACCGCCACGGCCCCCATCGGATCCCAGTCCTCCGGCAGCCCGAGCACCTTGCGCACCACGTCCCGGCAGAACATCGTCGAGGACACCCACGCCGAGCCCAGCCGCTCCCCGGCCAGCGCGACCAGGAAGTTCTGCACGCCCGCGCCCGTCGCGACCACGAACATCTCCCGCTCCGCCGCATCCCGCCGGGCGTGCCCGTAGTCGTGCGCGCCGTCCGTCACCATGCACGGCACCACCAGGTACGGGGCATTGCGCAGCACGTCGCCCCGCCGGACCCGCTTGGCGATGGACTCCTCGGACTTGCCGTCGCGCCTCAGGTCCTCGACCCAGGCGTCGCGCATCGCGTCCAGCAGCTCCAGCCGGGACCGCGCGGACTCCAGCAGGACGAACCGCCACGGCGTGGTGTGGTGCGGAGCCGGGGCCGTCACGGCCGCCGCCACCGCGCGGCGGACCGCGCCCGGGTCCACCGGCTCGTCCGTGAAGGCCCTTACGGTGCGCCGCTGCGTCACGGCCTCCCGTACCGCCTCCGAGGTGCCCAGCCGGAACATGTCCTCGGCCGGCGCGCGCACCAGGTCGGCCGCCGTCGAACCCTCGCCGAGCACGTGGGCCAGTCCGCGCACGACGGCCACCGGCAGCCCGGTCGCCTTGCCCTTGACCAGGTCCCCGGCCGCGGCCAGTTCGTCCGCCGTCGCCACTATCGTCGCGCTCAGCGGATTGCCCCGGTCGTCCGTACCGCCGCGCAGGTCGTCGAGGACCCGTACCCCGGCCGAGCCGATCGCCACGTCCGTGAGCCCGGAGCGCCAGGGCCGCCCGAAGGTGTCGGTCACGATGACGCCGACGTCGACGCGGAGCAGGTCGCGCAGTCCGGCGCGGATCGCGGCGGCCGAGGCGTCGGGGTCCTCGGGCAGCAGCAGCACGGTGCCCGGCTCGGTGTTCGAGGCGTCGACGCCGGCCGCCGCCATGACGAGCCCCTGCCGGTTCTCGACGATCCGCAGCGCGCCCCGGCGCGCGACGACCCGTACGGTCTCGGCGTCGATGGCGTCCTCGCGGGAGCCGGCGCGGACGATCCGGCCCTCCGCCTTGGAGACGATCTTCGAGGTGACCAGCAGGACGTCCCCGTCCCGCAGGCCGGGACCGGCCGCCGCGATCAGCCGCGCGAGGTCGTCGCCGGGGCGGACCTCCGGGATCCCGGCGACGGCGCGCACCTCGTACGAGGGCACGGGGGACCCGGGGGACCCGGGGGACCCGGCGGGGACGTTCACCGGGAGGCCTCCGCCAGCGCCAGCGCGGCCCGCGCCATCTCGGCGGTGGCGGCCAGGTCGGTCATCATCAGCGGCACCGCGCGGCAGGCGATCCCGGCGGCCTCGACCTCGGCGACCGCGTCCGCGTCGGAGGTGTCCACGAGCCAGCCGTCGAGCAGTTCGGCGCCGTAGTGCCGGGCGACGGCCGCGGCGGTGGACTCGACGCCGACGGCGGCGAGCACCTTGTCGGCCATGCCGCGCACGGGCGCGCCCCCGACGATGGGGGAGAGGCCGACGACGGGCGCCTCGGCGGCGGCCACGGCCTCGCGGATGCCGGGCACGGCGAGGATGGTGCCGACCGAGACGACCGGGTTGGACGGCGGGAAGACGATCAGGTCGGCGGCCGCGATGGCCTCCAGCACGCCGGGCGCGGGCTTGGCCTGCTCGGCGCCGACGGGTACGACGGCCTCGGCGTCGAGCGAGGCGCGCAGCCGGACCCAGTACTCCTGGAAGTGGATGACGCGCCGCTCGCCGCTCTCGGGGTCGGTGACGGCGACGTGCGTCTCGACGCGGTCGTCGGACATGGGCAGCAGCCGGACCCCGGGCTGCCAGCGGTCGCAGAGCGCCTCGGTGACGGCGCTCAGCGGGTAGCCCGCGCCGAGCATCTGCGTACGGACGATGTGGGTGGCGAAGTCACGGTCGCCGAGGCCGAACCACTCCGGTCCGACCCCGTACGCCGCGAGCTCCTCCTTGACGGTGAAGGACTCGTCGGTGCGGCCCCAGCCCTGGTCCTCGTTGATGCCACCGCCGAGGGTGTACATCACCGTGTCCAGATCGGGGCACACCTTCAGCCCGAACAGGTGAATGTCGTCACCGGTGTTGCCGATGACCGTGATGTCCGCGTCGGGGACGGCGGCCTGGAGGCCGCGCAGGAAACGGGCGCCGCCGATGCCGCCGGCCAGAACAACAATGCGCATGCGGACAGTCTGTCAGCCGGCCGCGGGCTGTCGTTGCGGGGTCGCGGCCGGCCGGGCGGGCGGGGCCGTCGGGCCGACCGCGGGATCAGACGGAGAGGGCCTCGGGCCGGGCCGGGGAGCAGCTGTGCATCGGCATCTCGGTCAGGCCCGGGAAGTAGACGTGCAGGCTGACGGCTCCTTCGAGGGTGTCGTTGACGACCTCGTGGGCGTAGCCGGGGGCGAAGACGCGCTGGGCGCCGGCGCCGAGGGTGAGCGGTCCGCGCGGGCCGTGCTCGGTGAGCTCGCCGTCGAGGACGGTCAGGACGCCGGAGGAGCCGCCGTGGTCGTGGAGGCCGCTGCCCTGGCCGGGGACCCAGCTGAGCAGCCAGACCTCGTAGCCGGGGCCGGTGCGCAGCCGGTGGTACCAGCGGGTGGTGGCGTCGTACTCGACCAGGTGTTCCCACTCGGCGCGGTTCGCGGCGATGGAGCGGGCGAGACCGACGAACTCGGCGACGGTGGCCGGGTGTTCGCGGGCGGGCTGGAGCAGGTGCTGGACGGAGAGGATGTCGCCGGCGATCTGGAGGTCGCTCTCGACGGGGAGGGGGGCCGTGACGCGGAGGGGGGTGGTGACGGTGGTGCTCGTGGAGGTGCTGTTCATCGTGGGGGTGTCCTCGACGGATGTCAGTCGTGCTGGCGGTCGCTGTGGGGGTGGCCGGAGCTCAGGGGAGCCGAGGCTCCGGAGGCATCAACAGCTGCAACAGCAACAGCGAACCTGGACAGCACTCAGGAACCCACGAATGGGGGTCCGGGTGGCGGCCGAGGTCACTGACATGGGGACAAGGAGACCGGGTCGAAGGCCCGACTGTCAACCCAATGCCTCGAATGGCCGCAAAAGTTTCATCTGATCCGGTTGCCGTGCTGGGAGAAAGGTTTGTGCAAACCGATGCAGGGGAGGTGGCGCTCACATCGCGCCGATGCCGCACAGGCCCTGCCCAAACCCGACGCGCCGCCCCGTGATCGAAATGTGATCTGCGCCGCTTCTTTGGCTTGATCGCAACCGCACTGCGGAGTGACACGTCGATTGCGGGTGAACACGCGCCCTGTGGGGCACCGGTTGCATGTGTCACGATTTTTGGCGATATGAACACTTTCTGCATACGCTTGGTTCCGCAGAGTGAATAAGGGGCCCAATAGCAGATCTCGGCTTGACTGCCCGGGAGCGGCCCACTTGTAATTTCACTCGTGTCGTTACGTAGCGATGAGTAACGACAACACCACGGGGACGCACAGACAGAGCGAGGGGCGCACATGACCGAGCTGTTTCAGGAACTGCTGGTCGAGGAGGCGGACGAAGAGCTCGGGTGGCAGGAGCGCGCTCTGTGCGCCCAGACCGACCCCGAGTCCTTCTTTCCCGAGAAGGGCGGCTCCACCCGCGAGGCCAAGAAGGTCTGCCTCGCCTGCGAAGTCCGCTCCGAATGCCTCGAGTACGCACTCGCCAACGACGAGCGATTCGGCATCTGGGGCGGCCTCTCCGAGCGCGAGCGCCGACGGCTGAAAAAAGCGGCCGTCTGAGCACGCAGCGCGACACGGCGCGACGCACGGCAACGGACGGCGCCGCGCGGCGGTACGCGGCACACCGCACGGCACATCGTGCGGAACACCGCTCGGAACCGAGCAACGAGCAGAGCAAACGGTCCGCCTCCTGCACCTTCCCCGCAGGAGGCGGACCGCTGTGTTTCCAGCCGTTAGTGTGGGGCGCTGTCCAGCAGCCTCCGGGAGCACACCACCCCCGGATCCACTCCCCGGACCGCGTCCGGGGGGACCCCCAGGCCGGAGGGCCAGTAGAGCGATGTCCCTGCACAGCCAGTCGACGGCCTCCCACCAGGCTGCCGCCACACCCGAGTTCCCCCGGCACGTCGTCACCGCGGTCCTCGTCGCCCACGACGGCGCCCGCTGGCTGCCCAAAACGCTCGCCGGCCTCCTCGGCCAGGAACGCCCCGCCCAGAGCCACATCGCCGCCGACACCGGCAGCGCCGACGACTCCGCGCGTCTGCTCGGCGAGGCCCTCGGCGAGGACCGCGTCCTCCACCTCGCCCGCCGCACCGGCTTCGGCGCCGCCGTCGACGAAGCCACCCGCAGCGCCGGCATCCTGACCCCGGAGGACCTCCCGTACCTCAAGCGCCCCAGCGGATGGGACCCCGTCAGCCGCACCTGGCGCGACGACGCGTACGACCTCCCCGAACTCCCCCACGGCGAACCCGTCCAGTGGCTCTGGCTGCTCCACGACGACAGCGCCCCCGAGCCCGACGCCCTCACCGAACTGCTCCGCGTCGCCGACGAGAACCCCGACGCCGCCGTCATCGGCCCCAAGCTGCGCGGCTGGTACGACAAGAAGCAGCTCCTCGAAGCCGGCGTCACCATCGCCCGCAGCGGCCGCCGCTGGACCGGCCTGGACCGCCGCGAACAGGACCAGGGCCAGCACGACCAGGTCCGCCCCGTCCTGTCCGTCTCCACCGCCGGCATGCTCGTCCGCCGCGACGTGTACGAGGCCCTCGGCGGCTTCGACCGCCGACTGCCGCTCATGCGCGACGACGTCGACCTCTGCTGGCGCGCCCAGAGCGCCGGCCACACCGTCCTCGTCGCCCCCGACGCCGTCCTGCGCCACGCCGAGGCCGCCGCCCGCGAGCGCCGCACCGTCGACTGCGCCGGACGCACGAGCTCCAGCCCGCACCGCGTCGACAAGGCCGGCGCCGTCTACACGGTCCTCGCCAACAGCTCCGGCCGCGCCCTGCCGTACGTCCTGCTGCGCCTGCTCGTGGGCACCGTGCTCCGCACCCTCGCCTACCTCGTCGGCAAGGCGCCCGGCCAGGCCGTCGACGAGATCACCGGCCTCCTCGCCACCCTGCTGCGCCCCGGCCGGATCCTGGGCGCGCGCCGCAGACGCGGCCGCCCCGCCGTCCCCGCCAAGGAGCTGCGCCCCCTCTTCCCGCCCCCGGGCGCGAGCGTGCGGGCCAACGCCGAACAGCTCGCCGGCTACTTCGGCGCCGACCGCGACACCGAGACGGCCGCCGTCGGCCGACACGGCGGAGCCGTCGAATCCGGCCCCGGCGGCGACGACGCCGACTACCTCGAGATCGAACAGTTCGCGCGCCTCAAGCGGATCGCCCGCAACCCCGCGCCCGTCCTCTTCGCGCTCCTCCTGCTCGTCTCCGTCATCGCCTGCCGCGCCCTGCTCGGCGGCGGCTCCCTCATGGGCGGCGCCCTGCTGCCCGCCCCCGACGGCGGACTCGCCCTCTGGCGCGCCTACACCGACGACTGGCAGCCCGTCGCCACCGGCTCCACCGCCGGAGCGCCCCCCTACCTCGCGGTCCTCGGCGCCCTCGCCACCGTGCTGTTCGGCTCCACCAGCGCCGCCCTGACCCTGCTGCTCGTCTGCTCGGTCCCGCTCGCCGGGCTCACCGCGTACTTCGCCTCCCGGCCGCTCGTCGAGTCCCGGCTGCTGCGCGCCTGGGCCGCCGTCGCCTACGCCTTCCTGCCCGCCGTCACCGGCGCCCTCGCCGGCGGCCGCCTCGGCACCGCCGTCCTCGCGATCCTGTTCCCGCTCATCGCCCGCTCGGCCGTCGCCGCCTTCGGGTTCGGCGCGGCCGAGGGCGAACGGTCCGGCTGGCGCCCGGTGTGGACGTACACCCTCCTGCTGACCCTGGCCACCGCCTTCACTCCCGTCGTCTGGCCGCTGGCCGCCCTCCTCGGCACCGCCGCCCTGGTACTGCGCCGCGCCGAGTGGAAGGCGTACGGCCTGCGGCTGCTCGCCACGCTCGCCGTCCCGCTCCTCGTGCTCGCCCCCTGGTCGCTGAGCCTGCTCACGCACCCCGGCCGGCTCCTGCGCGAGGCCGGCCTGCCGTACGGATCCGGCTCGGCCACCGCCCTGGACCTGCTCGGCATCAGCCCCGGCGGCCCCCGGACCGCCGGCGGCCTGCTGCTCATCGGCATCGTCCTCGCCGCCCTGGGCGCCCTGCTGCGCGCCGAGCGGCAGTTCGCCGTCCGCACCGCCTGGGCCACCGCCCTCGTCGCGCTGCTGCTGGCCGTCGTCGTCAACCGCACCGGCTGGGCCGGGCCCGCCACCCTCGTCTACGGACTGGCCCTGCTCGCCGCCGCCGCCGTCGGCGCCGACGGCGCCAAGGAACGGGTCGCCGCCAGCAGCTTCGGCTGGCGCCAGCCGCTCGCCGCGCTGATCGCGCTCGCCGCGGCCGCCGGCCCGCTGCTCGGCGCGGCCGGCTGGATGATCAGCGGGGCCGCCGGCCCGCTGGAGCGGCGCGACCCGGTCCAGGTACCCGCGTTCGTCGCCGAGGAGAGCGGCACCCGGGACCAGGCCCGCACCCTCGTCCTCGGCGGTACCTCGCCCGCCACCGTCTCCTACACCCTGGTCCGCGGCTCCGGCGGCCGCCTCGGCGACGCCGAACTCGCCGCCGCGGCCGGCAGCAGCCCCCAGCTCGACAAGGTCGTCTCCAGCCTCGTCGCCGGCTCCGGCGCCGACCAGAGCGACCAGCTCAGCGGGTTCGCGATCCGCTACATCCTGGTCCGCGACGGCGCCCCGCAGCAGATGCGCAAGGTCCTCGACGCCACCCCGGGGCTCAGCCGCCTCAGCCAGCTCGACGGCAGCGCCCTGTGGCGGGTGGACCGCCAGGTCGCCCGTGCCGCCATCGTCTCCGGCAAGCCGGGCGAGGCTCCCATCCCGGTCGCCTCCGGCCCCGTGGAGGTCCACACCAAGATCCCGTCGGGTGAGGCGGGCCGCGTGCTGCGCATCGCCGACCGGGCGGCCCCCGGCTGGACGGCCGCGCTCGACGGGAAGCCCCTCAAGCCCAAGACCCTCGACGGCTGGGCCCAGGGCTTCGAACTGCCCGCCGCCGGCGGCCGCCTCGACCTCGTCCACGAGGACGCGCTGACCCGGACCGCCTGGCACTGGGCCCAGGGCCTGCTCGCCCTCGTGCTGCTGGTGATGGCCCTGCCGGGCCGCCGGGCCCGGCTCGACGACGACCTGCCGGAAGAGGAGGCGGAGGCCGCCGAGCGGTCCGCCGCGGGCGAGGCCGGAGAGGGCCGCCGCGCCCGCAGGCTGCGCGCGGAGGCGCAGTCCCCGGCCGCCGCGGCGCCCGCCGCCGAGGAGCCCGCGGGCGCGGTCGCCGACCCGTACGCGCAGATCCCGGCGCAGCCGGTGTACGGGGAGGACGCCTACGCCTACCAGGCGTACGGCGACCAGGGCTACGCGTACGAGCAGCAGCCCCAGCAGCCGTACGTGCCCGCGCCCGCCCAGGCCCCGGAGTACGAGCAGTACCCGTACCCGCAGCAGGGCTACGAGGCCCAGCCGGCCTACCCGCCCCAGCCGCCCCAGCAGCCGTACCCCTACCCGCCGTACGAGCAGCCGTACGACACCTACGGACAGCACGAGCCGCGTCCGGACGGGAGCCCCCAGCAGTGAAGCAGCGCGCACCCCTGACGCTGGCGGCGGTGGCCGCGGCCCTGGCGGCCGTCACCGGCATCGGCCATCTCACCGCCCCCGCCGCCCCGGCCGCCGAGGCCAAGCCGGCGGCCGCGGCCCGGATGCCGGTGGAGCGGTCCGCACTGGTCTGCCCCGCGCCCAGCTCCTCGGACATCGCGGAGACCACGTACACGGCGATCACCCCCGGTGCGGCCGGCGCCGGGGGCAAGGGCGCGGCCCGCCTCCTCGGCGCGACCAAGGAGGCCAAGCCGGTGCTGGAGCTCAAGGAGCGCGGCAAGCCGGCCGGGGCCACCGCCTCCGGGGCGGAGGCGCCCGCGCTGACGGGCGTCGCCGACGGGATCCTGGCCCCCGGCTGGACCGCGCAGCAGACCACGAAGGTCGCCGTCGGCCGCGCGCGCGGCGTCCTCGGCGTCGGCTGCACGACGCCCGGCACCGACTTCTGGTTCCCCGGCGCGAGCACGGCCAAGGGGCGCGAGGACTACGTGCACCTCACCAACCCGGACGACACCGCGGCCGTGATCGACATCAAGATGTTCGGCCCGGACGGGGCGGTGAAGTCCGACGGCGGCACCGGCGAGAACATCCGGATCGACCCCAAGTCCACCAAGGCCGTCTCACTGTCCTCGCTGGCCCCCGGCACGCAGCTCCCGGACGTCACCGCACATGTGACGACCCGTGCGGGCCGGGTCGGCGCCTCCGTGCAGGTCGGCGAGGAGGGGGTGGGCTCCGACTGGCTGCCCGCCTCCGCCGACCCGGCGGGCTCGCTGGTGCTGCCCGGGATCCCGGCGGACGCCACCTCCGTACGGCTGGTGGCCTTCGCGCCGGGCGAGGAGGACGCGGACCTCACCCTCAAGCTGGCCGGGCCGAACGGCTCGATCAGCCCCGCGGACAACGAGCAGCTGCACGTCAAGGGCGGCATGACCGCGAGCGTCGACCTCAAGGACGTGACCCGCGGCGAGGCGGGCTCGCTGGTGCTGGCCCCGGCGAACGGCAAGAAGGCCGTACCGGTGGTGGCCGCCGTGCGGGTGGTCCGCGGCAGCGGCGCCAAGCAGGAGCTGGGCTTCCTCCCGGCGACCGCACCGGTCGGCACGCGGGCCACGGTCGCCGACAACCGGGCCGACGAGAACGCGACGGTGCTCTCGCTGACGGTGGCGGGCGGCACCGACGCGAAGGTCAAGGTCACGGCCTCGGCGGGCACGGAGGCCGGGGAGCCGGCCTCGAAGGAGGTCACGGTCAAGGCGGGCACGACGCAGGCGCTGACGCTGGCCCCGGCGGGCGCCAAGGGCGCCTACGCGCTGACGGTGGAGACCGTCTCCGGCGGACCCGTGTACGCGGCCCGGACGCTGACCCTGCCGCACGAGGGCATCCCGATGTTCACGATCCAGGGGCTGTCGGACGACCACGCGATGGTCTCGGTCCCCAAGGCCGCCCAGGACCTCACGGTCCTGACCGACTAGCGCGCCGTACGGGCGGCCGGGCCGGCCGGGGGCGGCAGGCCCCTGGGGCCGGGCCGCCCGCCGGCCCGTTCGGCCGCCCGTCAGTCCTGTCCGTACCGCGGGTCCACCGTCTCCGGGGAGAGCCCCAGCAGCTCGGCCACCTGCTCCACCACGATCTCGTGGACCAGCAGGGCCCGCTCGTCCCGGCTCTTCGTCCGGATCTCCACCGGCCGCCGGAACACCACGACCCGCGCCGGCCGACCCGCGCCGTCCGGCTCCGAGAGCGCCCCGAGCGGCACCGCCTCGTCGTTCCAGCCCGTGTCCGGACCGCCCGGCGGCCCCGGCACGTCGGCGACCACGAACTCCACCTCCGCCAGCTGCGGGAACCGCCGCTCCAGCCGCTCGACCGAATCCCGTACGAGGTCCCCGAACAGCTCCGCCCGGCTCGCCGACAGCGGCACCTGCGGCGGGGCCAGCGGCCCCCGCATCCCCCGCCCGTGCCGGTCGCGGCGGCGCGGCCGCGGCTCGGCGGGAGGCTCGGCGGGGCGGGGCGGGCCGGGGGGCAGGGGGCTGTCGGTCACCCCCGCAGCGTAGCCCTCGCGGCCCCTCCCACCCGGGCGTTTCCGGACCCGCCGCGCCCCTCCGCAGGCACGACACGGGAGAGCGGGCTGGGGGAGAGTCGTCGCGGCCCGGTCAAGAGTGCGGTACCGTCCAACGTCGTGAGCCTTGTACGTCGCTGTTCGCGCACCGCGTGCGGCCGCCCTGCCGTCGCGACACTGACGTACGTCTACGCCGATTCGACCGCAGTCCTCGGCCCGCTCGCCACCTACGCGGAACCCCACTGCTACGACCTGTGCGCCGAGCACTCCGAGCGCCTGACCGCCCCCCGGGGCTGGGACGTCGTGCGCCTGACCGACGGCTCCGCACCCTCCCGCCCCAGCGGCGACGACCTCGAAGCCCTGGCCAACGCCGTCCGCGAAGCAGCCCGTCCGCACGACCGCGCGGCCCAGGCCGGCGGATCCGGCCAGGGCGGCAACGGCGCCGGCGGCACCGGGGAGACGCGCCGCGGACACCTGCGCGTCCTGCGTTCGCCCGACTCCTGACATCACATGGTCTGAAAAGCCGCTCTCCGTGCAGGTAGGTTTGCTCCACCGCACAGCACCTCAGGAGGGCAGGCAGTGGCCGCAGATCTTTCGAACATCGTCAAGGCGTACGACGTACGTGGTGTCGTACCGGACGAGTGGGACGAGTCGCTGGCCGAACTGTTCGGAGCTGCTTTCGTCGAGGTCACCGGCGCGACGGCGATCGTCGTGGGCCACGACATGCGGCCCTCCTCGCCCGCCCTGTCCGGGGCCTTCGCGCGCGGCGCCGCCGCCCGCGGCGTGGACGTCACCCTGATCGGGCTCTGCTCCACCGACCAGCTGTACTACGCCTCCGGCACGCTCGACCTGCCCGGCGCCATGTTCACGGCCTCGCACAACCCGGCCCGCTACAACGGCATCAAGCTCTGCCGGGCCGGCGCCGCCCCCGTCGGGCAGGACTCCGGCCTCTCCACCATCCGCGAGCTCGTCGAGCAGTGGTCCGAGCAGGGCGCCCCGGCCGTCGCCGCAGGCACCGCCCCGGGCACGATCACCGAGCAGGACACCCTCGCCGGCTACGCCGAGCACCTCAAGGGCCTGGTCGACCTCACCGCGATCCGCCCGCTGAAGGTCGTCGTCGACGCGGGCAACGGCATGGGCGGCCACACCGTCCCGACCGTGTTCGAGGGCCTGCCGCTGGAGGTGGTCCCGATGTACTTCGAGCTCGACGGCACCTTCCCGAACCACGAGGCCAACCCCCTCGACCCGAAGAACATCGTCGACCTCCAGGCCCGCGTGCGGGCCGAGGGCGCCGACCTCGGCCTCGCCTTCGACGGCGACGCCGACCGCTGCTTCGTCGTCGACGAGCGCGGCGCGGGCGTCTCCCCGTCCGCCGTCACCGCCCTGGTCGCGGCCCGCGAACTGGCCCGCAACGGCGGCACCGGCACGGTGATCCACAACCTGATCACCTCCTGGTCCGTCCCCGAGGTCGTCCGCGAGCACGGCGGCACCCCCGTCCGCACCCGCGTCGGCCACTCCTTCATCAAGGAGCAGATGGCCAAGTCCGGCGCCATCTTCGGCGGCGAGCACTCGGCGCACTACTACTTCAAGGACTTCTGGAACGCGGACACCGGCATGCTCGCCGCGCTCCACGTCCTCGCGGCCCTCGGCGGCCAGGACGGCCCGCTCTCCGAGCTGGTCTCCTCGTACGACCGCTACGCCGGCTCGGGCGAGATCAACTCCACCGTCGCCGACCAGGCCGACCGCCTCGCCGCCGTCAAGGCCGCGTACGGCTCCGCCGAGGGCATCACCCTCGACGAGCTCGACGGCCTGACCGCGAGCTCCGCCGACTGGTGGTTCAACCTGCGCGCCTCCAACACCGAGCCGCTGCTGCGCCTCAACGTCGAGGCCCGCGACCCCGAGACCCTCGCGAAGGTCCGCGACGAGGTCCTCGCCCTCGTCCGGGCTTGAACGCCATGTCAGGCCGGGCCGCGCGAGGTGCGGCCCGGCGGTACGCTGACCTCGCCCAATCCGCATGTTCGAAGGGAACCGCCCCATGCCGCTCGAAGCCGGCCTTCTGGAGATCCTCGCCTGCCCCGCCTGCCACGCGCCCCTCGAGGACAAGTCGGCGGACGAAGCGGCTCCCGAGCTGATCTGCACCGGCCAGGACTGCGGCCTCGCCTACCCGGTCCGTGACGGCATCCCGGTCCTCCTCGTCGACGAGGCCCGCCGCCCCGCCTGAGGCCGCCGTCCCGGGCCGCAGGCCCCGGGACGCACAGGCACCAAGGGGCGTCCGTCGCAGCGCCGGGCGCCCGAGCAACCGAGTCGCCCGCCCTTCTGAATCAGCCGGAGGCCGCAATGCTCGACGAGTCGCTCCTCGACGCACCGGACGAGCTCGCCCGCGCCGACCGCCGCGGCCTGCTCCGCGGCGCCGCCGAGGCCGGGGCCAGAGTCCGCACCGCGGCACGGCACGCGACCGAGGCCGGCCTCGCCGACCTGCGCCCCGACGGCCGGCCCCGCGCCGTCCTCATCGCGGGGTCGGGCACCGCCGCCACCGGAGTCGCCGACCTGCTCGGCGCCCTCGCCGGGGCCTCCGCACCGGTCACCCGCCTGCACCCCACCGGCGTCGCCCACGCCGCCGGCGCCCTGCGCTGGGCGCTGCCCGGCTGGGCCGGCTCCGTCGACCTGCTGCTCCTCGCCACCACCGACGGCAGTGAGCCCGGACTGGCCCTCCTCGCCGAGCAGGCCTACCGGCGCGGCTGCACCGTCGTCGCCGTCGCACCCGAGCGCTCCCCGCTCAGCGAGGCCGTCGACGGCGCGCACGGGCTCCTCGTACCGATGGCCAAGGCCCCGTACCAGGAGTACGACGAATCCGCCGCGGCCGGACCCGGCGCCCTGTGGGCCCTGCTGACCCCGCTGCTCGTGCTCCTCGACAAGGTCGGGCTGATCACCGCCGCGCCCGAGACCCTGCAGCGCGTCGCCGACCGGCTCGACCGCACCGCCGAGCGCTGCGGACCGGCCATCGCCACGTACTCCAACCCGGCCAAGACCCTCGCCGCCGAGCTCGCCGACACCCTCCCGCTCATCTGGAGCGAGGGCGCCGGGGCCGGACCGGCCGGTCGCCGCTTCGCCGCCACCCTCGCCGAACTCGCCGGCCGCCCCGCACTGGCCGCCGACCTGCCCGAGGCGCTGCCCGCCCACGGGGTCCTGCTCGCCGGCTCCTTCGCCGCCGGCGCCGACCCCGAAGACTTCTTCCGTGACCGGGTGGAGGAGCCCCAGGCTCTCCGTGCCCGCATCGTCCTGCTGCGCGACCGGCCCACGGGCGGCCTCACCGCCGCCCCGGCCGCGCGCGAGCTCGCCCTCAGCCACGACACGGCCATCAGCGAGCTCGAACCGGAGGAGGGCGGCGAACTGGAACAGATCGCCGAACTCCTCGCCGTCACGGACTTCGCCACCGCCTACCTGGCGTTGGCGACCAGGGGACACGGCTGAGCACACCACCGTGCCGGCCCTTCATCCAGGAAGACGGACGAAGATGGACCGCCTGACGAACACGATCCGCCCCTACGCCTGGGGATCGACCACCGCGATCCCCGGGCTCCTCGGTGTGGAACCCACCGGGGAGCCGCAGGCCGAGATGTGGATGGGAGCCCACCCGGGCGCTCCCTCCCGTCTCGACCGGGGCGACGGCGAGACCACCCTCGCGGACGTCATCGCCGCCGACCCCGAGCGGGAGCTCGGCGCGGCCGCCGTCACCAAGTTCGGCCCCCGGCTGCCCTTCCTCCTCAAACTCCTCGCGGCCGGCGCCCCGCTCTCCCTCCAGGTCCACCCCGACCTCGAACAGGCCGAGGCCGGCTACGCGGACGAGGAGCGCCGCGGGATCCCGGTCGAGGCCGGACACCGCAACTACAAGGACCCCAACCACAAGCCCGAGATGATCTGCGCCCTCACCCCCTTCGACGGCCTGTGCGGGTTCCGCCCGCCGCTGGAGGCCGCCGAACTGCTCGAAGGCCTCGGGGTGGACTCGCTCAAGCCGTACGTCGACCTCCTGCGGGCCCATCCGCAGGAGGCGGCCCTGCGCGAGATGCTCACCGCCGTACTGACCGCGGACCGCGCCGAGATGGCCCGTACGGTCGCCGAGGCGGGAGCCGCGATCGAGCGCCTCGGGGGCCCGTACGCCCCGTACGCCTCGCTCGTCCACCACTACCCGGGCGACCCCGGCGTGATCGCGGCCATGCTGCTCAACCACGTACGACTCCAGCCCGGCGAGGCGATGTTCCTCGGCGCCGGAGTCCCGCACGCCTACCTCGACGGCCTCGGCGTGGAGCTGCTCGCCAACTCCGACAACGTGCTGCGCGCCGGACTCACCCCCAAACACGTGGACGTGCCCGAGCTGCTGAAGATCGTGCGCTTCGAACCCGGCGACCCGGCCGTACAGCGCCCCGAGGGCAACGGCGAGGAGGTCTACGAGAGCCCCATCGAGGAATTCCGGCTCTCGCGCTTCGCCCTGGCCCCCGGCGCCGCCCCCCACCCCCTCCCGGACACCGCCCCGCAGATCCTGCTCTGCACGGCGGGCCGCCCGAAGGCCGGCGAACTGACGCTGTCCCCCGGGGAGTCGGTGTTCGTCCCGGCCGGTGAAAAGGTCGAACTGTCCGGGATCGGTACTGTTTTCCGGGCCACCGTGTCGGTGTGAACGTGGCGTCCGCCGCCACGGCTGCAACAATGTGCCGCCGTAGCGCGGCGCCCCGGGCAGGGGTGCCGTACCGAGGAAGGGACTCCGAAAACCCATGAGCGCGTCGGGCGGTACCAGGGCGATCGTGGCGGCACTCGCCGCGAACCTCGCCATCGCTGTAGCCAAGTTCGTGGCCTTCGTCTTCAGCGGCTCGTCGTCGATGCTCGCGGAAAGCGTCCACTCGCTGGCCGACTCCGGGAACCAGGGGCTGCTGCTCCTCGGCGGCAAGAAGGCCCAGCGCGAGGCGACGCCGGAACACCCCTTCGGGTACGGGCGCGAACGCTACATCTACGCGTTCCTCGTCTCCATCGTGCTCTTCACCGTCGGTGGCATGTTCGCCATCTACGAGGGCGTCGAGAAGGTCCAGCACCCGCACCCCATCGAGGCCTGGTACTGGCCGATCGGGGTGCTCGTCTTCGCCATCGTCGCCGAGAGCTTCTCCTTCCGTACGGCGATCAAGGAGTCGAACGAGATCCGCGGCTCCCTGTCGTGGGGCCAGTTCATCAAGCGGGCCAAGGCCCCCGAGCTGCCGGTGGTCCTGCTGGAGGACTTCGGCGCGCTCGTCGGCCTGGTCCTCGCCCTCGGCGGCGTGGGCCTCGCGCTGGCGACCGGCAACGGCGTCTGGGACGGCATCGGCACCCTCTGCATCGGCACCCTGCTGCTCGTCATCGCGGTCGTGCTGGCCGCCGAGACGAAGTCCCTGCTGCTCGGCGAGGCCGCGGGCACGGAGGACGTCGAGAAGATCAAGGCCGCGCTCGTCGACGGAGACGTCGTCACCCGCGTCATCCACATGCGCACCCTGCACCTCGGCCCCGAGGAGCTCCTGGTCGCCGCGAAGATCGCCGTCGAGGGCGACGACACCGCCACGCAGGTCGCGGACGCGATCAACGCCGCCGAGGCGCGGATCCGCGAGGCGGTCCCGATCGCCCGCGTGATCTACCTGGAGCCGGACATCTACAAGGCGGAAGCCGCCGCGCAGGGCTGACGCTCTTCCCGCACCCGTACGAAGGCCCCCGCCGCGCGCAGACCGCGCCCGGCGGGGGCCTTTCTCCGTACGGGGCGGGCGGGTTACCCGATCTCGCGGAGGACGTCCAGGACCGCGGGGCCGTCGGGGGCCGACTCCAGCCGGTCCCGGAAGTCCGCGTCCATGAGCCCCCGGGACAGCAGGGCGAGGATGCGCAGGTGCTCGTCGCCGGCGGCGGCCTCCGGTACCGAGATCATGAAGACCAGCCGGGCCTTCGTGCCGTCCGGCGAGCCCCACTCGATGCCCGCGGCGGACCGGGCGAAGCCCACCGTCGGCCGGGAGACCGCGTCCGTCTTGGCGTGCGGGATGGCGATGGACTCGCCGAGGCCCGTCGTGCCCTGGGCCTCGCGGGCGAGGGCGACCCGTACGAGCTCGTCCACGTCCCGTACGTTGCCGGTCGTGGCCAGCATCTCGGCCATCTCGCGGATGGCGGCCTCCTTCGATCCGGAGGCCAGCTCGGTCTTCACGGTCCGGGCGGTCAGGTAGCCGGAGAGCGCCGCGTCCGCACCGGCCGGAGCGGACGCGGCGGGCGTGGCGACGGCTGCGGCCGTGGCGACGGCCGTCGCGGTTCCCGCGCCCACCGCCGTACCCGTACCCGTCCCCGTCGTCCCCGTACCCGCGCCGACCCCCGCGAGCACCGGCTCCGGGAGGCCGACGGCCACCGGCGCGATGGCGGCGATCCGGCCCCGGCGCGCCCTCAGGCCGATGAGCGCGTTGGTGGTCAGGGCGGTGACCACGGTGCCCGCCGTGATGGCGACCAGGAACCAGGCCCAGCCGCTGACGGCACCCAGCGCGGCCACGACCGGACCGCCGTGCGGCACGTGGTCCCCCACGCCCCCCACGCCGGCGATCGCACCGGCCACCGCACCACCGAGCATGTTCGCCGGGATGACGATCGCCGGCCGCGCCGCCGCGAACGGGATCGCGCCCTCCGAGATGCCGAACACCCCCATGAAGAGCGCCGCCATGCCGGTCTCGCGCTCCTGGTCGGAGTACAGCTTGCGGCGCAGCAGCGTCGCCAGGCCCTGGCCCAGCGGCATGACCGGGATGGCCGCCGCGCACATGCCCATGACCGCGTGGTTCCCGGAGGCGATGAGCCCCGTGCCGAAGAGGAACGCCGTCTTGTTGACCGGGCCGCCCATGTCGAAGGCGATCATCAGGCCGAGGATCGCGCCGAGCAGGATCGCGCTGGTGCCGGTCATGCCGGACAGCCGGCTCGTCAGGTTCTCGAACACCCAGGAGATCGGCTTGCCGATGACGTAGACGAAGAACAGGCCCAGGGCCGTCGTCGCGACGATCGGGATCACGATGATCGGCATGATCGGCCGGACGACCTTCGGGACCTTGACCTTCTTGATCCACAAGACCAGGTAGCCGGCCAGGAAACCCGTCACGATGGCGCCGATGAAGCCCGCGCCCGCCTTCGAGTCGTAGAGCGCCCCGGTGTTCGCGATGAAACCGCCGATCATGCCGGGCACGAGGGCCGGCCGGTCGCCGATGGCGTACGCGATGTAGCCGGAGAGGATCGGGATCATCAGCTGGAAGCCGATGCCGCCGATGGCGTTCACATGGGCCCAGAAGGTGCCCTCGGGGATGACGTACCCTTCGGCCGTCGCGTGCCCGCCCAGCGCGAGCGAGACGGCGATCAGCAGACCGCCGACGACGACGAACGGGATCATGTACGAGACGCCGTTCATCAGCGCCTTGTACGCGAGGCTGCGCTCCTTGCCGCCGCCACGGCCATCTCCGCCACCGCCACCGCCACCGCCACCACGGGAGGCCGCGGCGCCGCTCTGCACCGGCGCGCTCCGCACGCGCTCGATCAGCTCCTCCGGCCGGCGGATGCCGTCGGCGACGCCGGTGGACAGCACCCGCTTGCCGGCGAACCGCTCGCGGTCCACCTCCTTGTCGGCGGCGATGATGATGCCGTCCGCCTCTCTGACATCGTTGTCAGTGAGCACGTTCTCGGCCCCGATCGAGCCTTGCGTCTCCACCTTCATGTCGATGCCGAGGCGGGCGGCGGCCTGCTGGAGCTTCTCCGCGGCCATGTACGTGTGCGCGATCCCGGTGGGGCACGCCGTGACGGCCAGCAGCTTCACGCGCTCGCCCCCGCTCGTGGTCCCGCCACCGGGAGAGTCGGCCGGAGTGGTCACTGCAATCTCCTTCACGCGCGTACGGACGATCCTCCGGCATCGTCCAACACGTAAGGGTCCGATCAAAAGTCCAAAAGGCCTGAATCCGGCCCGCCGGACGGCCCTCTTCGGCGGCGACTTCTTCCCCGGCCCACTGGGGCGCGCTCGGCCGATCGGTGTAGATTCGTCATCAGTGTCAGGCGTCGCTGCTGATGGCGGTCGGGCGGTCTCGCGACCGGCCGAGGGGAGAGAGGACCCCCGACGGACTGAGTGCCCGGTGCACCGCCCCCACAGGCGATGCGCGGCTCAGCCGTACCCACCCTCTCGAACCATGAGGAGCAGCACCCATGGACTTCAAGGTCGCCGACCTTTCCCTCGCCGCCTTCGGCCGCAAGGAGATCACCCTCGCCGAGCACGAGATGCCCGGCCTGATGTCGATCCGCCGCGAGTACGCCGCGGCCCAGCCGCTGGCCGGCGCCCGCATTACCGGCTCGCTGCACATGACCGTGCAGACCGCCGTCCTGATCGAGACCCTCGTCGCCCTCGGCGCCGACGTCCGCTGGGCCTCCTGCAACATCTTCTCCACCCAGGACCACGCGGCCGCCGCCATCGCGGTCGGCCCGAACGGCACCCCGGAGAACCCGCAGGGCGTACCCGTCTTCGCCTGGAAGGGCGAGACGCTGGAGGAGTACTGGTGGTGCACGGAGCAGGCGCTGACCTGGCCGAACACCCCCACCGGCGGCCCGAACATGATCCTCGACGACGGTGGTGACGCCACCCTCCTCGTCCACAAGGGCGTCGAGTTCGAGAAGGCCGGCTCCGCCCCGGACCCGTCCACGGCGGACTCCGAGGAGTACGGCCACATCCTCACCCTGCTGAACCGCACCCTCGGCGAGACCCCGCAGAAGTGGACGCAGCTCGCGTCCGAGATCCGCGGCGTCACCGAGGAGACCACCACCGGTGTCCACCGCCTGTACGAGATGATGGCCGAGGGCACCCTGCTCTTCCCGGCGATCAACGTCAACGACGCGGTCACCAAGTCGAAGTTCGACAACAAGTACGGCTGCCGCCACTCCCTCATCGACGGCATCAACCGCGCCACCGACGTCCTCATCGGCGGCAAGGTCGCCGTGGTCTTCGGCTACGGCGACGTCGGCAAGGGCTGTGCCGAGTCGCTCCGCGGCCAGGGCGCCCGCGTCATCGTCACCGAGATCGACCCGATCTGCGCGCTCCAGGCGGCCATGGACGGCTTCCAGGTCGCGACGCTGGACGACGTCGTCGAGACGGCCGACATCTTCATCACGACCACGGGCAACAAGGACATCATCATGGCCGCCGACATGGCCAAGATGAAGCACCAGGCGATCGTGGGCAACATCGGCCACTTCGACAACGAGATCGACATGGCCGGCCTGGCCAAGGTCGAGGGCATCGTCAAGGACGAGGTCAAGCCGCAGGTCCACACCTGGAAGTTCCCCGACGGCAAGGTCCTGATCGTCCTCTCCGAGGGCCGTCTGCTGAACCTGGGCAACGCGACCGGCCACCCGTCGTTCGTCATGTCGAACTCCTTCGCGGACCAGACCCTGGCCCAGATCGAGCTCTTCACCAAGCCCTCGGAGTACCCGACCGACGTCTACGTGCTGCCCAAGCACCTCGACGAGAAGGTCGCCCGCCTCCACCTCGACGCCCTCGGCGTCAAGCTCACGACGCTCCGCCCGGAGCAGGCCGACTACATCGGCGTCAAGGTCGAGGGCCCGTACAAGCCGGACCACTACCGCTACTGATCCCGTACGGTCCCCGCGGATCCGCAGCACCGAGCAGGCCCCCGGCACGTACGCCGGGGGCCTGCCCCGTGAGCACGACCCGTACGACCCCGCACGACCCCGTACGACGCACGCAAGGACGGCACCCCATGCCCCGAGGCCGCTACTCGCTCCATGACCCGCACGACCACGCGCCCCTCGGCGAGGAGCACTTCCACTGCGCGCCCGGCCCCTCCGGCTGGCGCTACGTCTCCCAGCTCACCGGCCCGGACGGCGACCACCGCGGCTCGGTCGACCTCGCGATCGACGAACTCGGCCGCCCGATCCGCCTCGAGGCCAACGCCTCGAGCTGGCAGGTCCGCGGCGCGGCCATCGACGGGGTCACCTGGGTGCGCTCCGACCCGGCGGGCACCGAGGCCACCGAGGGCAACGTCCCCGCCGCGGGCTTCACCGGCACCTCGCCGGCCTTCCTGATCGCGACGGCCCGCCTGCTGAGGCTGACCCCGGGCGCCCCGGCGACGCGGGTCCGGCTCGTCGCGCTCACGGACCCGGTGCTGGCGCCCCGTACGGTCGACCAGGCCTGGGCCCTGCGGGGCCGCGCCGAGCACGCCACGGACAGCGGACCGCTCGTGGTGGACGAGTACCAGGTCACGGCCCTGGACACGGGCGAGGTCCACACGGTGCACATCGCGGGGGACGTGGTCCTCGCGGCCCCCGGCATCGAGCTGGAGCACCTGGAGACCCCGCCCTCGACCTTCACCGAGGACTGACGCCCCGCCCGGCTCCCCGGCCCCGGATCAGCGCTGCTCGTCGGGGTGGCACCACTCGACGGCGCAGATCGCCGAGGGCGCGGCTTCCTTCGCGTACCAGGCGACGGACTTCTCGAACTCCGGGCACCACAGGTGGGCGCGGCTGACGGAGACCGGGAAGTCGGTCCCGCCGGTGACGACGTACACGCCGTCCTCCTGCCGGATGCCGATCGTGACCTGGCGGCCGATGCTCTCGTCCCGCATCAGTTCCCGGAGTTCCTCGACGACGGCTTGCGCCCGGGCCTCGTCCTCGATGCCCGTGACGCGGAAGGTGAATGCGACGTTCGCTGACATGCCGCGCAGGTTAGGCGATCACGCCGGGGGTGCGAACCCCGTCGCGGGCCGCGGCGGCACGGGAGTCGCGGGCAGCTCGCCAGGGACCGGAATCGGCACCGGCACCGGCGGGGTCGCGGGCCGTACGGCCTGTGGTGCGTACGTCCCGGGGCCCGGCTGCCCCCACGCGGCCGGCATCGCGGGCGCGACGGGCGGCGCGTACGCGGGCGCGACACCGGGACCGAAGGCGCGGGCCGCGTCCCGGGACTGCCGCTCGTGCACCACCGCCATCAGGAAGGCGGCCGCGGGCACCCCCACCGGCGCCGGCGTTCCCGTACGCGCCACCAGATCGTCGGCGAGCCGCACCGCCATCGCGGCACCCACCTGCGGGTCCAGCTGGTTCATCCGGGTCAGGTACTGGCGTATCGCCAGCCACAGCCCGTCCGGAACGGCCGACAGGTCCAGCCCCGAGAAGCGCCCCGCCAGCCACGGCGGCGGCGGGGGCACCGGCATCACCCGCGCCCCCGGCACCCGCTCCCGTATGACCAGCGCCCCCGCGAACACGTCCCCCAGCCGCCGACCCCGCGCCGACACCAGCGAGGCGATGCAGGCGATGGCGCCGAAGGTGGCCAGCAGTTCCACGACCCCCATGGCCCCGCGCACGAGCGCGTGCCGGAACCGGATCGGCCCGCCGTCGTCGCGTACGACGCGCAGCCCGCAGGCCAGCTTGCCGAGCGAGCGCCCGTGGGACAGCGTCTCCACCGCGATCGGCACGCCGACCAGCACCAGGAGGAAGCTCGCCACCGCCACCGCGGCCTGGGCGGCCGGATCCAGCGAGGCGGTCGCCAGGGTGAGCCCGATCGAGACGAGCAGGTATCCGGTGAGGTACACGAGCAGGTCGAGGAAGATCGCCAACGCCCGGCTCGGCAGCCTCGCCGGCCGCAAGCCCAGGACGACCGCGTCCCCCGTCACCAGATCGCTCACCATGCACACCTTTCCCGTGACCGGACCCGCCCCTCGGCCCTCCCAGTCTGCCAAGCTGACCACGGTAGAAGTAAGCAGAAGCCAGCAGGTCCTGGGGCAGGGGAGCGGTAACCGGATGGATCTCGACGTCTTCGTGACGGCGCACCGGGCGGAATGGGACCGCCTGGAACAGCTGCTGGGGCGCGGCCGCCGGCTGACCGGCGCCGAGGCGGACGAGCTGGTCGCGCTCTACCAGCGGACCTCCACGCACCTCTCGCTGATCCAGTCCAGCACCCCGGACCCGATGCTCACGGGCCGCCTGACCCAGCTCGTCGCCCGCGCCCGGGCCACCGTGACGGGCGCCCGCCGGGCCGGCTGGCGCGACGCGGCCCGCTTCTTCACCGCGGGCTTCCCGGCCGCCGTCTACCGCAGCCGCCGCTGGTGGATACCGACCGCGCTGATCTCCACGGCGATCGGCGTCCTGCTCGGCTGGTGGATAGCGACGCACCCGGAGGTCCAGGGCGCCATCGCGGCCCCGGAGGACCTGAAGGCCCTGACGAAGCCGGGCGGCGGGTACGAGACGTACTACTCCAGCAACCCGGCGGGCTCCTTCGCCGCCCAGGTCTGGACGAACAACGCCCAGGCGGCCGCGATCTGCCTGGTCCTGGGCGCGTTCCTGGGGATACCGGTGCTCTGGATCCTCTTCGTGAACATGCTCAACCTCGGGACGGGCATCGGCCTGATGGCCTCGGCGGGCCGCCTCGACGTCTTCCTCGGCCTGATCCTGCCGCACGGCCTGCTCGAACTGACCGCGGTCTTCGTGGCCGCCGGCACGGGCCTGCGCCTCGGCTGGGCGGTCGTCGACCCGGGCCCGCGCACCCGCCGGGCCGCCCTCGCGGAGCAGGGCCGCGCCGCGCTGGGCATGGCGATCGGCCTGGCGGTGGTCCTGTTCGTATCGGGCCTGATCGAGGGCTTCGTGACCCCCTCCGGCCTCCCGACCTGGGCCCGCATCACGATCGGCGTCGCCGCCGAGGTCCTGTTCCTGACGTACGTCTACGTCCTCGGCGGCCGCGCCGCGCGCGCCGGCGAGGTGGGCGACGTGGAGGCCGCGGACCAGACGGCCACGCTGCCGACGGCGGCCTGATGTGCGTAGGACCCCGTTCAGCTGCTAGTCTCCTCGTCGTCCCGCAGCGACTGTTGACACCGTCGCCGTGGGGAGGTAGATTCGAACGGTTGCCTCGAACTGGACAAGTTCGGCAGTGATGGTTTAAAGTCTCTCTCGCTCCCAACAGGAATTTGAATTCCAGCGGAGCACAGTCGACTCCTCATCCAGGAATCCGAAGCCGGGAAATCCGGTGGAAAACTTCTGATAGAGTCGGCATCGCCGGAAAGGGAAAACGCGAAAGCGAAGACCCCGGAAAGCAAGCGGAACTGACTCTGATAGAGTCGGAAACGCAAGAACGAAGAACGAAAGC